>PAHT02000046.1 GCA_002705045.2 Paracoccaceae bacterium | reverse complement strand
CATCTTTTACAATTTGACAGTATTCATGGAAGATTTCCTTCTCCGGTGAAGGTTGATAACGGTGGGATAGATGTGGGTCGAGGACGAATAAGAGTTACTGCAGAACGTGATCCAGCTTCGCTAAAGTGGTCGGAGATAGATGTTGCTCTTGAGTGTACAGGTCTTTTTACAGATCGTGACAAAGCTGCCCTGCATCTCAAAAATGGGTCGAAACGTGTTTTAGTTTCTGCCCCATCATCTGGTGCTGATAAAACGATAGTATTTGGGGTAAATCAGGAGAACTTAACGGCGGGTGATCATATTGTTTCGAATGCTTCATGCACAACTAATTGCTTAGCACCAGTTGCAAAGGTCTTACATGATTCGTTTGGAATAAAATCAGGCTATATGACTACGATTCATAGTTATACTGGAGATCAACCTTCGCTAGATACGATGCATACGGATCTTTATAGAGGCCGAGCTTCAGCAATAAGTATGATACCGACTTCAACTGGAGCTGCAAAGGCAGTTTCACTTGTTTTGCCAGAGCTTGAGGGCAAATTGGATGGTTCAGCAATTCGGGTTCCTACACCTAATGTTTCATGCATTGATTTTAAATTTGTAGCCGAAGAGAAGGTTAGTGTAGGAAAAATTAATGAATCAATTAAAAGGGCGTCTGATGGAGATTTAAAGGGTATTTTGGGTTTTGAAACTAGATCGTTGGTCTCAATTGATTTTAATCATTGGTCTGCTTCTTCAACGTTGGCTGCACAAGAAACTAAAGTTTTATCGAATGGACTGGTTCGTGTTCTTTCATGGTATGATAATGAATGGGGTTTTTCCAATAGAATGGCTGATACGGCGGTAAAAATGGGTACTTTGATTTGATAAATTTTTTTAATTTTTCGAAAAGGAATCTTTCCAAGATTATTATTGGAAAACTTATTTTTATATGTTCAGCTGTGTCAGCTTACGCGGACGTCGAGAATATTGATAATCAAAAACTCAAAGCATTACTGCTAGAGGGTATTTCGATAGTTGATATTAGGGAAGAATTTGAATGGAGGGAAACAGGAATTATTCCAAATAGCCATCTAATTACTTTTTTTGACTCAGCCGGAAAATATAATTTAGAAAAATGGTTAATAGAGCTTAAAACGACTGTTAAGAGATATGACCCGCTCATCATTATTTGTCGGAGTGGAAGACGGTCCTTGATTGTGGCCGACTATTTATCTAGCAAGGAACTATTTTTTAAGGTTTATAATGTTGAAGCTGGAATTAACGGTTGGAAGAGTGAAAGCATGGGAGTCCAGTCGGTTCAGTAAAACATTTTTATTTTAAGTGTGAGAACAATCAAAGGATTTGGTGTATACCTTATTACTTTAATTTTTTTTATTTATTTAAGTCGAACAGACAAATATTATTTGCATTAAAATAAATACTAATGATCTGAAGCTCTTCTTAAGAAAGAAAATTTTAGCTAAAGCCAAAGTATGGAATTTGTTTACAATACTGTCATCGATCCAAAAATCGAACCTTTAGTTAATATTGTTTNTGGACACTCAATCACGAGCGATGTTTCAAGTAAAATGGTACGCCCTAGGAGAATCGAACTCCTCTTTCCAGGATGAAAACCTGGCGTCCTAACCGATAGACGAAGGGCGCGCAACTATTAGTTTGAACCTTTCTTTTACTGGTAGTTAAGTATACGTGCAACCCTTTATTCTAATAAATTTAAATTGTAGCAACATCTCGTACTTGAAAGACTACGCGACGGTATCCTCCCCAATCGTTAATTTCTAAGGTACCGCATAGATGAAAGTTTTCTCCAGCATTGCTCAATAGCCTTTGGCCCGCTTTTGTTTCAGCTCCGTTAAAAAAAATAGACTCTAATCGTTTTCCGGTAGTGTCTTGGCATGTGAATTTGATATGCTTTTCATTTAGTATTTTAGTATGATTTATTTGGCAATTTGCAATGGCAATAATTGGTGGAGGGTTGCCTGCTCCAAAAGGACCGATAGAATTTATCTCTTCAACAATTTCTATTGTCACCCCCTTTACAGTCAAGAGGCTATCAATTTCTACTGCANGTTTGNCTTTTTTACTTAACTGAGTGTTCTGTATATTCACACTTAAAATACGCATTGCCTCAGCGAGTAAGCTCTCTTTTGATTTAATCCCAGCTGCCATGTGGTGACCCCCTCCAGATAATAGGAGCCCTGNGTCCACAAGTTTTTTTATCTCACAGCCGATATTGATACTTGGAACTGATCGTGCCGAGCCGATTGCTATACCTTCTTTGTTGAGTGAAAATACTATTGAAGGAACACTAAATTTATCTTTTAATCTTGCAGCTACAATTCCAAGAACTCCAGGATGCCAACGATCACTAAACACCCAAATTACTTTGTCTTCCTCCCTCCCTTGGATTTCGACTTGCGCAATTGCTTCATTAAGGGCATCAGCTTCGAGCGATCGGCGCTTGATATTCAATTCATTTAACTCACGCGCAATTTTACTCGACTCTAGGTCAGATGTTGCAGTCAAAAGATTAACTGCAAATTTTGCATCTGATAACCGACCTGCTGCATTGATTCGAGGTGCTAACAGGTAACCTAAATGATAACTTGTAAGTCGTGATTTAATTTTAGCTTGATCAATTAAGGCAACCAGACCAGGNCGTNCCCGGTTTGCCAGGATACGAAGTCCCTGTAAAACAAGTGCTCGGTTTAATCCAACCAAAGGTACAACGTCTGCAACGGTAGCTAGCGATACTAGATCAAGGAAATTGATTAGATCTGGAACTGCAGTTTTATTTTTTTTTAAAAGTCTATTTAAGGCAACTAAAAAAAGGAAAACAACGCCTGCAGCGCAAAGATAATCAAGTTTACCAGATTCATCGTGGCGTTTGGGATTAATTATTGCCAGTGCAGGTGGAAGTTTTTCACTTGCTATATGATGATCAAGAACCAAAACGTCAGCACCATTTTTATNAGCAATCTCAATTGANTCATGTGAGTTTGTACCGCAATCAACACAGATAATTAGTTTATTCTTTTTAGAAAGTATTTCCATTGCAACTGGGTTTGGTCCATATCCTTCTTTTACTCTGTCTGGAATATAGATCTCAGGAATTATTTCAAAATGTTTTAACCAGAGGAGAAGCATAGATGCAGATGTGGTACCATCGACATCATAATCGGCAAAAATACAAATTCCTTGTTTTTTTTTCACTGCCTCTAAAATACGTTTTGAGGCTTTTTCCATATCTTTAAGTATATATGGATCTGGCATGAGGTCTCTAATTTTTGGTGATAAAAATGAAGTTAATTCGTTTGGTTTAATTCCTCTTTTAACAAGCATTACAGCTGACAAAGAGGAGATATCGTATTCTTGTACTATGCCCGAGGCAATACGCTCCTGCTCTTTCGACGGACCAAACCAGGCTCGTTCGGATAAAGATTTTTTGACGTCTAAAAATTCATCAGACATTGGATCTCAGGTGACTTTTTGTCTACATGTTAATCTTCGAATAGATCCAGTTTTTGATCTCATGAGAATTGTCTCTGTTTCGAGCATATTATTAATTATTCGGGTACCTTTAAGTATCGAGCCATTAGTGACTCCACTTGCAGCAAATATCACTTCCTCGGTTACCATGTCATTGAGATTATAGATTTGATTTAAATCTTTAATACCTGCTTTTTCAGCACGTTTTTTTTCGTCATTAGTTCTGAAAACTAGTCGGCCTTGAATTTGCCCACCCAGGCATTTTAGAGCTGATGCTGCTAGCACGCCCTCAGGCGCGCCGCCCAAACCCATCAACATATCTACACCGGTTATCTCTGGTTCGGCGCAATGAATAATTCCAGCCACATCCCCATCAGTTATCAATTTAATTCTTGCGCCAGCTTGCCTAAGTTCACCAATTAATTCGTTATGTCGTGGTCTCTCTAGAACGCATACTGTTATATTTTTCACTGCGCAATTTTTTGCCTTCGCTAATGCTCTAACTCGTTCGGTTGGAGTCATGTCCAAGTGTACTAAATCCTGTGGATAACTTGGACCAATTGCTAATTTATCCATATAAACATCCGGGGCATGAAGCATAGATCCCCTCGGACCCATAGCTATGACTGACAGGGCGTCAGGCATATTTTTTGCGGTTAGGGTTGTCCCTTCCAATGGATCCAAAGCGATATCTGCTCCGGATCCCAATCCAGTTCCAACTTTTTCACCGATGTAGAGCATTGGCGCTTCATCTCTCTCTCCTTCACCAATTACAACTACTCCGTTTATATCCAGCAAATTCAACTGAGCTCTCATGGCGTCCACTGCTGCCTGATCAGCTTTTTTCTCGTCTCCTGAACCAATAAACTTTGCAGCTGCTATTGCTGCTGCCTCTGATACTCGTGCAAGACCTAGTGACAATAGCCGGTCGTTAAATTCTATTTTTGTTTCCATTATGAATTTTACCACTACATTTCTTCGATTTTAATGCTCACTGGGGCTTGAAGACAAACATCCAAGTCTTTAATTTCTGCAAGGGCTGTTTTAACGCTTTGGAACGTTGTTTCATGCGTTACGATTAAGATAGGCGCGACATTGCCATCGTGTGCTTTTTGTCTCATTCGGTCAATGGATATTTTGTTATTTCCTAAAACAGTTGCTACCTGAGCTAATGCACCTGGTTCATCTACTAAAGAAAGTCTTAGATAATAACACCGATTAATGCCTTTTGTACCTTTTTTTATTTTCTCGAGCGTCGATGCAGAGCTGCCAAACACAGGTGAAATTTTGTTATTAGCAACATCGATGAGATCTGATACTATTGCAGAGGCTGTGGGCCCTTGGCCTGCTCCGGGACCACTTAAAAATGTTCTTCCAATAAAATCACTATCAACTATTACCATATTTGTGCCTCCCTCTAGCTTCGAAATTGCGCTCTCTTCTCTTACGAGGCATGGCTGGACTTCCTGGTAAAGTCCATGATCAGTGAGTTGTGCAATACCTAAAAGCTTAATTCGATATCCCATTTCTTTAGCATTTTCTATGTCAAACAGTGATATTTTTTCAATTCCTTCAATTTCAATATTTTCAAAGTCAATCTGGTTCTGAAAACCTATTGAAGACAAAAGAGCTAATTTTTGCGCAGCGTCAATTCCCCCAACATCTAGTTTAGGATTAGCTTCCACATATCCCAGACTTTCAGCTTCTTCGAATATTTTTTTATATGAATTTCCTGTAGCTTCCATGCGAGTCAGTATATAATTACACGTTCCATTTAGAACACCTGCAATTCGATAAATCGAATTTGATGCAAGGCCCTCAATTAATGCCTTGATTATTGGAATCCCGCCGGCAACAGCCGCCTCAAAACGTAATGCAACATTATTTTCTTCAGCTATCATTGCCAACGAATGCCCATGTGTGGCCAATAAAGCTTTGTTCGCAGTTACCACATGCTTGCCATTCTGCAAAGCGTTTTCAACTAAAGCTTTTGCTGGGTCTGACGACCCTCCCATTACTTCTATTATAATGTCAATATCACCTATTTCCGCTAAATCGACAGGGTCCTCAGTCCATTGTGTGCCGCCTAAATTGATGTCCCTTATTTTATCTTTATTTTTTGCTGAAACAGCCCTTATGTTAAAGTTAGCATCGGTTTTCTTTCTGAGAAGCGTTTTGTTACTTTCTAGAATTTTAAATATACCAATACCAACAGTGCCTAGCCCTGCGATACCTATNTTNAGTNCTCTATTACTCATTGATAAATCCTATGANATTNCTGNANTTTTTTCTTTATATTTTGTGATAAGATCATNNGCATTANTAATTACCCGCTTTAAATTGCGGCTAGCTTGTCGAATTCTATGTTCATTTTCNACAAGNCCTAATCTTACGTATCCCTCNCCNTATTCACCAAAACCAATGCCTGGAGCNACTGCCACCGATGCCTCCTGCAAAAGTATNTTGGAAAATGCCATCGANCCAACTGCTTTAAATTTTTCTGGTAATGGTGCCCATGCAAACATTGTAGCGGGAGGTGATGGAATCTCCCAGCCTATTCGATCCATTGACTCAATCAAAGTATCGCGACGGCTCCGATAAACGCTCCTAACTTGATCAATGCAATTAGTTTCACCATTCAAAGCTGTCGCTGCCGCAACCTGNATAGGTGTAAAGGCGCCATAGTCAAGGTAAGATTTAATTCTCGTTAGNGCTCCAACTAACCGTTGATTTCCTACTGCAAAACCCATTCGCCATCCAGGCATTNAAAATGTTTTTGAAAGNGAGGTAAATTCAACNGCCACNTGTTTTGCTCCNTCAACTTGGAGGATGGANGGNGGAGGCTTATCATCNAAATATATTTCGGCNTANGCAAGATCTGANAATAACCANAGCTCATTTTTTCTTGCAAAATCAACAAGTTCTTCATAAAAACTTAGNTTGCACAATTGAGCTGTTGGGTTTGAGGGGAANGATACCACAACTGCAACTGGTTTTGGTACAGAATGCGATACTGCTCTAGCTAATGATCTCATGTATTCCTCAGGATCAAAAATACCATTATGNAGGGTGGGTAAATGTCGTAAAGTTCCTCCTGCAATCATAAAACCGTATGGATGAATTGGGTAGGAGGGGTTTGGAACCAGCATCACGTCGCCTGGTGCTGTTATGGCCATAGCGAGATTTGCTAAACCTTCTTTTGAACCAAGCGTTGCAATTATTTCATTTTCGGGATCCAACGTAACCCCAAATCTATTCTCGTAATACAGCGCCTGAGCCTTNCGAAGACCATAAATACCTTTTGATGATGAATAACGATGAGTTCTGGGTTTCTTTATNGTTTCAACGAGTTTGTCTACGATATGATTGGGAGTATCCATATCAGGATTACCCATGCCAAAATCAATTATATCAATTCCTTGAGTTCGATAGTCTGCCTTAAGCCTATTNACTTCAGCAAAAATGTATGGAGGTAACCGCTTAATTCTATAAAATTCTTCTGACATCNAGGGCCACTATTTCTTGCTTTTGACCCTTATAAAGGTAACTTTTCAAATTGAACAGCCTTTAAAAGACAAGACAACTTAAAATATACTCATTTTAAATCGTCTGAGCTTTATGTTTTTATGTACGCCTAATGTAAGTAAATTCAGTAACAAACAATGTAGACTTATTAGCGATTTAACACTTTTCATATTGCTTTATATAAAAAATCTAAAGCGTTGAATAAATTGGGAAGTTACGACACATTGTGATTACTTCCTTTTGTACCTCTTCTTCAATTNTTGAGTTGTTTTCTGGTCCANACTCTTCTAAACCATCCACAACTTTTACGATCCATTCGCCCACTTTCTTGAACTCAGCTTCGCCAAAACCACGGGTTGTGGCTGCGGGAGTTCCTAATCGTATGCCTGAAGTAACCGCTGGTTTTTGAGGATCGAAAGGGATCCCATTTTTGTTGCATGTAATATTGGCTCTTCCAAGCGCTTTCTCAGTATCTCGACCCGTCACGTTTTTCGGTCTAAGATCNACCAGGAGAACATGAGTGTCTGTTCCCNTCGTCACTAAGTCTAGCCCTCCACCCATCAAGGCTTTNCCTAAACATTGAGCATTGTTTATAACTTGTTTTTGGTACAAACTAAATTCCGGCTGAAGTGCCTCCAAGAAAGCTACGGCCTTAGCCGCAATAACGTGCATTAGGGGACCGCCTTGTAGTCCAGGAAAAACGGCAGAATTGAATTTCTTTGCTAACTCTTCAGAATTTGTCAAGATCATGCCACCTCTTGGCCCTCGGAGTGTTTTGTGAGTAGTCGTAGTAACTACATCAGCAAACTTAACCGGGTTTGGGTGNTGTTTTCCTGCCACCAAACCAGCAAAATGTGCCATATCAACATGCAAGTAGGCTCCGACNNTATCGGCTATNTCTTTGAATTTTTGAAAGTTGATTTGTCTGGGAACAGCTGATCCTCCGGCTATGATAAGCTTTGGCTTATGCTCCTTTGCAAGCGTTTCTACCTGTTCATAATCAATCTCATTCGTATCTTTCCTTACACCGTAGTGNACTGGGTTGAACCATTTTCCCGACTGGTTTGGTTTGGCTCCATGAGTTAGATGTCCNCCGGAATTTAAATCCATTGCTAGGAAGGTGTCACCNGGTTTTAGTAAAGCAAGGAAAACAGCTTGGTTTGCTTGACTTCCTGAGTTAGGTTGAACGTTCGCATAGCCGCATTCGAACAATTTGCACGCTCTCTCTATAGCCAGATTCTCAGCTATATCTACATACTCGCATCCACCGTAGTATCGTCTACCCGAATAGCCTTCCGCATACTTATTAGTCATTACTGAGCCCTGAGCCTGCATCACCGCCAAAGAAGTAATATTTTCTGAAGCGATTAATTCAATCTCGTCGCGCTGTCGCCCGAGCTCTTTTTCTATAGAAANAAACAACTCGGGGTCTCTATTACTCAAGTTGTCACTAAAAAAGTCATTTGTCCTAATAAGNTTCAAAGGCANACTCCNAATTTNATCTCAATTCCNNCTCGCTTATTAATTTTTAATCGNNNTTNTTTTTCTCNATCTTNTNACAAACTAAATCTAAATCAATATTTTCAAGTATTANTTCGAAACNNCCTAGCNAACTTTCTAANAAAANATNGNTTNCGACANAAAANACCNAAATTGTAGTCTTTTTATTGTTAATTCGTCAAGCTTTGCAATATACTTTTTACGGCGTTAAGTTTAGTTTGTAAAATTCGTCAAATTTATTTTCGTCGCTATCGATTATTATTTTTGGAGTAAAAGAGAATGTCATACATAAAGATTAGTTTTTTGACTTCGGATGATTTGCTCGCTGTTGAAGCATCGAAAGAATTGCGGAATAAGTATGGAAGTTATAAATTGGAGGAAGCCCATGTGATAGTTGCCTTGGGAGGCGATGGTTTTATGCTCCAAGCATTACATGATACAATGCACCTTTCGCTACCAGTTTATGGAATGAATTTTGGGACTATTGGATTTTTGATGAACGATTTTTCGAGCAACCTTTTAATCGAGAGGCTTACTTCTGCAGAAGAAACTGTGATAAATCCGTTAGCCATGACAGCTTATTGCTTTGATGGAACAAAAAAAACTGCTCTTGCAATAAATGAAGTGTCTTTAATCAGGTCAAGCTCTCAGGCAGCCAAGTTGAGAGTCTTAATTGACGGAAAAGAAAGAATGAAAGAATTAGTGTGTGATGGAGCATTAGTGTCAACCCCTGCAGGTTCAACTGCATATAATTATTCCGCACATGGTCCAATTCTTCCGATTGATGCAGATATACTAGCCTTAACAGCTATGGCGGCTTACCGGCCTAGGCGGTGGCGTGGTGCAGTTCTAAGTAGTAAAGCCCAAATTCTGTTTGAAACATTGGATTGGGATAAACGTCCAGTATCGGCAGTCGCTGATAGCGTAGAGGTAACGAATGTGTTAAAGGTAATGATCCAGAGTAATAAGGAAATCAAGCACAAGCTTCTTTTTGATCCTGGGCATGGGCTTGAGGAAAGACTAATTAGTGAACAATTTTCGTGAGTGTATAATTTTTGAATGGTTAGAGCGCTATGTCTGTTTATCGTAACCCAATATTTTGGATGTTCCTCGCATTTTTATCCTTTATTGTAATCACGTTGATTTTTTCAAGTGTGCTTACGCCTTATGTTTGTGCCTTGGTTCTTGCTTATTTGTTGGCTCCCCTCGTTGATCGATTAGAGACTTTGGGTATATCAAGACCAATTTCAGGTATTATTATTTTAATTTTCGCCATTGGTTGCATTGTTGGATCTATTTTGCTTGTTATTCCAATTTTCATTCAACAGGCAGAGATGTTGATATCAGCTTTTCCTAGAATTTATAACCGTTGTTTGGTATTATTAGAGCGCCTACTACCAACGTTTATTGAAAATAATTTTTCGTTGGAAACTGAAGTATTAAATGCAGGCGAAGTTTTGAAGAGACAGGGACTGAATTTTGTTTCTGGCTTTACTTTTTATGCTTTCGCATTGTTGGATTTAATCCTTCTAATATTTGTTATCCCCATCATTACTTTCTATTTGTTGGTTGATTGGAACAAAATATTAATAAAGTCTGCCAGGAGTTTACCGGACCAGGTTTCCACGGAAATTAACGGCGTGGCTGTGAAAATCGACAATCTATTAACTGGATTTGTCAGAGGCCAGTTGATAATATGTATCGTTCTGTCCATTTTTTATTCAGTCGCTCTTTCATTTTTAGGATTAAGTTATGGACTGCTCATTGGCGTTTTTGCTGGTCTTATTTCTTTCATTCCGTTCGTTGGTGCAGCACTTGGAGCAGCTATTGCAGTTAGCGTGGCACTTTATCAATTTTGGGATACATCCCTATTTATCGTTTATGTTGCTCTTGTTTTTATCGCGGGACAACTTTTGGAAAGTAATTTTTTTACACCGAAGTTGATTGGCAGCGCTGTAAGACTGCATCCTATTGCAATAATGTTGTCAATTTCGATAGGTGGAACTGTTGCTGGCATCACCGGTATTCTACTTGCAATACCTTTAGCAGGAATATTCGCGGTGTTACTGAGAGAGCTTAGTTATCAATATCTTGATAATACTTTTTTCAAGGACCCGGAATAAAATGAATAAAAATAATGATCAATTAGTCCTTAATTTGAACAGAAGAGCCCAGGTTGGCCTAGAAAATTTTTATATTTCCAAGGCAAACGAGTTAGCTGTTAATTCATTAAAAAAGTGGGAGGAATGGCCAACAAGAAAATTAATTTTAAAAGGCCCTTCAGGCAGTGGCAAATCACATTTAGCTGACTTTTGGGTGAAACAAAGTGGAGCAAAGATAGTTTCGATCACTGATATTTGTGAGGCTGACGCTATAGGATTGAGTGAGAACAAAGCTTTATTAATTGAAAATATTGATATTTTGGTAACTTATGCCACTGGAGATCAGATACAAATTGAGGAAAAATTATTTCATTTGCTTAATTCTGTATCGGGTGCGCTCTGTTATTTAATGATAACAACTTCATCGGAATTAGGATCTTGGGGACTAAAACTTCCAGATTTAATTTCTCGTTTAAAGGCTGTAGCCGTGGTAGAGCTGTTGCCGCCAGACGATGAACTTATAACCGCAATTTTGTTAAAACAGCTTGATGACAAGCAACTCAAAGTTTCACCAGAATTTGTACTATTTGTAATTAAAAGAATTAATAGGTCGTTTCAGTCAATTCGTGAGTTTGTCGATCTAATAGACCAGCTGACATTAAAGCGAAAGCGCGATGTTACGATTCCAATGGCTTCGGAAATTTTAAATTTTCAAAATAACGATATTGCCATGGGTGGAAAGGGTAATGACTATAATTTTTAAAGAGAGGGAGCGATTTAATTGGCTAACACAGATTTTTTAAATTACAAGGCTGAGAGCTTCGCCGGCTTGAGCAAGCTGAGGTTTGATATCAAGGATTCTAAAAGATTTTTTAATAGAGAATTATCATGGATTTCTTTTAATTGGCGAGTGCTGGAGGAAGCAGATAATGGGTCAATTCCGATACTGGAACGAGTGAGATTTTTAGCAATTTCTGCAAGTAATTTAGATGAATTTTATAGTGTGAGAGTTGCTGGATTAAGAGAAATGGTCAAGGAAAACATTTCTTTTCCCAGTGCAGATGGTTTATCTCCAACCCAGCAATTATCACTAATTGAAAAAGAAGCACGACTGCTAATAGATCACCAGCAAAAAGTTTGGCGGAAGCTTTTACTAAATTTACGAAGTTCAAATATTGCAATTCTTGAAGTCCATGATTTGTCAAAGCAGGACTATAAGTTTCTTCAAAATGTTTTCTTTGAACAGGTATTTCCAGTTTTAACTCCGTTGGCGATTGATCCGGCGCATCCGTTTCCTTTTATTCCGTCCGGTGGTTTTGCTTTGGCATTAAGTTTAAGACGAAAGTCTGATGGATTTGCCTTAGAAGCTTTGTTGCCAGTACCTGGTCAAATTTCACGCTTTTACCGTATTGATGATGGACCAAAAGGGTTGATTAGATTTTTGCCGTTAGAACGAATGTTAGAACAGTTTATTGATAAACTATTTCCTGGTTATGACGTGATAGGAAAATCGGCATTCAGAATTTTGCGTGATAGCGATTTAGAACTTGAGGAAGAGGCTGAAGATCTTGTTAGGGAGTTTGAAACTGCTCTCAAACGTAGAAGACGTGGAGATGTGATTCGAATGAAAGTGACCGCAGATACTTCTAACGATCTTTTAAATATTATATCGCGGTCTCTTGGGGTTCTTCCCGAGGAAGTAATAAAGGTTGACGGTATGGTAGGTATGGCAGACTTGTCAGAATTAGTTTTAACCGAACTTCCAAAACTACTTTGGCCTCCTTTCACTTCAAGAGTGCCTGAAAGAGTTGAAGATCATAATGGCGATATTTTTTCAGCAATCAGGCAGAAAGATTTATTGTTGCATCACCCTTATGAAAGTTTTGATATTGTTGTTCGGTTTCTTCAGCAAGCTGCTACTGATCAAAACGTTCTGTCGATAAGACAAACTCTATACCGCACAAGCAATGACAGTCCAATTGTAAGAGCTCTTTGCGAGGCAGCTGAGGAAGGTAAATCTGTCACTGCTTTAATCGAGCTTAAAGCTAGATTTGATGAGGCCGCAAACATAAGACAGTCGCGAACATTAGAAAGAGCAGGTGTTCAAGTAATATATGGCTTCATTGATTGGAAGACCCATGCAAAGTTATCTACAGTGGTTAGACGGGAAGGTTCGAAGTTGGTTACCTACTCCCATTTTGGAACTGGAAATTATCATCCAATTACAGCAAAATTTTACACTGATTTAAGTCTATTTACTTCAGATCCAGCGTTGGGAAGAGATGCAACCAAGGTTTTTAATTATGTCTCTGGCTACGTTGAACCTGAAGCTTTAGAGAACTTAAGAATATCTCCATTAAATTTGAAAGAAACCTTGATTGAAAATTTTAATCGCGAAATTAAGAGCGCTGCTGATGGGAAATCTGCTATGGTCTGGGTAAAAGTGAATTCGTTGATAGATCCTGAAATTATTGACCTTCTATATCGCGCGAGTTGTGCAGGCGTAAAAATTGATCTCGTTGTTAGAGGTATTTGTGGGGTTCGGCCTGGTATAAAAAGTTTGTCAGAGAACATTAGAGTTAAATCAGTGATTGGACGGTTTCTAGAGCACTCTAGGATCGTTTGCTTTGGTAATGGAGCCCCTCTACCTTCTTCACAGGCGAAGGTGTATATTTCCTCTGCAGATTGGATGGGAAGAAATCTAAATAGGCGAGTTGAATCGTTGGTGGAGATTCGGAATGAAACAGTTCATGCTCAGATCCTTGAACAAATTATGGCAGCTAATTTGTCCGATACTGCCCACTCCTGGGTTTTGATGGCTGATGGTTCTTACCAACGTCATGAGGATCACACTTCAACGGAGAGGTTTAGTTGCCATCAGTTTTTTATGGAAAACCCCTCGATGTCTGGGCGTGGAAGGGCAGGGCTGCAAGATGTACCAAGATTAATGCACTCGAACGGATAATATTGCCATAATAATCAGGATTTTAAATTTAATGGATATATTGCTCACAAAGAATTACGTATTCAAACGAAATAGAATTGGAAGAATTGGTATTATAGATGTTGGATCTAATTCTGTTCGTTTAGTTGTTTTCGACGGTTTCTCAAGATCTCCATCGTATTTTTTTAATGAAAAAGTGTTGTGCGGATTGGGAAAAGGTACTCTTCAAAAGAACAAGTTAAATGAAGTTGGTGTGGAAGAAGCTATAAAGGCGATAAAACGATTTGTGGCAATAACAAAAAAAATGAATCTAACTGCATTGGTTGGCGTGGCCACAGCAGCAGTGCGGAATGCTTTTGATGGTGGTGCTTTTGTAGATAGAGTAAATGCTGAAACAAATTTGTCGCTTTATGTGGCTTCAGGAAAAGAAGAGGCACAATTTTCTGCCAATGGGGTACTCTTGGGGTGGCCGGATGCGTCTGGTTTAGTATGTGATGTCGGCGGGAGTTCCCTTGAGATAGCTGACTTGACCGACGGCATAGTTGGCTATTGTGCAACTAGTCCTCTCGGAGTCCTCAGTTTGTCAGAATTCAAAGGGTCAGAAGCAAAACTGAAAGAATTCATTAATGGATCAGTCGAGGAACTCTGCTCGAGACTTAAATCTCCTGTTACCAACCTATATTTGGTAGGAGGTTCTTTCCGTGTGTTCGCAAAGTTAGACATATCGTTGTCAAACTACCCCCTCAAAATTCTTCACGAGTACGGACTAAATTCTGCTCAGGCCTTACGCACTGCTAATTGGATTTTAAATCATGATGTAACTGAGTTGAGCACAAAAGTTGACTCGTCTGTTGAAAGGTTACTTCTTCTGCCAATGGCTGCACGAGTATTAATTGAATTGATCAGAGTACTCCAACCGACGAATATATTTTTTTCTAGTTACGGGCTTCGGGAGGGTATTTTATTTTATCAAATGCCCGATCGAATTAGGAAATTGGATCCACTGATCGAGGCTTGTCGCTATCAAGAGCGTTCAAGTGCGAGATTTCCTGGGTTTGGGGAAAAACTTTTTGATTGGATTTTACCAATTTTCTTGGACTTAGCAAAAGACGATCTTCGTTTATACCGAGCTGCTTGCCTCCTTCATGATACGACCTGGAAGGCCCATCCTGACTACCGTGCAGAAATGAGTTTTGAAACTGTCACCAGAACAAACTTAGGGGGGATCAACCATCAAGGAAGAATTTTTTTGGCTCTTGCTCTAATGAGTAGATACAAGAAAATGGATGTTTCAAGAAGTCTTAAAATTCCACTTTTGATACTTGGAGAAAGTCGAGCTGAAGAAGCGATAATACTTGGCCGTGCAATGAGATTGGGTGCTATGGTTTCTGGCACTTCCGCGGTAAACTTAAAGAAGTGTAAAATATTTATCAAAGAAAAAACTTTGTATTTAAATTTGAGAAAAAGTGGTAAGGATTTAGCTGCTGGAATAGTTGAAAGAAGGCTAAAGGCTTTGGCTGATGGAATGAATATGAAATATTCTTTACTTATCTCTTAATAAATTGGAAATACTTATTTAATAATCATAAAAATGAAAGTATGGTTTTATGAAATTGTATCAAAAGTTAAAGCAGTTGGGATATTAGGAGTTTAAGATGCGGCTGACCAACTACTTTTTACCAATATCAAAAGAAGTGCCAACTGATGCACAGATAGTTAGCCATCAGCTGATGCTTCGAAGTGGGATGATAAAGCAGTCAGCCTCGGGTATCTACTCTTGGTTACCTCTCGGCTTGAAAGTACTTCAAAGAGTTGAAAAAGTTGTTCATGAAGAACAACAAAAAGCAGGTCATCTGCCAATGCTAATGCCGACGATCCAGCCTGCAGAATTATGGCGTGAGAGTGGGCGATATGAGGATTATGGGAAAGAGATGCTTCGAATTACCGATAGGCATGAAAGGGAAATGCTTTACGGTCCAACAAACGAGGAGCTAATAACTGACATTTTCAGGTCTTTCATAAAGTCCTATAAAGAACTCCCCAAAACACTTTACCATATTCAATGGAAATTTCGAGATGAGGTGAGACCGCGTTTTGGAATAATGAGAGGGCGAGAGTTTCTAATGAAGGATGGTTATTCTTTTGATATTGATAGGCCCATGGCAATCAACGCTTATAATCGGCATCTTGTAAGTTATCTGAAGACATACGAAAGATTGGGATTACAGGCAATACCAATGAGGGCTGATACTGGACCAATTGGTGGTGATTATAGTCATGAATTTTTGGTTTTGGCCAAGACCGGGGAGAGTAAAGTATTTTATGATGGCGCCTCTCAACACATAAAGTTGGGAAATGAGTATGTTGACTATGAGGACGTGGGGGGACTCCAGCGGACTGTTGATCGGTTTACTGAAAATTATGCTAGGACTGAAGAAACGCACGACCTTAGCCTGTTTAATCAACTTCCTGAGGAACGACAGGTAGAAGCACGCGGAATAGAAGTCGGTCAAATTTTTTATTTTGGGACTAAATACTCTGAGGCGATGGATGCAACAGTGACATTGGCCGATGGCTCGAAAAAATTGGTTGAAATGGGAAGCCATGGTATCGGTGTATCACGACTTGTTGGAGCCTTAATCGAGGCTCATCATGATGAGGATGGAATAGTCTGGCCCAAAGCCGTGACACCTTTTCACGTGGCAATTGTAAATCTGAAGCAAGGAGATACGGAAATTGATAAAGTGTGTGAGCAAATTTACACTGGCATTACTGCAGCGGGTTTGGACCCGCTCTATGATGATAGAGAGGAAAGAGCTGGGGCAAAATTTGCTACGATGGACTTGATAGGAATACCTTTGAGAGTTACCGTTGGGCCAAGAGGAATTCGTGAGGGGATGATTGAAGTAAGATGCAGGTCTACAAGAACAGTCAAAGAGCTTCCCATTAACTCTGTGGTAGACTATTGCATCGAAGAATTTCGAGGATTTGAGTGAGGTAACAAGCTGTATATGGTTAATCAAAGTAAAAATGCTGGAAACGCACCTTTCTCGTGGTTTGAGTGGTTAATAGCTTGGCGTTACCTCAGATCAAAAAGAAAGGATGGCGGAATATCAGTAATAGCCTGGTATGCATTGATTGGAGTTACTCTTGGTGTTGGCACTTTAATAGTTGTGCAAGCAGTGATGCTTGGGTTCAAAGAAGAATTCACAAGTAAAATCATCGGTGCAAATGCTCATATTAGTCTGCTCAATCAAAATTTTGACAGTACATCAAAAAGAAATTTGTTAATATCGGATCACATTAGCGTGATAAAAGCCATAAGCCCTTTAGAGGGCGTAATAGGCGCTTTGCCAGTTATTAAGGATCAAGTAATGGGATCTTATAATGGTAGAAATGTGGGTGTTCAGATTTTTGGAGTGAAGCCAGAGGATTTATCGTTGATTACGGCAGTAAAGGAACCAGAATTTTACCAAGGGAATTTTGCAGATTTTAGAAATGGGGTTGCAATAGGAAGTGGGATAGCACGTAATTTAAATATAAAAATTGGAGATAAAATTAGTTTACTTTCTTTTAATGGCATAAAGACTGCTTTTGG
>PAHT02000078.1 GCA_002705045.2 Paracoccaceae bacterium | reverse complement strand
TTTCTATTGGCGGTAAAAATTGTTTTGGTTCAATTATTTCTACTCTTATTGAGGACTTTGCAATTTCAACATCTAATTTTTTACACGCATTAGGTGTAACGATTAGTTTATGCTTTATCCTTTTTGGATTTCTTAATGCATCGCCTACCGCATGAATTCCATATAACCAAATTTTTTGAACAATTTTTTTATGCGAGATTTTTTCTTTTTGAACAACCCATTCTGGCTTCTTATTTTTTTTTAATGAACCTCTTCTCAATTTACCGGCCTCATTGATGAGTAAAGACTCATTATCAGTATCACATGGCTTAATAAAAAGCGACATTGTCCTGAGACTCGATTTATCTCAGGATGAATAAATACTTACTTGCACTTTTTTTGTTTATCTTTAGAACACGAGAGTAGAGCCTATTGATGGTCATGTGATTTAAGACAAATAACTCCGCGTGACTTTAATTAAGGCTGTTTTTAAGCACTGGAGGGGTGGCAGAGCGGTCAAATGCAACGGACTGTAACTCCGTCGGGGAAACCCTACATAGGTTCGAATCCTATCCCCTCCACCATAGAGACTGGGTCAAAGTTAACTTTAAACGATAGATTTTAAAAAAAGGTAGTTTGGTGGTTTCAAGAATTATTCAAGTCCCATCTTTTGATTTAGTTGTTTTTGGCGCTACTGGGGACCTTGCTCAAAGGAAAATATTTCCTGCTTTGTATGGTAGATTGCTGGCCGGTCAAATGCCGTCAAATGCTAAAGTAATCGGAATAGCGCGACAGGACATATCCACAAATAAATTCAGAATGCTTGTAAGAAAATCCCTAGATGTATATTTTCAGTTATCAAGTGTGTCGGATAAACTGATCAACAGTTTTTTGCAATGTTTCGTATATGTTTCAGTAGACGCTAATTCAGATAAAAATTGGGATTTAGTGCGAAGTGAATTGCGGCCTGATAAAATAAGAGCTTTTTATTTATCTGTTGCACCAGAGCTATTTGATAAACTTGCTGCAAAAATATTTGCGAAAGGCCTTTCGACTGAAAATAGTCGAATCGTTGTGGAAAAACCATTAGGGTCGAACGAAAAAAGTGCAAAAGCATTGAATGGAATGCTTAGGAATTATTTTAAGGAAGGGCAAATCTATCGTATTGACCATTATTTAGGAAAAGAAACGGTACAGAACTTAATGGCCTTGAGGTTTTCGAATGTTCTTTTTGAGCCTCTCTGGAATTCAAAGTTTATCGATCATGTTCAGATTACTGTTTCTGAGAAAATTGGAGTCCAGGGAAGGGGTGCCTATTATAATAAAACTGGTGCATTAAAGGATATGGTCCAAAATCATATCATGCAATTATTATGTCTCACTGCTATGGAACCACCATCGCAATTTGTCTCTGATTTGGTCCGTGATGAAAAATTAAAAGTTATAAAATCGCTTGGTACTGTGAGTGAGTTGGATATAGTTACAGGACAGTACTGGGAAAATAGTTCGGAAAATTTCTTTCGAGATGTTGGAGACCAAAATACTAAGGTTGAAAGTTACGTAGCTCTGAAGGTTTCAGTCAATAATCTACGCTGGTCTGGAACGCCATTTTACTTGCGAACTGGAAAAAAAATGAGGGATCAAGTTTCAGAAATAGCAATTATTTTCAAGGAGATTTCACATTCAATTTTTGATGATCAAAAAGCAAAAGCTAGAAATAAACTGATTATTCGGCTTCAACCCAATGACGGTATTACATTAAAAACAAATATCAAGGACCCTGGGCTGGGTGGGATGAGGATTACCTCCGTTCCTCTAGATATGACGTTCGCAGAAGCTTTAGATATTAATCGATATAAAGTGGCTAATGCTTATGAGCGTTTGATCATGGATGTCATCAGGGGTGATCAAACTTTATTTATGCGCGGTGATGAGGTAGAAGAAGCTTGGAAGTGGATTGATAACATTTCACGTCAAATTTCTTCAAACCAAATTCCGGATCGGTACGCTTCATACTCTAGCGGCCCTGAGTCCTCTGACCTACTCCTAGACAGAGATGGTAGAAAATGGAGATCTATTAAATGACTCCTAATTTTGTTGAATACAATAATACAGATATACTTATGGACTCATTAGCACTGACTGTAACTGAAGAGCTAAAGAAGTTTCTTGACGAAAAAGAGTTAGTAACACTTTCTTTACCTGGTGGGTCTACCCCAAAACCTCTTTTTGATCGACTGAGTATGAAAAAATTAGATTGGCAACGCATTGTAGTAATTCCTAACGATGAGAGGTTCGTGCCAGAAACAAGTATGCTATCTAACTGTGGTTTAATTAGAAAGATGCTATTAAAAAATTTTGCGAATGGTGCTCACTTACTGAGTTTTTTTAAGCCTAATTTATCCGCTGAGGACTTGTCGAAAGTGATTGGAGATGAAATTAAAAATTTCCTGCCGATAGATATTTGTATAATAGGAATGGGCGTAGATATGCATATAGCATCCATTTTTCCTGATGCAGATAAATTAAATGAGGCATTGGATCTCACCACCTTGCAGACCATACTACCTATTAAAGCACCGTCGATAAATGAGACCAGGCTTACGCTGACTGCAAAAGTTTTAAGAGAGTCAACTAAACTACACCTTCTACTTACTGGCAAAGAAAAAAGGAGGGCTCTTGAATTTGCATTGAAATCAAAGGTTAGTTGGGCAATTGCTCCAGTTAGATCAATTCTTTATGATCGTAATGAGGTTAACATACATTATGCGAATTAAGATAAGTTTCTGTGATTAAGTTGAACCTAGAAGGGAAATTGTGGTAAAAAAGTTATCCGAGTTAGGAAATTTATATGGTAGCAAAATTAACTGGTCGTCAAGCCAGCCAAGTATCTCTTGAGATTTGTACGCAAATTCGAGTTATTCCGGTACTGTCTGTAACCGAAATTGAGGATGCAAGTCCTTTAGCTGAGGCGCTCATTGAAGGGGGATTAAATGTTTTTGAAGTTACGCTGAGAACTCCAAAGGCGTTTGGCGTGATCAAAGAGATGTCAAAAGTAAAAGGATCGATAGTTGGAGTCGGTACTTTGCGTTGCCGGCAAGATGTAGAGATGGCAATTGAAGTTGGTGCAAAGTTTGGAGTTTCTCCGGGAGTGACCGACGATCTTGTGTTGGCCTGTGAGGAATTTGGTTTACCCTTGATTGGTGGTGTTTCATCTGTCTCAGAAATTATGAAAATGCTTAGTCGGGGTTACACATTTTTGAAATTTTTTCCAGCGGAGGTTTCTGGTGGTGTTACAGCATTAAATGCAATATCCGGGCCGTTGCCTGATGCGCTATTTTTCCCAACCGGCGGAGTTTCAGTGAGGAATGCGAAAGAATATTTAGCATTAAAAAATGTTGTTTGTGTCGGTGGATCATGGATAGCCAAACCTAAAATGATACGTGAAAAAAATTGGATAGAAATCTCGAGGCAAGCAAATTTGGCCTCTATGTTAGGTTGATCTATGATACGCGAAGTACTAAAAAACATCAGTATTTATTACGAATCCGTACGTACGAGAAAGATAACAGCCTTGTTCGAAGTGTCGGGTAGGTTTGAAAATTTTAGTGCCGCAGCGTGTGGTCTTTTTCTTGATTTTTCTAAAACAAACATTGATCAAACCTCGAAGGAGTTACTAATTGAGTTCGTCAGTCGTTCGGGGGTATATTCACGGCGTGAGAAAATGTTTTCTGGCGCTGCGATTAATAAATCAGAGAATCGTACAGTTCTTCACTGGGCTCTAAGGGCTGATAGAAACAAAGTCAGAATTAGCAGAATGGCTGATATTAAGCTTATAGACCGAGTATCGCGGAATATTGAACAATTTGCAGATGAAATCCGGATGGGAAAAATTACTTCAATTTCAGGTGAAAAATTTACAGATATCATCAATATTGGAATTGGTGGATCAGATTTGGGTGCTAAAATGAGTGTGCGCGCACTTACCCCTTATCATGATGGTCCAAGATGCCATTTTGTGTCCAATGTTGATAGTGCTGATTTGACCGATAAATTGATGCAAATTTGTCCGAAAACAACCCTTGTTATTATTTCTTCAAAAACTTTTACTACAANCGAGACCATGACTAATGCAAGGTCNATAATCAGTTGGCTAAAAAATACAATTCCTAATGGNTTTNAACAGCATCTAGTGGCTATATCAAGTAATCCCGGNGAAGCATTTACATATGGAATTACTCCTGACCGCGTTTTTAATTTTCCTGACTCTATTGGGGGTAGGTATTCAATGTGGGGTCCAATTGGGTTGCCTATTATGATTGCCATTGGTGTTGACAACTTTAATGAGTTCTTACTTGGTGCTNGTGAAATGGATAATCACTTTTTACATGAAAATCCAAACAAAAACTTGCCTATTTTATTAGCTATGGTGGGGATCTGGCACCGAAATATATGTCGGTACAGTGCTCGGGCTATTCTACCCTATGAACAACGCTTGTCAGACNTACCGAATTATTTGCAACAGCTTGATATGGAGAGTAATGGAAAGAGCGTGAATATTGATGGAAATTATCTGGAGACAGATACGGTTCCGATTGTGTGGGGTGAGTCTGGAACTAATGGTCAACATGCTTTTTATCAAATGCTTCATCAGGGGAGCTCTATTGTTCCATGCGAATTTTTAATTGGTGCCAGTGGACATGAACCTGATCTTGCGCATCATCATGAACTTTTGCTCGCGAGTTGCTTAGCACAGTCTGAAGCCTTAATGGTTGGTCGAGACTATAATAAAAATGGTGCAGAACGTCATCGCGAGTTTCCAGGTAACAGACCATCAGTTACCATTGCTTACTCAAAATTAACACCAAAAGTGTTAGGTTCATTAATTGCCCTTTTTGAGCATCGCACCTTCGTTGAAGGAGTGGTGTGGGGTGTAAATTCTTTTGATCAATGGGGTGTTGAATTTGGAAAAGATCTATCTAATGAGCTGTTGCCATTTGTTCGAGGACACTCTAGCCGAAAGCCTTCTAACCCTTCAACAGCTGGGCTTCTAAAGAAGCTCCAAGAAATGTAATTACATTTACATTAATTTTTTGTTAAGTTTTGTTCATATAACTCTAATAACGTAGTCGACAAAAACTTGCTTTCATTTTTTGAAACAAGACCGCCTATAGATATTCTATTACCTAAACGCCAATAAAGGCCTGGAATAAATTTAAAAGAACTTTTTGTTTTTAATAGAATTATAAATCCATTTGCAGATTTAAACGTGTACGGGCTAACGTCAATTCTTTCAATTTCATCCATTTTAAAAATTAGACTTTCATCAAGATTAAACATTCCTAATTCATTTATCAAAAATCCAATTTTAGAATATCGATTCAAGAACCTTTTTAACCAAAGCCCAAGCACCACTATAATTGGTATAAGTAACATGTCCAAAATCAAAATATTTTTTTCAAGCCTTGAAAGGGAAACAATTAGGAATGCGAGTAAAGCAAAAATTGTTAGGCCAAGAATTTTGATCCGATGGCCAGGTAATTCATATCGGGCATAGTCGGTCTCTTTTTTTTCCATTGTTATCTCGCAGCGATGAAAGGTAGTACAACCTAGCTCCTTTTAGTAAGCTTTGAAAGCTAGATTGTCCAATTTTCCAGGCTGTTTTTTTATTTAAATGACGTCATCAGCTATTCAGCCATGATTATCGACTTGAGGTGCTGAGGCGATCTATTCTTAGAAATAGAATTTACCTTGGCCCTCAACTTTAGATTGATCAAAATAAAGTCTCATCACATCTCGTTTTTGGGTTCTGGTTTGCATATACATCGATAATGCAGCATCCTCTAAAAATTGATATTTCACCAAGCGTGATGTTTCAATAGCCATATCGGTATCAACTATATTGCTGAGTGTTTGTGAATTCTGTAAGAGGGCGTCTGCAATGTAGTCAATTTCATTCTCAATTCTGTTATAGAATGCTGCGTATTGTGATTTCACGTTTCGAACTTCGTTTATTCGATTATCTATATATGAAATGGATGTTGAAGCAGCATTTACGGTCAAATCAAGTGTGTCGGAGTCCAAAGCCGTATATGTATAAACAGGCGCAGTCATGGAATTTTGTGCTTTTATTCCCGAATAAAACGTTAATGAATTTCCTGTAAATAGGTTTTGCTTGTTATGCTTTGCATTTAGAAGCTGATCGTCAACTTCTCGAATGATGTCTTTTATTTCATTATTAATATAAACTACCGCTCCTCCATCGAGGCGTACTGATCCATCCATTATAGAGCTACTATTATCATTATCATGCGTTGCATCGCCCTGGGTAAAGACTTTAAGTGACTTATCATTATCTTCCCAATAGGCTATCGTATCCGAAAATATGTTAACAGTGCTCCCGGAGGATGTTGCAGTGTAGTTTCTTGGGCCAGAATTAGTGGCGTTAATGTCAGCCGCAATTGCGGCAGCAGCGGCAGTATTATTACCGGTATGAGCGATTACATTTGTCGTTATTTGTTGTCCATTCACTTCAACTTTAGTAAAAGCGTTCGTTGTTGGTGTTAATCCGCCACTCATATTGGTAGTGGAGCCTTGTGTGACTTCGTTAAGGGCCACTCCGTTACTCAAGCGGGTCATTGCAATAACGTAGCCATTGTCACTCGTATCTTTGTCTGAGGCGGTAATTGTTATGGTTGATGTNCCACTGTTTTCAGCTGAATAACCGGAATTTGCAGAATTTGAATTAATTGCGTTCTTAACAGCTGTTGCTGTTCCAGAGTTTCCGCCATTATGACTAACGTTTCCTGCGAGGATATTTACTCCGTTAACTGTTATAGCTGAAATAGTATTGGTAGAGGTATCATCGCCACCAGCTAAGGATCCACCAGTTCCGGTTGCAACTGAAGCTCCAGATCCGTGAGACGTGTTAACGCTAATTGCATTCCCATTCTGAGCCGTCTCCTTTGTACTAGAAACAAAGGTAATGTTACTGCCACCGCTGACGTAAACTGAAGAAAATTCACTGTGACCCTGAAGGCGTGCAGCCACTGCGGTTGCAATGGCATTGTTATCGCCGGTTACAGTGACAGAGCCTGATCCATCGATAAGATTGTTTCCCCCATTTATTCCTGCTACAGTCACGGAATTAATAGTTGTGGTTGTAGGAGTGTAACCACCAGTTAGCGTTAAACTGTCCCCTGGGTCTGCATTACTCGTGGCTGTTGCACCAGATGAATTTGACATGGTTAGGACAACTGAGTCGTCATTGTGTCCCGAATCTCTGGTGTTTGAAGTGATCGAAATGTTTGAACCTGAACCGGAAACTGTATGACCGCTGCTTGAGAACGCGTTNCGTATGGCCGTTGCAATTGTGTTTGTTCCGCCAGTTATTGACAAAGGTGCTCCTACCAACACATTTGTTCCGTCGATTGATAGGTTATTTATGGTAGTCTGTGACACGGTTACCCCTCCTGTTAAGGAAAGACCCGACTCGTTGCTGCTTGCTGTTGCACCGGCATTATTAGTCATGCCTAAAGAAATTACATGACCGTTTTCCGACGAGTCCTTGATGTTCGACGTAATTGTAACATTTGAACCTGATCCAGATACCGAATGACCACCGCTTGAAAAAGCACCGCGGATTGCAGTTGCAATAGCACTTGTTCCTCCAGTTATAGATAACGGAGCTCCGGAAAGAACACTATTTCCGTCTATAGTTAGAGAGTTAATAGTTGTCTGTGATGCGTTTATAGCNCCACTGACATTTGTTGTACTGGCTGAAAAGTTTCCAGATATTGATGTGTTTAATGTAGTACCGTTTTGAGATTCATCTTTCGTTGTTGAGGTTAAGAGAACAGTACTCCCTGAAGTTGAGGCAGTATATCCTGTTGCAGAAATTGCTGCGGCTACATTGTTTGCAGTAGAGTTATTGTTTCCGGTATGAGCGACCGCCGATGTTAGTATATTTACTCCTCCCAATAATATCGAGTCGATTGTATTACCACCTCCGGCAGTTCCCCCATTAATTTGAATTCGTCCTACGGCTGCTGTCCCATCAACTGCATCACTTATTGTTAGCGTGTTTGACGCATTTACTCCGTCCACTGCACCGGAAATTGTTATAGCGGTGCTTGCGTTTGCTCCGGCATGGGCTCCTGAAAATGACAGCGAGCCAGAGGCATTCAAACCCTCCGTGGCATTGGTTAGAGCTATCGTGCCTGTCGCAAATGTCCCGGGTGAACCTCCTGTGACATTAAATGAGGCGGTAGCTTTTGAATAGAGGGCCGCTCCTGTTCTTGGAAGATACGTTCCATTTGATGATTTGATAGCTAGTTCACGCATTGATTGAAGCATTAATTCACTGTTGCGAAGTGCTTTTCCAGCATTATCTGCAAGGCCTAAGCCATTTTTCATTGTTGTTAAGCTGGCATTTAAAGCACTTGATTGGACAAGAAAATTATTTGCGATAGCTTCTCCTTCGAGAAAGTCGCCGGCACTATTAATTTTTTTTCCAGATGAGAGCGAGACAATCGAAGCGTCCATATTTCTGGAGTAGTTATTCAGATGCTGCGTTGTAAGGTGGTTACTTACATTTGTATTGATTACAAAGCCCATAGTTTTCCTGCCCAATTAATTGCTTGTTCAACTCCCAAAACGGACCACTTTAGAAATTGTTTACAAATGANTTTTTATTTTTTTTTCCACAGGAATGGCACGGTTTATGCTTTAAGATGCGTCCTGAAAAATGACCTTTTTTTAACAAACAGCTTGATCGATCAATTTTAATTAAGGGTTTGGTTTATGAGTGGCCATTAATATTGCAAGATAGCCTAAAATTATTGAAGACAGCATGAAATAAAAACCAAATTGTAGTGTTACCTCGTAAAAATAGGATAGTTTGCCCCCAAATATTAGAAAACTTAAAAGGAACACATCAAGCATTGCAAATTTTTGAAGTGGTAAAATAGTCAGAAGGCTTGGTCTGGTAACCCTTATAACTATTTTGAAGGCTGGTACAATTAGCCCAAAAAANATTATGATGAATGCCAGAATATATTCGTTATTAATAAACAAAATGTAGCTAAGTGAAAGGACAGAAAATTCAGAGGAGAAGAACCAAAATTCATCAATAGTTGCGAGTGGAAGACTGACTCCAAGCAGTAAAAAAAGAAGTTCAAAAGGAGCTACTAATTTAATTAGAGCCTTATAATTTCTATTTTGCGTATTCATTTCCCAATAAATTTATTTTTTTAATATTTAAAATTAACTTCAAGACAGGAATATTCTTGGTTTACATGGCCATAGATATCACGTGATCTATAAACAGTGTTAGCGCGCACTATTCCGCTTATGGCTTTCTCTCTTTTCAGACCCTGCCCATCCGCTAACTCTGCTAACCTAAATTCACACTCGTTTCGAGATGCAAAAGACTCGCTCATCACACTGGTTCCGTATTGAACAATCTCTGGTTCACCATTGGACCACACATTCATCAATAAAATTATAAATATTTTTTCCATGTCCGATTATACTGTTTACAATGATAAAACCAAATGATTTCCTTAAATGTGGTTTAAGTTTTTTGTTTCTGTAGGTATCAAGTGTTGAACGATTGCTTTGCTGAAATTGCCATATTCTTCTATAGGGAATAAATGATTTGACGATGGTAGTATTTTAAACGTTTTAAGTTTTTTTGATTTAAAAAATGAATTTTTATCAAATGATGGAGAACCCCTCGATGCAAGGTACAAATGTGTTTCAACTGAAAGGTTCATTATTGTATTTCGTAAAAATTCACTTTCACTTTTTTTAAAAATCAGAGCTTCAATCGCTCGTGGACAGCTTAAGCTAATTCCTTCGCCAATATCGAATGTGCCATAATTAATATAATTTTCAAAAGAGAGTTTATCCCAATTTTTAAACAGGTTTTTTTTTGAAAGGTCTAAGTGAGCTTCGGCTTTAGTACTCCACTTATCACGCCTTTTCGCAGCGTTTTGAGCTAAGTAGATATTTTTTGGTTTTTTGCTTTTAAAGAATCGGAGAAGCTGACTGACACCATTAGCTAGGGGAGTAAAAAGCACAGGGTCGGCTAAGACGAGTTTAGAAACTTTTCCCCTTAGCTCTGGTTCAGCCTTTATACAAATTGTTGCTCCAAATGAATGACCAGCTATCACTATGGGCATTGAATGCTTCTCATAAAGAAGTTCTATTAAATTCTTAAAATCAGAAACATATTGTCCATATGTGTTTGCCTCTGCGGGTCGCTTAATTCGATGGTTTAGTCCATGACTTCGAGCATCCCACGCATAAATATGAAAGAATTTCGAGAGATTTTTTAGTAAGTTTTCATAAGTTCGACCGTTAAGTCCATTTCCATGTGCCCAGTGCAACACAGGTGAGTTTTTTGGTCCCTTGAGATACCAAACATTAAAATCTTCCTTATTTATCTTAAAATTGATTTTCTTCATTCTATATTAAATCATTTATTTGTATAAATTTGCATTCATAAACTACCGAATTAGAAGTGCTAAAAACTACGAACAAGCATTTAAGACTAGTTATCTACTATCTTCTTTTTATCTTGGGCCATTTCTTCAATAATAAAATCGCGAAAGGCATTAACTCGTTTAGAATTACGTAGTTCCTCGGGGTAAGCCAGAAAAACAGGCACGGGATCAGAAACTATGTTAGGTAAAACCGTGATTAACTCAGGAAAGTCTATTGTTAGATAGTGTGGTAAAGCTCCAATCCCAAAGCCGTGAAGAACAGCTTGCAATATACCAAAATAATTATTTACCATCATTACTGATGAGTCGTTAGCAGTTAGAAAAGGTTCAATCCATCGCAGTCCAGCGCTTACCTGGGGAGAATCTGGGCTATGACAAATTAATCGATGTCTCGCCATATCAGCAGCTTTAGTTGGTGTTCCATACTGATCTAGGTAGTCTTTGTGGGCAAAAAGTTTCATATTTATTTGCATTAATCTTCTTCGAATTAAATCTGCTTGGCTTGGCTCCTTCATTCTTATTGCTACATCTGATTCTCGCATTGGCAAATCTAAAACTCGCTCTTCAAGCATTAGATTTATTCTTAGTTTTGGATATTTTTCGTATAATCGGCCAAGCCTAGGGGCCAACCATAAGGTGCCAAAACCTGTGGTTGTAGTAACTCTTAACTCTCCAAAAACACCATCTTTACTATCCTTTATTCGTGCAGCAGCGGCGTCAAGTTTTTTTGACATTTGACGAGTTGCCTCAAATAGAAGCTCCCCTTGCTCAGTTAGGATTAGGCCTCGGGCGTGTCGATGGAAAAGGATTACGTTTAAATTTTCTTCAAGGTTCCTTATTTGTCGGCTAACTGCGGATTGCGATAATCTGATCCGTTCTCCCGCATGAGTTAGGCTGCCTGCGTCTGCAACAGCGTGAAAAACGCGAAGTTTATCCCAGTCCATAATTTTCTCACTGTATCTGAAAAAGTGTTAATGAGCTACAAATGTCACACGAAAAACAAACTTAATCAATAATTATTTCAATGGTTTGAATAGAAAGTACGGGAATCGTGCAAAAGACTTGATCAAATCATTATCTTTTGTATCTGGGATAAAAAAATTGTTCACTAAGGACTCATCTAATAAATAGATTTCGTTGATATCGCAAAATTTTGTGCTATCTTGCATAGGGTCATGGAGTAAACATGTTAAAAAAAGTAACGTTGAGGGATCGGTTTGATCTGAACAAAAACATAGTGTTGCTATCTGGTACGCAAGCGCTAGTGCGCGCGGTACTCATGCAGGCTGCTAGGGATAAAAATAATAAAATTGCATCTGCTGGATACGTTAGTGGTTATAGAGGATCACCGCTCGGGTCTCTTGATCAGGAATTCGAGAGAGCGCATATTGAATGCACTGATTGGAATGTCTTATTTCAGCCAGGTTTGAATGAGGATAGTGCGGCTACCGCGTTGTGGGGGACGCAACAAGCTGAATTACGAGGGGAAGGTAAGTATCAGGGCGTTTTTGGCCTTTGGTATGGTAAAGGTCCAGGAGTCGACCGATCGGGAGATGTTTTTCGGCATGCTAACCTGGCTGGAACATCGCCTTTTGGAGGTGTTCTGGTTGCAATGGGGGACGATCATACCGGAGAGAGTTCAACTACATTGCATCAATCCGAGTATGCGTTGGTTGATGCAATGATGCCAATTTTATCCCCAGCAGGAGTTCAAGAAATTTTAGATTTTAGTGCAATCGGTTGGTCACTTAGTCGATATGCGGGAGTGTGGGTTGGATTGAAGTGTGTAAAAGACACGGTTGAAGTCAGTGAAGTTGTTGATGGTCGAATTGATCGGGTAGAATTGACAAAAGTTGATCAGCTGCCGATTTGTGATGGTTCTATCCGGTTAACTGACTTGCCTATTGATCAGGAGAGACGGATTCACCTTGAAAAATTACCAGCTGTTAAACAATTTGCGAAGGTTAATAAATTAGATCGAGTGGTATTCAAAAACAAAGGTGCTAAAATAGGAATAGTTTCGGCTGGTAAAAGTTGGCTCGATACTGTCCACGCGTTAGAAATTTTGGGCATAAACCAAACAAATGCAGAGGAAATAGGTGTCTCTAGTTACAAAGTTGGAATGGTATGGCCTTTAGAGGCTGATAGCTTAATTGAGTGGGCGGTTGGTCTCGAAATAATAATCGTTGTTGAAGAAAAACGGAAATTAATCGAGGGTCAATTGAAAGAAATTTTTTATAATCGTCCGAATAAACCAACCGTGATCGGTGGAGTGGACGAAGAAGGAACACCTTTATTTCAAAGTCATTATGCGCTCGAACCAATAGTTGTCGCAAGTGTTCTCGGTGAAAAGATTTTAGTAGAGACGAAGTCGGCTCTGGTGAAGGAAAAACTAAACGCAATTAAAAGTATTGGTGAAGTTGAAACTAATTCACCCGTTCCAGCAAGAACTCCTTACTTTTGTGCTGGTTGTCCGCACAATACGTCCACAAAAGTACCAAAAGGATCACGAGCCTATGCGGGTATTGGCTGCCATTATATGGCTCAATGGATGGATAGAGAAACTGAGGGTTATACCCACATGGGTGGTGAGGGCGCAAATTGGATCGGCGAAGCACCATTTTCGACCAGTACGCATGTATTCCAAAATATTGGAGATGGAACATACAATCACTCAGGATTGATGGCTATCAGGGCGGCAGTTAGTTCTCAGACAAACATAACTTACAAAATACTTTTTAATGATGCAGTTGCAATGACTGGAGGACAGGGTCACGATGGTGACATTGAAGCTTTAGATATCGTAAAAGAATTGCAAGCTATTGGAGTTAGTAAAGTCGTTGGGATCTATGACGAAAAAGAGGAGCTTCCTTTATTTGAATTTAATAGAGTAATTGATATTTACCCGAGAGATCAGCTTATAGAGGTTCAAAATGAATTGGCAAAGATTGAAGGTGTAACAGCCTTAGTTTATATCCAGACTTGCGCGGCTGAAAAACGTCGTAGACGCAAAAAAGGCACTTTTTTGGATCCTGACAAGAGAATATTTATCAATCCAGAGGTTTGTGAGGGTTGTGGAGACTGCGGTATCCAATCAAATTGTGTTGCTATCCTTCCAAAAGAAACGTCGCTTGGGAGGAAACGTCAAATTGACCAATCGTCATGTAACAAGGATTTTTCTTGCGTTGATGGATTCTGCCCTAGTTTTGTGTCAATAGAAGGAGCAGTTTTAAAAAAAACGCTACCTGGTGAATTGATTGTTCCGTTTATTGAAAGTCCTCAAATTCCCGCAATTAAAAATACATTTAATCTCGTTATTACTGGAGTGGGTGGTACGGGAATTGTAACTATTGGTGCTTTATTGGCTATGGCCGCACATCTTGAAGGAAAGGGCGTTGGTGTTATGGAGATGGCTGGTCTTGCCCAAAAAGGTGGTGCTGTGCATATTCATTGTAGAATAGCTTCAACGCCAGCGAAGATAAGTGCAATAAGAGTTGCTTTCGAGGAAGCTAATTCTCTTATTGGAGGCGATCTCATGGTTACTGCAGGAGAAAAAACGCTTTCGCTTTTGAAACGAAATCGAACAAAGGTTGTGTGTGCCCAAAACGAGGCAAATGCTGGGGAGTTTACTTTGGACCGAGATTTTACACTACCGACAGATAGAATGCGGTTGGCCATTTTATCTAAAGTTGGAAGTAAAAATGTTGATTTTTTTGATCCTATGGCGATTTCTAGAATTTTTTTGGGAGATTCTATATATGCAAATGTTGTTTTACTGGGTGCTTCGTGGCAAAGAGGTCTCGTACCATTATCAATCGAAGCCATTAAACGCGCGATAGAATTAAACGGAGCCGGTGTGGAGGGAAATCTACGCGCTTTTGAATTGGGCCGTTGGGTTGCAGTAGATGCAACTTTATCGGGCAAATATAACCCAAAACTTAATCATTTCGTCGAGACGACTGATAATCTTGATACCATCGTCGCTGATAGAGCATCACGACTTAGAGATTATCAAAATGATAATTTAGCCTTTAAATATACCAGTTTGGTTGCCCAAGTTGAGGCATTAGATGAGACTTTGGCAGTGACCGTAGCTAAAAATTATTTCAAGCTTTTAGCGTATAAGGATGAGTATGAAGTTGCAAGATTGCATACAAAATTTTTAAAAAAATCGTTATTTGAGGAATTCGATAAATTTTCGAAAATAAGGTTTTACTTTGCTCCACAAATATTAAGTCTCAAGAATAAAAGTGAGAAGATAAAAAAGAAACAATTTGGTCCATGGTTTTTTATTTTCTTATTAGTTTTGGCAAAGGCTAAATTCATTAGGGGAACTATTGTAGATATATTTTCTTACACGAGAGACAGAAAAAATGAAGTTAGATTAATCGCTCAATATGAAAGTGATTTGAAAAAATTGTTACCTTTGTACAAGCTTTCTAATCGTGATTTAATAAACGAAATAGCTTCACTCCCCAATGAAATCAGAGGGTTTGGTCATGTAAAAGAACGATCAATACGAAAAGTTTCAAAAAAACGAGAAGAGATTATAGCTTCGCTAGAACTGGGATCAATAGAGCGGTTGCGTGCGGCCGAGTAAAACAATTTGCAAAAGATAGCTTTCTGATAAAGTCACTTTGCTTGAGTTATAATAAGGAAAAAGAATGTTTGGCCAAGAGCTAACTGAAGTTTCATTTTTTACATCAATTTTGATTTCTTTCTCAGCAGGTATCTTAAGTTTTTTATCACCATGTGTTTTGCCAATTGTTCCTCCTTACCTCGCCTTCATGGCTGGATCAACAATATCAAGTTTAGAGAATTCTTCGTTGACTAAGCATAATACTTTCTCTCTTCCGTTAATTGCTGTTTCGTTTGTAATGGGCCTATCCACCGTTTTCGTTATGCTGGGGCTTGCCGCTGCTGCCCTTGGCTCGTTTTTTTTAAAGTACCAGACTGAAATGGGTTTTATCTCGGGAATAATTGTATTTATTTTTGGAATACACTTTCTGGGTATAATTCGGGTGCCGCTGTTGTATCGGGAAGTTCGCCTCAATTTTAGGTCAGGTGGTGGAGGATTTGTTGGTGCGTACGTTCTTGGAATAGCTTTCGCATTTGGATGGACACCTTGTATTGGACCAATATTAGGGGCAATTTTGTCTATGTCAGCGCAAACAGAATCCGTGAGTCAAGGAGTAGCCCTTATGGCCTTTTACGCGGTTGGCTTGGGCTGTCCTTTTTTATTGTTTGGAGTTTTTTTTGCTAAGTCATTGATCTTCTTTTCGCCAATCAAAAAGCATTTAGGAAAAGTAGAAAAAATAATGGGAATTTTATTAGTGATAGTTAGTATTTTGCTTCTTTCTGGAGCATTTACTGACTTGTCATTTTGGCTACTCGAAAAATTTCCGATTTTGACCATTTTTGGTTAATACTCAGAAATTTCAAAAAATGCTGAATTAAGCTGAATGCTTTGGTAGGCGCTAATTTACGACCTTAACGCCTCTGTCAAACAAAAAATTCTTATTGATGTTGCAAGACCAACGTTTGGGTCTCTTTTACGATCGATTTCTGCTGCAAGTTGATTGAGTGAAAGATTATTTTGGGTAGCTAGCTTCGTAAAATAAATCCAAAATGGGTCCTCTATGGAAACAGATGTTTTATGTCCGTCGAGCGTTAGAGATCGTTTTTTTGGTTTGTGGTTATCCATTAATTCATGCAGACTTATGTTTTTCAGACTACTCTTATTATTTTGGTCCAAGCATATTTTCAGGTCTTACAATTTGGTCAAATGTCCGTTCGTCAACGAATCCAAGTTTCAATGCTTCCTCTTTAAGCGTTGTTCCATTTTTATGAGCAGTTTTAGCTACTAACGTGGCATTATCATATCCGATCTCTGGTGCAAGCGCAGTTACCAACATTAAACTTTCATTCATCAGCTTAGAAATTCTTAGTTCATCAGCTTCTAAATCCTTTACGCAGTTTCTAGTAAACGCCAAGGCTGCATCACCTATTAATTGGAGCGATTGAAGCATATTATAGCTCATCATTGGTTTATAAACATTCAGTTCGAAGTGCCCTTGGCTTCCCGCAAAGCTTATTGCAACATCATTACCTAATATTTGGGCGCAGACCATTGTGATGGCCTCTACCTGAGTCGGGTTAACTTTACCTGGCATGATAGAGCTTCCAGGTTCATTTTCTGGAAGTTTTAGTTCGCCTAATCCACATCGTGGACCTGAACCGAGGAATCGTAAGTCATTAGCAATTTTAAAAATACTCATCGCCATCGTTTTAACACTTCCCGATAATTCTACAATTGCATCGTGAGCTGCCAGAGCTTCAAATTTATTTGAGGCGCTTTTAAATGGTAAGTCGGTGGTGATTGCGATTTCACGCGCTACTTCTCTATCAAATCCAATCGAAGTATTTAGCCCTGTACCTACCGCAGTTCCTCCCTGAGCGATGAAGTATATGTCTTCAAGCGATTTTGTAATTCGTTTCAGACCTTGACTGATTTGAAACGCGTAACCACCAAACTCTTGCCCTAGGGTCAGAGGTGTAGCGTCTTGGGTGTGCGTTCTTCCAATCTTTATAATATTTTGAAATTCGGTTGCTTTTTTTTGTAAAGCAGCGTGTAAGCCTTGCAAGGCAGGAATAGTATCATGCTTTAAAGTCATCGCGGTGGCTATGTGCATTGCCGAGGGGAACGTATCATTTGAACTTTGCGACATATTAACATGATCATTTGGATGTACTGGACTTTTGCTTCCCAAGGAACCTCCCGCTTCCATTATCGCTAAATTTGCAATCACTTCATTTGCGTTCATATTGCTTTGAGTGCCAGATCCAGTTTGCCATATTGAGAGTGGGAAATGCTCATTAAAATCTCCAGAAATAACTTTTTTTGCCGCGTTTATAATTAATTGACCAAGTTTTGGGTCAAGATTTCCTTGTGCCATATTAACTTTAGCTGAAGCTAATTTAATCACACCAAGCGCTCTAATAATTGAACTTGGTTGTTTTTCCCAACCAATAGGAAAATTCATTATTGACCGTTGGGTTTGTGCACCCCAAACTTTCTCAGCCTCTATTTTCATTTCTCCAAAGCTATCGTTTTCAATTCTAAACTTACTCATAAAGTCACCGTAAAGCTTTCACATTAATTTTTTCATACTTTAGAAGAAGCTCAAGATTTTCTGAAACTCTCAAGGCTTACAACTTCACCACCTTTATTTACTGTATCGCCACTCTTACTTTCTTTCTCATCGGTTGCAGAAATTTTAATGTTACCATTTTGGGTTGTTTTTACATCGTTTTGGGATTCAAAGGTTAGCCCAAATTCTACAGATGGGTCAACGAATGATCTTATAGATGAAAATGGAATTTGCATAGTTTCACGTACATTTCCAAAATTTAAAGTTATACAAAAAGACAATTCGTTTACAATGAATTCATCATACCAATGCTGTATTACTATGGTCATTTCATCTGGGTACTTCTCTTTTAACGATGAGGAGATTTCTACTCCTTCCGCTGACATGTCAAATGTAATATAAAAATGGTGATCTCCGGGCAGGCCATTTTTGGAGACATCGAGTAGAACACCTTTTATAGCATTCAGCGATGCTAAACGCATTATCTTTTTGTAATTGATCATAGTAGATTTGCATACCTTTCTTCTGATGACAAAATTTGTAATTGTTTTTAAATTAGTCAAGAGCAGTGAATATTTTTATTAGTGCAGGCTTCTGTTGCCAGGTGCCTGCGAACCCCGCCAGTGCGAGCTATCGGACTGGACTTAGGTTTCGGTTTGGTTACTGCTTAAGCAGCAACTGCTACCGGAGCATAATTGTCATTTGCAACTATACGTTTTGCGCCGATATCGGTGGCCATCCCGCCGAGTAAAAGCTAACATCTTTAGACGTTCGTCGATCCTATTTCGGCCCC
>PAHT02000039.1 GCA_002705045.2 Paracoccaceae bacterium | reverse complement strand
GAAGATCCAGAACAGTTTGGATCTATTATAAGAGACTTTTTAGTGCGATTTGTTAAGGTTAAGAGAGAATAAAATGAAGCTAGGAATACTATCAGGACTTAAGGTACTAGATTTAAGCCGAATGCTTTCAGGACCCTATTGTACTATGATGCTTGCTGACCATGGAGCAGAGGTAATTAAAATTGAAAGTCCATCAGGAGATACAAGCAGAGGCACAGGACCTTTTAGAAGTAACGATTTGGAGAAAGAATGGTCGGGGTATTTCGTAAGTCTAAACAGGAATAAAAAAAGTTTAGTGATTAATTTAAAAACACCTGAAGGAAAAAAAGAACTCTTAGCACTCGTAGAAAAATCTGATGTTTTGGTTGAAAATTTCAGACCAGGGGTGATGGATAAAATGGGGTTAGGATATACTGATCTTAGAAGTGTAAATGAAAAATTGGTTTATGCAGCAATAAGCGGCTTTGGAAGTCCCTGCTCTGGAGCAAGTCCTTATTCACACTGGCCCTCATATGATGTAGTTGCTCAGGCAATGGGTGGTCTTATAGGGATTACTGGACTCGATGAAACCTCTCCAACCAAGGTGGGACCAGGAATTGGAGACATCTTTTCGGGTCTCATGATGGCTTTTGGAATAATGGCTGCCGTTAGGGAGTCAGAAAAAACAAGTAAGGGACAGTTTATTGATTTAGCAATGTATGACGCCGTAATAAGCCTCTGTGAGAGAATAATTTATCAATATGACCTAGATGGTTCAATACCCAAACCACAAGGAAATGGGCACCCCTTGTTAGTTCCTTTTGGGATATTTAAAGCAAAGGATGGGTTTATAGCTCTAGGTATTGTAGATGACTCTTTTTGGAAAGTACTAACGGATATTATGGGAAAACCTGACCTTTCATCAAATCCAGATTATGCATCGATTTCCGACCGTCAAAAGAACTCACATTCTTTGAATGTCATAGTCGAGAATTGGACTTCGCTTAAAACTAAATCAGAGCTTAGAAAGCTCTTGGGAGGATTAGTGCCATTTGGGCCTGTAAATTCAGCAAAAGACATATTTAATGATCCACATGTCGTTAAGAGGTCAATGATCGAGAAAATACAGCACGCCAATTCCGGTGAGCGACCTTGGCATGTTGCTGGTAACCCCCTTAACTTTAGTAGGTTCCCAAAACAAAAATTTTCAGCTCCTCCCAGATTAGGGAGTACAAAAGCAAAAGACATATATGAAGATAACCAAAGTACTCTTTCCAAAAACACGAAAAATCGCCTTCGATCTGCATTTGGTACCTTTGCAACGGGGGTCACAGTTGTTACTACAAAACAAGAAGATGGTACACCAAGAGGATTTACAGCTAATTCTTTTTCCTCGGTTTCTCTTGACCCTCCTATGCTACTTGTCTGCTTAGCGAAAACTGCCCAAAGTTTTGAAGTATTTCGAGATGCAAGCTTTTTTGTGGTAAATATTTTAAGTGAAAAGCAGCGAGCTGTAGCAGGTTTGTTTTCCTCTCAGAGGCCCGACAAGTTTGATCTCACAGAATGGAACAAGGGGCTCCAAGATTTACCTGTTTTAGATTCATGCCTATCCCATTTTGTTTGCCAAAAAACAAACTTCCAAGAAGTTGGGGATCATGCTATAATGATAGGCGAAATAGAGGAGTTTTCTGAAGCCTCTGGAAACCCCCTTGGTTATTTTCGTGGTGATTACTTCTCAGTAGGGTTAGAACACTCTATCGTAGATATGGTACGAAAAGAAACAAACACTACAGTAGGGGCGATACTTGAAAATGACCGTCAAATACTTTTCATAGAGAATGAAGACGGTAAATTATCTTTGCCAAAAGCTCCAAACAATACAAAAAGCTTAAAAGGCCTAAAGGATTATTTAAANACATTGAACCTTGAGTTTAAATTAGATTTTCTTTACTCAGTGTATGAGGACCAGAAACTCAATTTTCATATGATATTTTATCATGGAAAATTTTCTGGCAAGGGNAGTAATAAAACTGTGATACTCAGCCTTGAAGAAATTCCCATTAAAAATATTCTGAATTTAGCTGAAAGAACCATGATTGAAAGGTACTGTGAGGAGTATCACCATGGTCGATTTGGAATTTACCAAGGAACTGAGACAGAAGGTGTTGTAAAAAAAATTCTCTAACTCACAAAATGGCGGGGTAAATATGCTAAAAGACATAAGAAAAATAGTTACATATCAGGAAATAGTAAACATAGAGGGAGGAAAACAAGCTTCAAAAACGTTGAAATTAGTAGGAGTGGCAGCTGTAGTAAAAAATCCATGGATTGGAGAAGGTTTTGTAGAGGACCTTTATCCTGAAATCAATAGAATTTCGCCTGTTCTAGGTAGCTTGTTAACAGAAAAACTCATTGAATTAATTGGGTCAAGTAATGAAATAGAAGCCTATGGTAAAGCAGCTGTATCAGGGGTTGATTCTGAAATTGANCATGCTTCAGCTTTAATTCATACTCTAAAATTTGGTAATTTTTTNAGAGAAGCCGTCAAAGCAAAATCTTATCTTGGGTTCACTAATACCAGGGGACCAGCTAATTCGCCAGTTTATATTCCCTTAATGGATAAAAATGATACAGGTAGACGGTCTCATTATCTAACTGTACAGTTTTCTATCCCCGATGCTCCTGCAGGAGACGAACTAATTGCAGCTCTTGGGGCAGCAACCGGTGGAAGGCCTCATCACAGAATTGGAGATCGATATTCTGATTTAAAAAGTCTTGGTAGAGATTTAAATAATCCTGCTGGTGTGTAGATAGATTGGGTTTGCATAAATANATAAATCTTATACCATTCTGTGGAAAGTTTTTAAGACTGAAAGGATTAACGTGAATGAAGTTTCAATTAGCTGTTAATTTAGAGCGAATGGATGCATCAACTAGTATGGAAGACGTAAAAAATCATACTCTTGATATGGTAAAAATGGCTGATCAAGGCAACTTCAATATTGTTTGGGCGGCGGAACATCATGCGATTGAGATGACTATAGCTCCTAACCCCTTTCAAATATTAACTTGGTGGGCAAATCATACTGAGCAAATTCGCTTAGGAACTGCGGTAGTAAACGCTGCTTACTGGCACCCCATTAATCTGGCAGGAGAAGCGGCATTCACTGACTTAATTAGCGGAGGNCGTTTAGAGTTTGGTATTGGATCAGGAGCCTACCAAAGGGAATTTGACAGAATGAATCCAGGGCTTAAACAGCAAGATGGATGGAAGTATATGCAAGAAATGCTTCCACTAGTAAAAAAACTCTGGTTAGGGGACGTCGAACACTCTGGCGATTACTGGGATTTTCCAATGTCGACATCGTGTCCAAAACCAATCCAAACACCACACCCTCCTATATGGGTAGCTGCAAGATCTCCAATCACCTTTGATTATGCAGTTAAAAATCAATGCAATGTAATGTCCTGGCCCCTGACAAGACCTTTTTCCGAAGCTGAGCTCTATAAAAAACAACTTGATGAAGCAATTGTGAATAATCAATCAAAATTTAAACCAATCTTTGCCATGATGAGGCACGCTGCGGTCTATACTAACCAAGATGACNAGGAAAAATCACTCAAGGCTATTCGCTTNGTCCTTGGACAGTTTGAAAACTTGTTTAAAAANCTTGGGAATGTTGAGAATGGATTTACAAAACAAATACCACTGAATGAGCTTGCTGGGAGAGAACAATATGANCCAGAAATGCTAAGNCAAAATCTCTTATTTGGAAGTCCAGATGAAATTATTGAAAAACTCAAGCTCTATGAAAAACTTGGCGTAGATGAATTTATNTATTATGCTAGNATGGGNTTGGGNCAGAAAGAACAAAAAAAGTCCCTGAAACTTTTCATTGATGAAGTAATGCCTGAGTTTATTTAATGATAGTTTTACTTAAAGTCTAACNAGCATTTTTCCGAAGTTNCCACCATTCAAGAGACTGAGAAATGATTCTGGTGCGCTTTCTAATCCTTGTCTGATATCTTCTNTGTACTTNATNTTTCCACTTTCAACTAAAGGACTCACTTCTTCCCAAAATTCGTTAAAAGATGCTTTATGATCAAAAATTATAAAACCTTTGGCCATAAGACGCTTTACAAGCACAGTCCTCCAAAACTTAGGAAATGCCATAGAGTCCTGTACCCCTTTTCCAGAATACCAAGAAATCATGCCACAAACTGCTATCCGCCCAAAATTATTCATATTAGGTAAAACTGNTTCAAGTGTTATTCCAGCTACATTTTCAAAATATATATCAATACCATCTGGACAGTGCTTNCTGATTATTTCTCTAAACTCCATTGTGGAAGATACTGTTTTATGGTTAATACATCCATCATAACCCAATTCTTTANTGACATGGGCACATTTTTCCTCGCTACCAGCAACGCCAATAACTCTTAAACCTTTTCTTTTAGCTAGTTGACCAACTAGACTCCCAACAGCTCCTGATGCGGCTGAAACCACAATTGTTTCACCAGAAGAAGCTGAGGCTATTTTATTCAAACCAACCCAAGCTGTGTGTCCNGGCATACCCAAAACTCCTAAAGANGCCTGTATAGGAATATTTGATNTAGGTATTTTGCGCAGATTATCTCCGTTAGAGATACTATGGGATACCCAACCAAGACCGCCTGCAACAAATTCTCCAATGATAAATCGTTCATTTTTGGATTGTATGACCTCACCAATACACTCCCCCTGCATAGGATCCCCTACNGATACAGGTTGAGCATAAGATTGAGCACCATCCATNCTACCACGCATNTANGGGTCCAAGGATAACCAGATTACCTTAATCAGTAATTCACCCTCTTGGAGAATAGGCACACTAATTTGATCTAATCTGAAATTAGCNATNGAAGGTTCGCCTTTTGGTCTTTCAGTTAGTACTATTTGCTTTATATGCATTGAATTTCCTTGAGGCAAGTCTCTTTGGTTATTGTTAAATCTCTATCCATTTTTAAACAAATCATCTCTAATATCTAAAAATTGTCCATTATANTTATCATATTTTCCTGAAGCCAAAAGAAAGATGCATTTTGCTGGTTCTACAGGNTCAATCATATCTGACNCAGGTAAAAAAGCTATTTCATTTATTCCTGAGTGCCTAATTTCCTTTTGCATTTTTGTATTAACCAAGCCAGGAGAAAAGCCAAAACTCTTTATACCTAGCTCCTCACCTTCCAAGAAAACCTGTTTGGTTACCATATGCAAAGCAGCCTTGCTCGCACAGTAGGCCGCCCAGCCAAGCCTAGGATTTTTGGCAGCTCCAGACAAAATGTTTATAACCATACCTTTATTTTTTGCTAGACTACCCCAAACTTTTGAAATTAATCCTATTTGGGCTGTCACATTTATTCTCATGCACTTATCGAGTTCGTGTAAATCTATTTTCTCAATTCTTGCCATTGGAGAGATAGTCGCAGCATTGTTGACAAGTATATCTAAATCACCCCAAGCGTTTATTACACCAGAGGCTATATCTGACAATCCTTCTAGGTTAGATAGATCACCGTAAACCTCTTTTGCCAAACCACCCTTAGCAGTGCATTCCTTTATAATTTCCTCACAGTCCCCTTTGTTCCGACATCCCAATACCATTCTCGCACCACAACTAGCAAAGGCCTCAGAGGTTGCTCTCCCAATACCAGAACTCGCACCAGAAATAAAAACTACTTTATTTTTTATTATATCCATACTTTTACTTTTAATATTAGCCTGAAACCTAGTATAGATCTGATGTGAAAATTTAAAAAGCTTAAGTTAAAAAACCACTTTTTTTAGATAAAGAAATGAAGTTACAAAAATTTGAATTAGAATCCATAGTCCCCAATACTTTTGATACCATTATTGATGTTAGATCACCAGATGAATACAAAGAAGATCATATCCAAGGTGCTATTAACCTTCCAGTATTATCAAATGAAGAGCGTTCTGTTATTGGTCGAATTTATACACAAGAAAGTAAATTTGAAGCCAGAAAGTTAGGTGCTAAATATATATCAAAAAATATTTCAAAACACTTAGCTGGTCTTTTATCTCAAAAAGAAAGTCACTGGACAGCCCTGATTTATTGTTGGAGGGGAGGGCAAAGATCTCGATCTCTTGGTTTAATTCTATCAGAAATAGGTTGGCGAACTCAAATATTAGAAGGTGGATATAAGTCTTATAGAAGGCTGATTGTAAATAATTTATATAAAAAACCAATTAGCCATAACTTAATTATTATATCCGGTTATACAGGCACAGGTAAAACAACAGTCCTTGAAAAAATCACAGATCTAGGTGGGCAGGTTATTAACCTTGAAAAATTGGCCAATCATAGAGGATCAATCTTTGGGTCTCAGCCAACTGGACAACCATCACAAAAAGACTTTGAAAGTAAATTAGTATCCTTATTAGAGCGTTTTTCCGAAAATGTACCGATTTTTTTGGAGGCAGAATCAAGTAAAATTGGTTATATCAAAATACCTCCTAGCCTTTGGCAAAAAATGAAAGTTTCACCTCACATAAAATTACTGACGCCTATTAAAAAACGAGCTGAATTTATAAGTACTGAATACCAAGACATTTATTCAGATTCTGAGAAGCTATTTAAAAAAATTGAACTTTTGAACAATTTTCATAGTAAAAAACAAATAATCAAGTGGCGAGACCTTGTGACAAAGAAGCAATATTGTAAATTAGCCCAAGAGCTTATGGAATTACATTATGATCCAAGATATAAAAACGCCTCAAGTTCTACAGAAAAAGATGAAAAGTATAAAATTGATATAAACCCTCTTGATCAGAAGAGTATAAACACTGTGGCATCCACCATTCTAAACAAATCTTTGATAGAAGATTAAGTAACCCTAATTTCAGGGGTGCCGGCAAAGAATTCTCCTATTACCTCATTCATAAAGCCGTACTTCTTTAATTCATTTGTAACTAAATAGACGTCTTTTTCCGGTATTGCAGCCAATAGTCCACCAGAGGTTTGTGGATCAAATAGTAAGGGCCATTTAATATTATCTTTTGGATACTTAACATCAAAGCTTTGACTGACATTCTCTTCAAATAGAGTTGATCTAACTCCAATTAAAGTTAAATCCAAAGCACCTTTGAGAATAGGTACCTGATCTAAAGACAGAGTGACACCCACTCCCGACTCTCGACAAATTTTCATTAAATGACCAATGATTCCGAAACCCGTGATATCCGTCATAGCTGTTGCATTTTGTCCAATAATTCTGGAAATTTGGCCCTGCGATCTCATCATCCATTCGTGTGCTTCTTTTACCCATTTCCCCTTGGCCAAACCTTGCATTTCACCAGCCAATATGGTCCCCACCCCTATTGGTTTTGTCAAAATAACCTTATCAGTTGGGGATGCACCCTTAATAGTGATCGGCTGCTTCCCCACATCTCCTAAAATAGTAAATCCAATCATTAATTCAGAACCCTTTGTGGTATGGCCCCCAACAATATGGGCACCTTCTGCCAAAAATGTTTCATTAGCAGAACTGATAATTTCGGATAGATAATGCTCCTGATACTCTAATGAAGATTCTGGTACAGTGATGTGACTAAGAACAACAGTTGGTTTGGCACCCATAGCCCAAATATCACCAAGAGCATGAATTGCTGTTATTTTTGCCATTTTCCAAGGATCTTCACAAAATTTCCGCAAATGGTCAGTTGTTAATACCTTGAGAGTCCCTGATATATTTAATATTGCCGCATCATCCCCAATATTGTTTGTCATAATAGGTGCAGTATCAGGTAATTTTTTTAGCACTTTGTCCAAAATAGAACCCCCAACTTTAGCACCACAAGCTCCACAAAGCATCTGGTTTTCTTTTGAATCTGATCCCTTTTTGTTAAGGTTCATAGGTGAATTTAAAGAAAATTTCTTTAGGAAGGATCTATCCACAAAATCTTTGTAAAGCCACGGGAGAAAACCAGAGATACTACTATTACCTCTGAAAATAAGTGCTTTTCTACCTTCAAGGGTTAGGGCCTGGAGAAATTTTTCTTGTGGGGTATAGCTCAATAGTTCACGAGAGTTAAGATACCTGTATAAATTCTGATATAAAATAGGGGCAGCCTTTACAGCGAATACCCCAGCCCTTTTGGATGGATGACCTTTAATTTCCGAACAATCTCCAGAGGCAAAAACAAAATCGTGTGAAACACTTTGTAGTGTTTGCAAGGTTTGAACAAACCCTCTGTCTAATCTCAACCCAGAACGTGATAGCCACGTGTGTGGCTGTCCACCTGCTGTACTTATAGTCAAATCACTGAAAAGTGTTTCACCTCCTTTAAATTGAAGGCCTTGATCCGAAACCTGTACTATTTTTGTATGCTCTTTAAATTTTATATCATTCTGTTTAAGGCACCCCAGTATTTTCTTTTGGGCTTTATTTGGTATACTAGAAGCTACTTTTCCAACATCAATTAAAGTAATTAAAGGATTGCACCCAAGGTTCTTCAATTTAAAATTTATAGCAAGCGCTAATTCACATCCAGCTGCGCCTGCTCCAATTAAAGCGATGGCCGGATTTTTCCCTAATTGGTCCAATCCAGCTAAAAACTGTTTCCACGAAACCATGAAATCTTCAAATGGCTTTACAGGAACTACAAATTTCTCAAAACCTTTGATTTTTGGGAGTTTATAATTTATTCCTATATCAATTGAGAGAATATCATATCCTATTGGTGACCTTGTTCCTAATCCTACATTTTTTTCTTTTACGTTAATATTTTTAGCATAATCGAATATTACCCTAGAATTCGAATAGTTTCCGAGTTTTACCAAGTCTACCTGTATTTCATCTAAGGAATAGGTCCCCATTATAGCACCTGGCAGCATCCCAGTATAAATCATTGTAGCATCCGGGGTCACCAAGGAAGTTATCAACCCCTTGATCGGACGCATGCCTAATTTTTTAAGGAGTAATATATGAGAATGTCCTCCCCCTAGAAGTACTAACCTTTTTTCTGGCATAAAAAACCTGAGTTCTTTTTATGGATAATTCATAGAAAGTTGATATGATTCTAAGCAACTACGTAAAGTAACGAACTCGCGAAAAAATTCAATAGTAAGGGAGGTAAAGACAAATGGGAAAGATCCTTGAAGATTTTGCAAAGAAGAAAAAGATAAAATATTTTATGATTTCATTTACTGATATCTTTGGTGCACAGAGAGCAAAATTGGTTCCAGCAGCCGCTATCACTGATATGGAAAAAGAAGGAGCTGGATTTGCAGGATTTGCGACATGGCTAGATATGACCCCAGCTCATCCTGATATGGCAGCAATTCCTGACCCAAAAAGCTTGATACAACTACCTTGGCGTCCAGATGTCGCATGGCTTGCCTCTGATCTTGTCATGGCAGGAAAAGAAGTTGCTCAGGCCCCCAGAAATGTATTACGAAAATTGATAGTAGAGGCCAGCAAAAAGAAGATGCGCGTTAAAACAGGTATTGAAGCGGAGTATTTTCTCATTAAACCCGATGGATCTGCAATTTCAGACGAGTATGATACTGCAGAAAAACCTTGCTATGATCAGCAAGCTGTAATGAGAAAATATGATGTCATTACCGAAATATGTGATGCCATGTTGAAACTAGGCTGGGGTCCCTACCAGAACGATCATGAGGATGCAAATGGTCAGTTTGAAATGAACTTTGAATACGATGACGCGCTTATGACAGCAGATAAGCATTCTTTTTTCAAATTTATGGTAAAATCAATCGCAGAAAAGCACGGCTTAAGGGCTACATTCATGCCAAAACCATTTTCAAATTTAACAGGTAATGGTTGCCACGCCCACATATCAGTTTGGGACTTAGCAGGAAAACGTAACATCTTTGCTGATAAAAAATCGGACATAGGTCTCGCTGAGAAGGGTTTGAATTTTCTTGGTGGAATTATGGCTCATGCTAAATCAATGGTAGCCATTACCAATCCTACAATTAATTCTTACAAGAGGATAAATGCTCCAGTTACCATATCAGGTGCAACTTGGGCACCGAATACTATAACCTGGAGTGGCAATAATCGAACCCACATGGTTAGAATACCAGGGCCAGGGCGTTTTGAACTAAGACTGCCAGATGGAGCTAGTAATCCATACCTTTTACAATCAGTTATTATAGCAGCTGGCATAATAGGAGTTGATATCAAAGCTGATCCTGGAAGGAGATATGATAATGATATTTATACAGATCGTACCAAAGATAGCGAAGTGGAGCGGTTACCAGAAAATTTATTAGATGCACTAAGAGAGTTCGATAAAGATGAAGAGCTTAAAAACATGCTAGGTTCTGAGTTTTCTAATGCTTTCATCAAGTTAAAAAATCAAGAATGGCGAAAATTTTTTTCACACCTGACAACTTGGGAAAAAGATAACACTTTGGATATTTAATAAATTTTTGACTGATCATTAAGAAAGTATTACTTGGTCTCCACAAGAAAGAGTACCATTTCTTACTACTTTACAGTAAACTCCAAAATCCTTGTGACCATAGTTAATTTGCAGGGCAGAAAGAGTGTCGATATCCTTTTCCCCAGTTAAAGGATTAGCCTTGGTTGCATTACAACGTTCAATTGTTTCTAGGACCCTTACCTTAACATTTCCTAGATCAATTTCTTGATCTATCCAATTAAATTCTTCAAAGGGTTCTCCCCCCTGCAACCAAATATTTCCCCTAAACCTCCTAGGGTCTAGTTCTGATCCAACTTTTTTGGACAGCTCATCCAGTGAGTCTAAAGAGAGTATTGAAATCGATGGATATTCCGTATCAGTTGAGCCCCTATCATCAACCTTATAAAGGGAAGCTGGACTTGGACCGTTTTCTGGACATAGTGGTTTAATCCAAAACAAAAACTCTTGTAAATCTCTATCTTCGTTTGGGTTAAATGATAAAGTTTTCAGAGAAGGATGTTTTAACTCGAAGGTTTCCGTAACTTCATCAAATTTAGCAGAAACTGCCATTAAATTTGGAGCAATTGCTCCCCTAAGAAAAGAACTACAGGGTAACCAATGGTTTTCTCCTTCAGGTAAGCGTGTTTTATAATGTGCTAAGGCCCACACCCTATCCCAGGGCATAGTTTTACCTGAATGCAAATCAACTGAATTAATTGATTCGGACCCTACACTTTTTATAGTATGGCGAAATATTTTTGCTACTTTTATACTCATTTGTTCACCTGCTGCCAATCCGCTCAATACTATTATTAAACTTCAATTTTGTATATATCCTTGAACTCAAACATAAATTAAATGAGAGATAAAGTTCCAATCGAAAAAAATACGAGGGTTACGCCTAGGCTCTGAATAATTGAGAGTCTTTCTCTGTAAACAATGCAGACCAATAAAATTGTTATTAAGCCAAATGTTGATGCTGACACAGAAGATAGCTCAGGATTGCTGAAGTTTCCAGAATAAACCATGATAGTAAGTGCAAAAGTGTCTGCACATCCCATAAATATTAAAATAAAAATTTGGATTGGCCTCAACTTAAGGAAATGGGTATTCCTAAACGAAAAAATCAAAAGGAGTATTATGGCCGCTAATCTTGCAAAAAAATTTGACGAAATCTCATGGCCAATCACGATCTGGTTTTGACCCAAATGAAATGAAATTGAAAAAAAAGTGCTGAAACTAATGACCAAAAAATAGTAGTTACAATATTAGACTCAAATTTTAAATTTGCACCAAATTGGGGAGTTAGTGTGAGTGATAGTCCCAAAATAACTAGACTACTTAGTAGCAATTGGTAGCTTGTTGGGCCGCCACCGTACATAGTTGCATAAAGTAGGGATAGGAGTGGGTATGAACAAATAATAGGAGCCGCCACAAAAACTGGACCAGAATTAAAAGCCATAAAAAGGCTTACAGTCCCAATAAGAAATGCCGCGCCTTAGATAATGGAAATTAATATAAATCTTGGCCTATAAATACTCGTTCCTTCCAATAAAAAATAAGTAATAAGAGGCCAAGCGTCCCTATGCTATTTGTAACGATTAATACTGTAAAAGTGTTGACCTGCTTTACCACAAGCCAAACAAAAAAATCATGGAAGCCCCAGGCTAACGCAGTCATTAAACCTAAAGCTATTTCAGTCATACCCAACATACCCAAGTAAATTCATAATGATATAACATCAAAAAACCCACAAATCCCATACTAAACAACCATTCAAGTTTTAGAGTATTTTTCCATAGTGGAGTTGTCATCTAGATAAAATAAAGTGAACTTGATACTTTTCTAATCTTAACTGGTAAATACTGATATTGATTGAGTCATCAGGATACCTTAGATCGAGAACTAGGAGCAGTTGGTTGCTGCAGGAATATATTGGGAGGGTTTTATAGCAGAGAAAGAGCCTAATTTTGTGCTTTTATTTTCAAAATTTGAAGCTATTGTGAGGCATCAATGATCCTTAGATCGTAATCTCTGTCATGTCGCAAACTAGGGATTTTATTTCTGGTTTCTTGTACTTTATCAATTTCTATTTGACAGGTTACCACTCCTGAGCCCACTCCCCCATCAGCTAAAATCTCGCCCCACGGGTCTACTACCAAAGAGTGCCCATAAGATTCTCCACCCCCCTCAATTGGACCACAAGCACACGGGGAAATAACAAATGCTCCGTTTTCAATGGCTCTAGCTCTATTCAATACATGCCAATGGGCTTCACCTGTTTTTTTTGTGAATGCTGAAGGTACCATTAATATTTCTGCACCATTTTTGGACATTTCTCTATATATATGAGCAAAGCGTAAGTCGTAGCAGACTGAAAAACCAAGCTTCCCAAAAGGGGTTTCAGCTAAAGAAACTCTTTCACCAGATTGAACCGTTGCACTTTCCTGGAACGAATGAGAATTATCTGCCAGATCAATATCAAAAAGATGGATCTTATCGTATCTGCACTTAACCTCGCCGTTACTATCTAACAGCAAAGTTCTATTAAAAAACTTCCCATCACGTCCAGTGATTGCAATAGAGCCGACTACAATCCAAACTTTATTAACTTTTGCAAAGTGTTTTAGTGATAGAAGAACCGGATGTTTTTCTTCTACCTCATGCGGAGGAGTGAATCTCCCCTTATTGCTAACCAACCCACCGCAGTACTCCGGAAGGCAAATCAACGCTGGATTCTTTTCCATGGCCTTTTCAGCCAATGCTATAGCTTCAATACTTGCATCTCTGAAAGTAGATCTAGGGCTGGTTTGCAGGCAAGATATTGTTAACATTCTGGACATTTAAGACCCCTAAGTACATTATTCATCAGACATATTTAGAGAAGCTATCAGAGAGTAAAATTTTACAAATAATCCAAAGGCTATGAGTTATGCTCTTAAAGCTATCTCCACCAACCCAATCTAATTATTCCTAGCTCAATTTCTTCATAGCTTTGTGGTAAATTGTTAAGTTACCAACAGTGATTATCATCAGCTATAATCATTATAATGACCAAGTCAGAATTCATAAAAAAGGCTAATTTATTTTTTTATTCAACAATACCTTCAAAAGGTACTCAAGAAAGTTACCAAAATCAAACAAAAATAGTCCCAAAATACTTGCGTCTTTTCGGTATTTAATGTCTCTTGCATTTATGTATTAAACCAAAATGTAAATTACGTGGGTTTTGGGAGTTAAAATTGAAATATTCTGCACTAAAAATCTTTCTTGAAGGTTTATCCGGAAATCAAGGCTGGAAAAAAGCCTGGCGTGAACCTGATCCAAAAAAAGAGTATGACATAATTATTATAGGTGGTGGTGGACATGGACTATCTACCGCTTATTATTTGAGTAATGTTTATAATATAAATAATATAGCAGTGCTTGAAAAAGGCTGGATAGGCTCTGGAAATATTGGAAGAAATACTACAATAATCAGATCCAATTATTTACTCCCAGAAAACGAACCTTTTTATGAATTCTCCTTAAAATTGTGGGAAGGCTTGGAACAAGATACCAATTATAATTCGATGGTATCTCAAAGGGGTGTAATAAACATTTTTCATAGCGATGCCCAAAGAGATGCAGCGGTAAGACGCGGGAACGCAATGCTTTTATCTGGTGCAGATGCAACTCTGTTAGATGAAAACGCATTGAAGAATCTATGCCCATACTTAGATTTTGAAAATGCTCGGTTCCCAGTAAAAGGTGCACTTATGCAAAAAAGAGGCGGCACTGTCCGACATGACGCTGTCGCCTGGGGATATGCCAGGGGTGCAGATAAAAAAGGTGTAGATATAATTCAGAACTGCGAAGTAGAGGACTTCATTATAAAAAATGGGGTCTGCTCTGGTGTGGTAACTTCCAAGGGCAAAATACATGCAAAAAAGGTGGCCTCATGCGTTGCAGGTTCCTCAAGTAAAGTCATGAGTAAGGCAAATATGAGACTGCCTATTGAAAGTCATGTGTTGCAAGCCTTCGTATCTGAAGGTTTAAAGCCAATACTCAGTAACGTTATCACTTTTGGAGCAGGTCATTTTTATGTAAGTCAATCAGATAAGGGCGGGCTGGTATTTGGAGGTGATATTGACGGATACAATAGCTATGCGCAAAGAGGAAATCTCCCCGTTGTTGAAGATGTCTGTGAGGGTGGTATGGCAATAATGCCTATGATTGGTAGGGCCAGGCTTTTACGGATGTGGGGCGGCATCATGGATATGTCTATGGACGGATCCCCATTTATAGATAGAACACATATTGGTGGATTATATTTTAATGGAGGTTGGTGCTATGGGGGATTCAAAGCTACCCCGGCTAGTGGTTATTGCTATGCTCATCTGCTGGCTACGGACACCCCTCATCCTGTAGCTAAAGGTTATACATTAAACCGTTTCAAACTGGGACACCTGATAGATGAAAAGGGAGTAGGTGCGCAGCCAAATTTACATTGATATGAGAAAAATATGATTATTCCACACCCCTATTTAGGCCCAAGAGATTCCTGCGAATTTGTTTATAAAGGAGACGCTGCACTTCTTTTTAGACCTGAACGGGAAGACCCAGTCGATTATGATACCTTCCATAACTACTTGTACTTGCGCAACAATCCTGCAGGTGAACATAAAGAACTTTGGTACCATGAATATGGCGATCGATCATGGTTGGTAATTACACGTAATACTGAGACCCATGAAATTCTAAAAGTAGAGTTAGCGGTGGATTATTTAAAAGCGCAAGAGAATGGGAACTAAGATGTTTAGATTAAAGAATGGAGGTTTAATAAACCGGGGAAAAATTCTTAATTTTTCCTTTAATGGAAAAAAACTCTATGGATATGAAGGAGACACTTTAGCCTCAGCTTTACTGGCTAACGGCAACCACCTAGTTGGTCGCTCATTTAAGTACCATAGGCCAAGAGGAATTTTTTCAGCTGGATCCGAAGAACCTTCTGCACTTATCCAGCTTGGCTCAGGAGCACACACTGAACCAAATATAAGAGCCACAACCGTTCCACTTTTTAATAACTTGGTGGTAACTAGTCAAAACCACTTTGGCCCACTCGAATGGGATTTAATGAGAATAAATGATTTCCTATCACCTTTCCTAGGCGCCGGGTTTTATTATAAGACATTCATGTGGCCAAAGTCTTTTTGGGAAAAAATCTATGAACCTATAATTAGACAAGCAGCAGGGCTTGGAAAGCTTTCCAGTAAAGAAGATCCTAGCTGCTATGACAAAGGCTTTCTCCACTGTGATTTACTAATAATTGGATCAGGACCTTCTGGCCTTCAATCAGCTCTTTGCGCAGCGAGAAGTGGTGCGAAAGTTATATTAGCTGATGAAGATTTTCTACTAGGTGGATCACTAAACGGAGAGAAACTTCAGATAAATGATGTATCTGCTTCTGATTGGGGAGCCCAGATAATTGAAGAATTAAAAAGCTTTGAAAATGTGAGGCTTTTACCTAAAACAACAGTCTTTGGTGCTTTCGATCATGGCATTTTTGGAGCTTTAGAAGTAAAAGATTATACGGGCCAATTTGAGAACAAAAAACCTAGACAAGTACTATGGAGAATTTATACCAAGCAATCTCTCTTATGTAGTGGAGCAACTGAACGTTCGCTATTGTTTGGAAATAACGATAGACCTGGGATAATGCTATCTAAATCAGTCCGACAGTATTGTAATAGATGGGGTGTGATTCCAGGAAAAAATATTTCGATATATACCAATAATGACGATGGCTGGATAACCGCTAGAGATCTTAAAGATGCTGGATGCAATATAGTTACAGTAATAGATGAACGATCAGATATTAATCCACCAATTAAAGATATTAATTATCACCTCGGAAAAAAAGTTATTGATACAAGGGGTGGTCTCCGACTTTCCTCAATTATATTAAATGATAAAAGTAAAATTAAAACTGACTGCCTGGCTGTTTCAGGGGGATTTAATCCAAATGTTCACCTGACATGCCACCAGCGAGGTCGCCCCCAGTGGGTAAAAGATTACCAGTGTTTTGTTCCTGGTAACTTGCCAAAAGGAATGAATGTAATAGGAGCAGCAAATGGTGTTTTTGAACTAGAAAATATATTCCAGGAAATAACTGATAAAATGGAAAGAATATTGTCATCTTTGGGATACAAGACTAAAACAACAAATAAAATAAAGTTTAATAGAAAACCTTTTAATGTAGGCGCATTTTCAAACTCCCTACCAGAGGGTAATGTCTGGGTTGATTTGCAAAATGATGTTACCGTAAAAGATCTTAAATTAAGCGTTCAAGAAGGCTTTCATTCAGTTGAGCTTCTCAAAAGATATTCGACGTTAGGTATGGCAACTGACCAAGGGAAGAACTCAAATGTATTGGGACTTTCTATTCTAAGTATTTTAAAAAATAAACCAATTGAGGAATCTGGAACTACAATATATCGACCACCCTTTACGCCTGTTCCAATAGGAGCATTTGCTGGTCGTTCTCGTGGCAGCCATTTTAGGCCATTTAGACTTACACCATCACATAAATGGGCTCAAAACCAAAATGCCGTTTTTGTTGAAGCAGGTAATTGGCTGCGAGCGCAATGGTTCCCCCTACCAGATGAGAAGTCCTGGAGAGAGAGTGTGGATAGAGAAGTTATAAGGACCAGAAAGTCAGTTGGAATTTGTGATGTAACAACTTTGGGGAAAATAGATATCAAAGGAGAGGACTCTGGTGCATTTTTAAATTTTGTTTATGCTAATAATTTTGGCAAGCTACCAGTTGGTAAGGTCCGTTACGGATTAATGTTGAGAGAGGATGGTATAGCATTCGATGATGGAACAACGGCAAGGTTATCCGAAAACCACTTTGTGATGACAACCACAACTGCTAACGCAGTAACAGTATTTAGGCACCTAGAGTTTTGTAGGCAGTGTCTAAAATCAAACTGGGATGTGCATCTTATATCGACTACTGACCATTGGGCTCAATTCGCTATAGCAGGACCCAAATCAAGGGCTCTACTCTCAGAAATTATGGACTCAGGGGTGAATATTTCGAATAAATCTTTCCCATTTATGGCTTGTGGCGAAATCTCAATTTTTGGGGGTATAAGAGCAAGACTTTTTCGGATCTCGTTTTCTGGAGAACTAGCCTATGAATTAGCTTTACCAAGACGGTATGCTTCTTCGTTTATGAATGCTATGACTGAATTAGGCAAAAAGTTTAACCTTGTACCATATGGGACCGAAGCTTTAGGGGTAATGAGAATCGAAAAAGGGCATGCCGCAGGGAATGAATTAAACGGCCAAACAACGGCTAATAATTTAGGCTTGGGTAAAATGGTTTCAAAACTGAATGATTGTATTGGAAATACTATGTCTGAAAGAGATGGTTTTAACAGAAAAGATGTCCTCAAGCTTGTTGGATTCACTCCTACAAATGAGATGCATTCTTTAGTTGCAGGCTCTCATTTCATTTCAAGAGGCAAGAAAGTAGCCTTAGAGAATGATGAAGGCTGGATGAGTTCAGTTGCTTTCTCACCAATGTTGGGTAAATCAATTGGTCTTGGATTCATAAAGGAAGGGGATAAAAGATTTGGGGAAAGAGTTGATGCTATAAACTTGTTGAACAATGAAAAAATAGAAGTTGAGATTACTTCTCCTCATTTTTTTGACCCAAAAGGAGACCGACTTCGTGCTTAAAAAACTCTCCACATCCACCCCCTTAAATGGATATGAAGCTGTTATAGGTGAGGTGTCTTTAAAGGAAGTGACCCCAGAAATTTTTTCATTTTCTATTCCGAAAAAAATGCAGAAAAAGGTTGACACCATAATTAAAAAAATACTGAAATTTGAACCTCTATCCATTGGTCAATCAGTCTCAAATAAGAGTGAGGATATAAGACTAATTAAGAATTCCGTGGATCAGTATTTCATACTTTTTGAAAATGAAAGCGAGGTAAATCTAATAATGCCCTCTCTTGCACAGTCATTTTATGTAACAGAGCAAAGTGATGCTTGGGCTGGGGTCTTAATATCTGGAAAACAGGCTCCTCTCTGTTTAGAAAGAATTTGTCCATTAGACTTATCTGAAAAGGCATTTCCTGTAGGAACAGCAGTGCGAACCCT
>PAHT02000023.1 GCA_002705045.2 Paracoccaceae bacterium | reverse complement strand
TGGAGAAAACAAATGGCTCCGAATGTCTGGTCTGGTTATGCTCCTACCTCATGGTTATGAGGGACAAGGCCCAGAGCATTCATCCGCTCGGTTAGAGAGATTTTTGCAAGCTTGTGCAGAAGATAACTGGATTGTAGCAAACTGCACTACACCTGCAAACTATTTTCATCTACTCAGGCGCCAAATTCACCGAAAATATAGAAAACCGTTAGTCATAATGACTCCAAAATCACTTTTAAGAAATAAATTGGCTGTAAGTAGCAAAAAAGATTTTTTAAAAGGCTCTAGTTTTCACAGAATATTATGGGACGATGCCCAGCTAGGACTTTCTTCTACGCAACTTGTAAAAGATGAAAAAATTGAAAAAATAGTAATTTGCTCTGGAAAAGTATATTATGATATCCTTCTGGAACGCGATAAACGAAAAATTAATAATATTTACTTGCTGCGCATTGAACAATTTTATCCGTTCCCAGAAACTTCATTGATCAAAGAATTGACTAGATTTAAGAACGCGGAGGTGACTTGGTGCCAAGAAGAACCGAAGAACCAAGGTGCCTGGCATTTTATGGAACCAAACTTAGAATCGGTTCTTCGTAAGATAAAAACAAAAACCACACGTCCATCATATGCTGGAAGAATTGCATCGGCGTCACCGGCAACAGGCCTAGCAGCTCAACACAATAGTCAACAAGAAAAACTTATAAATGAGGCACTTCGTCTTTCAGGAGAAAAAAATGACTGATATACTTGTACCAACGTTAGGAGAGAGTGTCACCGAAGCGACAGTTGCAACTTGGTTCAAAAAGCCGGGAGATAATGTCAGCGTCGACGAGATGCTATGTGAGTTGGAAACTGATAAAGTAACCGTTGAAGTACCCAGTCCCGTATCTGGTATACTTCAGACAATTTCTTCTCCTGAGGGCACAACTGTTGGCCTAAAAGCTTTATTAGCTGTCATAAAGGAAACCGATAGTAAAGCGCTGATTGATACCGGTCCTTCTAACCAGCCGAAACCCATGAAAAGCGCTTCAATAGCACAAAATGAAACTACAGAAGAACAAATTCATGGACCAGCCGTACGAAAAATTATGAAGGAGCAGAATATCGAATCCTCAGAAATCAAAGGATCAGGGCGAGGAGGAAGGATAATTAAAGAGGATTTAATTGACCACAACGTTACAAAACATCTTACTAAAGTAAGTGGCGGAAATGATCTAAACGCATCACAAATGATCCCAAATAAAGAAGAACGCGTAAAAATGAGCCGGTTACGCCAAACTATAGCAACTAGGCTAAAGCAAGCTCAAAACACTGCGGCTATGCTCACGACTTTTAATGAAGTAGATATGTCCACAATAATTGATATTAGAAAAAAGTATAAAACTAGTTTTGAAAAAAAACACTCTATTAAACTCGGTTTTATGTCATTTTTTGCTAAAGCCTGTTGCCACGCTTTGCTTGAGATCCCAGAAGTTAACGCTGAAATAGACGAAAATGATGTGGTTTATAAAAACTATGTTAATATGGCGATAGCTGTGGGGACCCCTGCTGGTCTTGTTGCACCAGTCATTAAAGACGCTCATAAAATGAGCTTTGCGGATATTGAAAAGGCACTTGCAAACATGGGTACGCGCGCTCGGGAAGGAACCCTTAGCATTGAAGAAATGCAAGGGGGGAGTTTTACTATTTCTAATGGTGGTATTTACGGGTCATTAATGTCCTCACCTATCTTAAACCCACCTCAATCTGGCATTCTTGGTATGCATAAAATTCAAGAAAGACCGATTGCACTAAATGACGAAATTGTAATCAGACCTATGATGTATCTAGCACTTAGTTACGATCATAGAATTGTCGATGGCAAAGGCGCCGTTACTTTTTTAGTCCGAGTTAAAGAGTGCCTAGAAGACCCAAATATCTTGTTAATGGACCTTTAAACCTGGAGATAACTGTAATGGCTGATTTTGATTTGGTGGTAATAGGTAGTGGGCCGGGAGGATATGTTTGCGCGATTAAGGCGGCACAACTTGGGTTGAAGGTTGCATGTATCGAGGGAGAAAAATCACTAGGCGGAACCTGTTTGAATGTCGGCTGTATACCATCTAAAGCGTTATTACACGCATCAGAGGCTTACCATGATAGTATTGAAAATTTTTCGAAGATGGGTATAAAAATCAATAGGCCTGAAATAAATTGGCTGCAAATGCTCGAATATAAAAACAGTATGGTTGCGCAGAATACGCAAGGTATAGAATATCTCTTCAAAAAAAATAAAATAACTCATATTGTTGGATGGGCAAAAATCGAAAGTGATACAAGTATTCTTGTAAACAATAATAAAATTTCAGCCGTTAATATTGTAATTGCAACAGGATCTAAACCCGCCTCTTTTCAAGGTATTAAAACAGATGGAAAAACGATTGTAGACTCTACTGGAGCCCTTGATTTAAAGAAAATTCCTAAAAACCTAGTAATCATTGGTGGCGGTGTCATTGGTTTAGAAATGGGATCCGTTTTCAATAGGATTGGGACTAACGTTACTGTCATCGAGTACTTCGACCAAATTGCTGCGGGAATGGATAAAGAAATTTCAAAAACTTTTTTAAGAATTTTAAAAAAACAAGGTATTAATTTTATTTTAAACAGCGCCGTTACCGACATAAAAGTAGAAAAGAAAACAGCTATGATAGANTTTCAAGTAAAAACTAATAGTCAAACNGAAACAATTTCGACTGATGTTGTTTTGATAGCAACTGGTCGAAAAGCTTTTACCGAAGGACTTGGCTTAGAAAATATCAATNTTGTTACAAATGAAACTGGACAAATAATAGTGAACGAAAATCTGCAAACAAACTACCCAAATATTTTTGCAATAGGAGACGTAACTACTGGGCCTATGCTAGCGCATAAAGCAGAGGATGAGGGCATAGCTGTTGCCGAGCAGCTTGTTGGACAATCAAGCCACATAAATTATAATTTAGTCCCTGCTGTAATTTATACTTCGCCAGAGGTAGCATCTGTTGGAAAAACAGAAGAACAATTAAAACAAGAAAACAAAGACTTTAAAATTGGCAAATTTTCGTTCATGGGTAATGGGCGCGCCAAAGTTAATTTTTTAGCTGAGGGTTTTGTAAAAATCTTAGCTGATAAAAAATCAGATAAAATACTTGGCAGTCATATTATTGGACCTGGAGCTGGCGATATAATTCATGAAATATGCGTTGCAATGGAATTTGGTGCAAGTGCAGAAGATCTAGCTCGAACTTGTCATGCCCACCCAACTGTCTCTGAAGCCGTCCGAGAGGCTGCCTTAGCTTGCCTAGATGGGGCAATACACAGTTAAATTTCTAGGAATCAATTCATGAAAACACGAAAATCATTGTTTATGTCAGCTATAACGCTTTCCGCCAAGTCCACTTGATTACCAATCCTAAGCGCTGAAATAATATTGTGATGAGCAGTTGTTTTCAAAATTTCACTACTTTTTAAACAGCCAACTTTAAAGGTTGGGCCTAGCTGCAACCAAATTATTTCTAAAAGTGTTATCATTGTGGGAGCTTGAGCTCTGAGATAAAGAGTCTTGTGAAATTCTATGTTCGTTCGAAGGTATCCGAGTAAATTATCATTTTCTATCATTTTTTCAAGGTGATCGTTTAAATCACATAGCCTTTCAATTAATGCTAGGTGAACTTTTGGGACTGCACGACTTGCAAGATCTGGCTCTAATAAAAGTCTTAAACTCAAAAGCTCTTTCAACCTAATCGAGCTCACTAAAGGAACACTTATTCTGCCAGAGGCAGACATCATCAAAGCTCCTTCAGCAACCAAACGGCGCGTTGCCTCTCTGATCGGCGTCATAGAAACAGAAAACTGCGTGGCCAGCCCTCTAATAGAAAAAGTTTTACCCGGGTCAAATTCACCATACATAATTTTTAATCGGAGTGAACGATAAATTACCTCGTGCATTGATTTTGAAGACTTAATAATCATAGTAACACTCAAGTTTCTCTCTTGGCTCTACTAGAAACTAGTATAACCATTAAAAAAAATTTAAAATATAAACCGATGAAGCATTTTTCCATTATAACGCAACCAAACACGATGAGACATATAATCTGGACAAAGAAATCGAACAGTCTCCCAGAAGCTTTTGCTGTGGTTCATGTGGACTAGATGCGCTACTTCGTGAGCTGCTACATAGGCGCTAACCTCCCTTGGGGCCATGATGAGACGCCAACTAAACATTAGTTTTCTCTCAGAGGAGCAAGAACCCCAACGAGATTTTGGGTCTTTGTATGAAATTTTTGAAAAGGAAACCCCAAGCTTTGCAGAGTCTCTTTGACAAACGTCATTAAAAAACTCGTTTGACAATTGAATTAATACGTTTTTTATTTGATCCTTAAAATTAATCTTATGTTTGGCCTGAAAAATAGGTGTCGGTACAGTTAGTTTTTCAGAAGTCAAACTGTAATCCTCCCAACACTCTGATTCAGATAGAATTATCCGTTCTAAACCAAATATCGGTATTTTAATTCCTTCGGCAATTTGGATTTGCTTGATAATTTTTGCTTTTTGTAAATTTATCCAATCTAAATGTTGCTCAATAAAATTACTAAATGCACCAACTCGTATCAGCGAAGGAACCGTCAGTCGAAGCTCCCCACTAAATTGACATACCCTGAGCGTTATCCGACGAACTCTTTTGGACTTATTTATCTTAATATCGAGATCATAAACTTTGTTAGCATAGCGCAAATAGGACTCAAATGACGGGCTATTAGTTTGCGTCAGAATTTTTTTCACAATTTGTACCATGAAATCAAATTTTCTTAAATTAATGTAACTTGTCACTTTTTAATAAGCGCACCCAGATAAGCCATTTCAAACCAAACGACTTACAAATAATAAACGTTACCACCTTTTTATCTAATGGTTAACAAGAAAAAACTCAAAACCGCGCAGCTTTCAATACTAATCAAATTTAGATCATTAAATAATAATTTTTTTAACAGCTCCGAGCTAACACTTTACAACCATACTGAAACTATGGCACTGGTAGCTTTATTAATTTCGAAACTAGGGATTAAGGAGATTTCATGCCTAAAGACGAGTGGGGTACTAAACGCGCATGCCCAAAATGCGGTGTAAGATTTTACGATCTAAACAGAGATCCAATAATTTGTCCATGTGGTGATGCCACATTCGATTTAGCGAGTATCATGGAGATATATAAGAAACCGGCTAAAGAAACTGCTCAAAAACCTGAGGAAATGACAGAAATAAATCCTATAATGGATGCCGATGAATTAGAGTCTGATCCAATTATACTGGATGATGATGCCAATATTGAAATTGGAGATGAATTGTTAGAAGACGACGACGACGATTCTGTTTCGCTCGAAGAATTAACGGACGTGCCATCTGAAAGCGAAGAGAACTAGTATACAGAATAAAATGGGGCCATAGCTCAGCTGGGAGAGCGCTTGCATGGCATGCAAGAGGTCAGGGGTTCGATCCCCCTTGGCTCCACCAAAACCTTAATAT
>PAHT02000027.1 GCA_002705045.2 Paracoccaceae bacterium | reverse complement strand
CCAGTTATTGTTGGAAAAGCGATAAGGTCGGCTAAAATTTTTTCAGTCTTTTTTAGATAATTGGTCATTCGATTATTAGCTGAACTTCTTGAGAAAATTTAGATAGACGAGAGCTTGACTGTCTTTTAACGTGGATAGTTTCGCTTAACTCCATTCCCCATCCATCCATCCACATTCCTAAAATAATGTGAACGACTGCATCTTCGGGAACAATTGTTTTCTCGTGGGCTCTAAAGCTCAGGGTTTGCTCTCCCCAATCTGGAGCATATCCAACACCAATTGAATAACCTATTCGACTTTTCTTTTCTAACCCGTAACGATCCAAAACTTTTTGCCATGCTTTGTGGACCTCTCCAGTCGTAACCTCAGCTTTTAATTTATTCATGACTGCGTGCATTCCCTCGCTGACCGCTTTAGAAGTTTCATTGAGTTTTTTTGGTTTACTTCTGCCGAGGTGAACCGTTCTAGCCAGTCCGACGTTATATCTTTTACGACAGCCACCTAATTCAAACGCAATTGTTTGCTCAGACTTCAGTCGGTCATCATTCCATAACGGATGAGCGGTTGATGCAGCATCTCCTGCTAAAATAAGAGGATGTAAGGCTGGCATATCACCCCCGAAATCCTTTGTTCCCTTTATCTGTGATGCAACAATATCTGCCATTAAATCGCATTGACGCACGCCCACCATGGTGCCCTCGTAGGCTGTTTTCATTGCAATATCGGCTATTGCGGCCGCCTGACGCATCATAGAGAGCTCTGCTTTACTCTTCACGACGCGAACCCAATTTACTAATTGGTCGGCTTCGAGCCATTTTACATTATTTAAACTTGATTGGAGGTTTTTTAGAGACCGAGGAGACGTGAAGTATGAATCGGTTTCTAAACCTATCGTGTACCCCGCATAACCAGACTTTTTCATCCAATTAGAAATATAGAGTGAAGGATGTTCGTCCGGTCTCTGCACTAAGTCTTCAGGATAACCAATAACTTGCTTTTCAGACAGATAGGTGGTGAACTTTGCAGCTCCTGCATCCATTTCACGGCCAAACCAGTATATACCATTATCGTTTAAATCTATTAACATCATTTGAGGAGTATAAAATGACCACGCATCATATCCTGTGAGCCAATTAATGTTATCAGGATTACCTATCATCAAGGCGTCTAGGCCTTGTTGCTTCATCACAGCACGCACTTTAGCTGCCCTATTGTTGTATTCACCGACAGAAAAAGGGGGAGGCATATTCATTCCTAAATAGTTGACGTTTTCACTGCCTAGTTTACACAAATGGTGTTATATGAGAAGACAGAATAATTAGGCTACGTTTTTGCGAATATTCTCTCTTTATAAAGTTAATTTATTTCAAGAAAAGTTAATCTTCTGCAAATTAACTAGTCGGTATGCAAAATTTATCCATTGTGATGGCATGCTGTAACTCTGTGTGTTACTAAATGTACGGAGGGGAACCACATAACACAAATTATAAGAAAAATCGTAAAAGCTTTTTTTTAAATGCGTTTGAGAATTCAGCCGAATGTTATTCCTCAAAAAACTGCGCCAAATACCTTTAGAGAATTTTAACCCAGATGATAGATCGCATTTGTCTAATCAAATAATAGTACACTGAACTTTTATCTGATCATCAACAAGCACTTTAATATCATCTCCAGATTGTACTGGGTAAAGTCCAAGGGTTGTTCCTGCGAGAATAATTTGTTCGGGTTGAAGAAAGAGCCCATATTTTAATAAATGCCCTTTTACCCAGTCTAAGGTTGTTTTGGGATCTCCTTGATTAGGCCATAATGCGCTGGAACCAATTTTTATATTGTTAATAAGTATAGATAATATACTTCCGTCATGGAATTGCGGCTCAGTAAGTTTTTGATCGATACTCGGAAGCACTATTCCCGCATTAATACCATTATTACTTATTAATTCTGTTAAAGTTTTCTGATGAGCTCTAAAAATAAAGTTATGTAATTCAATTACTGGAAATATTATGTCAACTTCACACTTGTTATTGATTTTGAAAGCCATTTCTCCTTCTATTGCAAGATTGCAAAATGCTGATTTATTTAATTTTGATCCACTTTTATGAACTTCGTTAAGAAATAACGTCCCTCTAATAGGACCCTTCATTCCAAACTGTTTGGTCGTACCAGGCCCAACACATCCAACTTTATAACCAGTTATTTTTTCCCCTTCAGTTACCCTTAACTTGGTTACTGAGTCTTGTAAGGCGTATGCTTGCTCAATAGTGAGATTCAAAGTAGGATCAGAAAAGAGCGTTCCGGGCTTCTTATTTCTGTAATCTTTTAATTGACGCTTCGCTAATTGTTTTATTTTAGGTGTCACAATTAGCTCCTCTATAAATTCCTACTTTGTGTTTAAACCATATAAAAAAATAGTAGTAAATAAATGATGAACAACCTATTGTNTATAATCNAAAAAACGTCTANNATTTCNCTNTAAATAANANGGAAANATANTATGTGCCTTNTGTGTANTTCGATAAGTTATAATAGAGCTGANTACGTTCCAAATGAAACTTCTTCTTTTTTTGATGTCACCATCTGGCTTGTGATTTGTGGGTTCTGGTTGTTTGCTCTGTACCAAGGTTATCGAAAGTGCAACTCNAAGATACNGTNAAAAATTAAGTCGGANGAAGGAATANTCCACTCATAGNCNNNTGGATAAGAAATTAATGACAAAAAAACATTTTATGTGTACTCATACATGGCAAAACGATGAAGCAAAAAACACAGCTATGGCAATTTCAATAACAGATANGGAATTTTTTGCCACTTATAAAACTGACCGGGCAGAATGTTTGCAGCATTGGATGGGAGACAATGAATTTTTTTTCTGCCATTGGTTTGCAGAATCGGAGGACGCGATCCATGAAGCCCTAGAACTGGCTGGGGATTCCGAAATGATCTTAACCTTACCTTACGAGACACCACGATATATCTCTTCNGCAGCAATCACTGATACCGCTTTGGTAAANTTGTTTGAATAATTTCTAGCCTTGAAATTAAAATTAAATGCGGCTCTTTAGAGCATCTAAGCTTGTCTGCAGGTCTTCTAAAGCATTTTTAGTAAGTTTGTCTTCATCAACTGTTAGTTTGAATCCCTCTCCTTCNAGATTTGTCAGNTTGCTTTNAAGGTTTTCATTTTGNTCNATTTCAAAATATTTGATTGTTCTCAGGAAACCNTTAACNTGNGCTTCTTGNGGGNCTTTGAATTTAAAACGCTGTCCGACCAGGAGTTTTGTTTCCTCAGAAACGTTTATACAACTTGGTTTGGCAAGCATTTCTAATCGAGATGCAAGATTAACAGCACCTCCCATTGCGGTATAGTCTAGTCGATCTTCACTTCCAAAATTTCCAACTGTGCAAATCCCTGTATTGATCCCTATTCGTATTTTCAGGGTTTCTTTTAATCCGAAAGTTTTACCCCAATAATCTTTAAGTTCATTCATTCGCGATTGCATTTCTAGAGCCATTTCGAGGCACTTCTTTGCATCCTCTTCAATTCCAAGACTTTCTGGGTCACCAAAAAAAATCATGATACCATCGCCCATGAATTTGTCTATGGTTCCTCCAAACTTCAATGCAATTTTTGACATTTCATTCAAGTAAAAATTTAATAGGCTTGTTAATTCTTCTGACTCAAGTTCGTCAGACATATTCGTGAAACCTACAATATCTGAGAAAAAAATTGTTAATTTTTTACGATAACTTTTTAACCCTACACTTTGTTTTCCACTGAATATTTGTTCATGTATTTGTGGTGACAAATATTTTGAGAGCTGAGACGAAATTTTTTCTAATTCTTCTGATTTAGCGAGAGCCTCTGCTTTTGAGTCATCAGCAACTTTTTTTTGAAGGGATAGTTGGTTGGAAAGTGATTTTCTCATATTTGCCTCNAGTCGNAGCTTNGANACTTCCTTTTTAAGACNTTTTATTTCAAGCTCTTTTTCACTTTCGGNCATTNGAATTCCTNATCAAACTAGGATNNTTTNTTTGANNGTATAATATTTTTGGTTGTATCATCAAATTTTTTATATACTCTTAAGTTANTTTANACTGCGTTTGGAGTTTTATTATGGCCTACTCAGGAGCTTGTTCGTGTGGAGCAATAAAATTTTCATTTGAATATGATCCAATGCTTCACTTTCAATGTCATTGCAGTAATTGTCACAAAGTGTTTGGTACATCGATAAATGCTCTTGCTATGCCAGAGCATGAACTTGAAATTGAAGGAGACATGGCTGTGCATACTGTGATTGGGGGAAGTGGTAATGAAATGCATTACTATTTTTGTTCTAANTGCGGTGTGTTAATATATAATAAACCCGAATTGTTAGGAGGTATTGCGTATGTTCCTGCTGGAGCGGTTGCTGACCAAATAGAATTCNCCCCAACGATGGAGCTTTGGAGTGGAAACCGGCCNAGTTGGATGNCCAAAGCTNNATCTATTATAGAGTCTTTNGAGGATAATGGAACGGTTGAACGNATAGAAGGTCTTCTGGAAAATCTTGATCAGCGAGAATAGCCAGAATTTCTGGGTCCTTTGAATTTATTTCGCCTGGCAGTTTTATAATTAGACCTTAATGACGAAAGTGCATCTCGAGTGGGAACCGTTTTTTGTATGAAACGCCTTTTTAAAGCACTCTTGGCTTTGAAGCTTGATCGATGTAAAGACGGTTTGCTATTTACGGCGCATGGTCTGTAAATTTATTGCATCTGTGCAGCTAAATACTTTTTTTATGCGGTGGTAATTTCAGTAACTGATTTAGATGCTTTAATAGTAGCCATACCAACGGCAGTAAGTATCTCGTTAGAGTCAACGAGACTGAAAACCTCGGACTGCACGTGAAAAATTGTTTTTCCTGCTTTTAAAACATTTGCCCTGCAAATCAAATTCTTTCCAGTTGCCCGTGAAAGCAGATAGAGTTGAAATTCTATTGTGAGAGGTTGGTACTCGTCACTCATTAGGGAATATGCTGCAAAGCCAGCTGCATTGTCAGCAATTGTTGCTATAGCACCTCCATGAAATAGTCCGTGCTGTTGTGTAAGTTTTAAATTAAATGGCAAAATTATTTCACATTTTCCCTCACTAATTTTTCCTAGTTTTGCACCAATCGTGTTCATAAATGGTTGTTTCTGAAAGCCTTTATTTATTTTATCTCTCATTTCCTGCACTCCTGATTTATACTTAACTAAATGTACTTTTTAAGATATGATGAAATTCAGGAAGTGTGGCAATAAAATTTTTATATTAATGGTATGTAACTGTAAGTGCTCTAATCACAGTGGCGAAATAAAGCTCAAAATGCTTGAGCGTGGAATTACCGAATTATAAATATTATATTTTTTATTAAATAATGGATTTATTATTTCTTACGTTAGTAAAGTACTAAAACTTTTTAACTGTAATGTCGTTTTGTTAGGTGAATAGTAGAATTGTAAGAATTTAAAGGATATTTTGATTGGATAATAATGTTTTAGAGCATTCTGCAATGGAAATGATAGCGCAACATAGGAGTGGTAGCCGGTTTAAAAATCTTTCACAAGAGTTTCAACCTAAGAATTTAACGGATGCCTATGAGGCGCAAGATATGTTTCATCGTTTGTCCAACCGTGGAATCTTAGGAGGATTTAAAATTGCATTGGCCTCCAAAGTTCAACAAGAGTTAACGGGAGTAAATCATCCTCTCTATGGTGGGATTTTTGCAAAAGAAATTATAATGAGTCCAGCCAAGATACCCTTTAAAAGTAATCTGAGTTTGGGACTTGAGTTTGAATTAGCTGTGACAATTTCACAAGAAATTACATCAGAAGCTGGGTTATTCGATAAGAATAGCATACGAGCAATTATTGATATCGTTTGCCCGGCTTTTGAAATTATAATCGATAGAGGTGCAGATTATGTAGATCTGGACCCAATGTCTATGGTAGTAGACAATGTTTGGTGTGGTGGTGTTGTCTTAGGTGCACCGGTTCCAAATTGGCAGAGAATTGAATTAAATAAGCTCGATGCTACGCTTATGTGGAATGATCGTCCTCCTGAAACGGCCCTTGTTGGAGATGCCAACCCATTAGATTCTTTAGTTTGGCTGATAAATTCATTATTAGTGAGAAATAAAAAAATCCCTAAGGGCGCTGTGATAATAACTGGCAGTGTATTTAAAACCCGAAATACTAAAATTGGTGATCAGATTAAGTATATCATAGGAACTAACTCAAAAGTTCAGGTAGATATTGTTTAGTCGGGCGCTGGCAGTTTAGTCTCGCGAAATTGTACAAACGACTTTGTGTTTGACATAAATTTGATTTTATATTGAAAATATTTGCGAAATTTAGATCTCTTCCGTGATGACTTTTACGGTAAGGCTTTTGAGATTTCCAATCTTCACTTCCATTAAGTCTCCTATAGTTATTGGGCCGACACCCGCAGGTGTTCCAGATAAAATGACATCCCCAGCCGCCAATTCAAAATAGATTGATAGGTATGAAATGATTTCGGGGACCTTCCAGATCATTTGGCTTAAATTACCTTTTTGTACCTCAGCACCGTTTACCTTCATTGAAAGTTCGCCAGTTGTTGGGTGACCAACTTTTTCAACGGGATGAATTAGACCAACAGGTGCTGAATGCTCAAATGCTTTACCTATTTCCCATGGTCTACCTAATTTTTTCTGAGCGCTCTGAAGATCACGTCTAGTCATATCTAATGACGGAGCATAACCATAGATATTATCAAGTGCGTGATCGACACTAATATTTGTTCCTCCTGATTTTAACATGATTGCTAGTTCAGCCTCATAATGGACTTCATTGGAATTTGGAGGGTAAATAAATATTCCAGAGCAATTTAAGTTATTTGGATTTTTCTGAAAAAAGAAAGGAGGTTCTTTAGTTGGATTGTGTCCCATTTCAATTGCGTGAGCTCCATAGTTTCTACCAATGCAATAAACGCGTCTAACTGGAAACAAGCTATTTGTTTCCATAATTGGCAGACTTACGACTGGAGGAGTTGGTATTACAAAACTTGCCATTTAACTCTAAGTTTAATTTGTTTTAACATTATTGAACTTTTTTCAAATTATTTTTATACCCCATTCTATTAAATTCATTACATCTTTTCCTGCACCGTTAATAGCTCCACCTATGGTCCCACAGCTTTGAACTGAAAAGAAAATTAGTACTTTGCTCACTATCGAAACTAATCTCATTTTTGATGCCTTTTACATTTTTTTAAATTTATTTATTTTGATCACGTAAAGTTACAATTTAAATCGTAGCATCGGTCTTATGCAAAATACTTCTATTTGGCAATATTAATATATTGAATTTTCGTACCAAGACTGAAAACCAAGGTACTGTTTAAATCTTTTCATAAGCATCATTTCAGATTAGCTTTGGTAATTACAGGATAGCTTGTAAATCCGAAGCGGCCATCTTCCTCTGCTTTTGATAGCTGCAGTCGCCAATCAGAAACCTTGTCTTCGGGAATACCCTGTTTCAATGCAAATAGTGCTAAGACTTCCTCTGAATATTTGGCTGGAGAGTTTTCATGTCGTTTTGTTACCAGGAAGGGCAATCCACGACTTGAAATATTTTCAAAGCCTTGCCGGCTTAACCTCATATTTAACTCCATGGGAAGCATTTGATGGAAACAATGGTCTTTGAAAGTTTCATGGATAAGCTCATTTAAATGATTTTCTGGTCCATGAAACTTGAAATGATCCCAAAGGATCGACACATTAACAAATTGCGATTTATTCTTTATCACTCTTGCGATTTCTTCGAGGGCACTATCAACATTCTTAATGTACTCCAGTGTTTGAGTTGAAGTGACAATATCAACTGAATTAGCTTGAAGGTTTGTTTTGTTGGCTGGTAACCTAAGCAACTCAATATTATTTATTTTGTTACATCGTGTCATTGCAGCTTCGATTTGAGCTTCACTTGGGTCTAAACCTAAAATTTTACCTTCTTTTCCAACTGCTAAAGCTAAATCCGGAAGCAAATGACCGCCACCACAGCCAATATCGAGGATAGTTTGTCCTTTTACAAAATTAAGATTCTTGAGGATCTCTAACCTTCGTTCAATTCCTGCAGAGCTCGCTGCCATTTTTTGTTGAATTACACTAAGTTCGTTACTAAATAACATTGCTCTTCCACAAATTAAAATTCACTGATTTTTTACATTTTTCCAAAACAATTTTTAATAATATTTGATATATACTATTTTTTTAATTTTTAAAAATGATTAAATAATAGTCACTTGATAAAAAATGCATATTTGTTAATCAAAATTTGTAATCATACTCAAAATAAGTTCATTTAGAATACTAATTAAGCGGGTGCGATGTTATCGGTTGGATAGAGATAAATTCCTCCCTAAGCTATCTCTAACTTTATCTGCGTGCTGTCGCCCTTCGAGGGAGCCAGCACGCGGAAACAAAAAAGTAACTTATTACAATACTGTAGATGAGACAAAATTCCAAGAATTTTTCCTTCACTAATTTATTTTTGCTTTTGATTTATTAAATTATATTTATGCTATGAAAAGAGGACAGATTCTAATGAGCGGAAATACTCTATACGTTGAGAAACATGCCTATAGGGATGCAGTAAGTTTTTAATGCAAACTGAAAATTACCTAGTCTTGGATGGTTGTGTACTAGAACTAAGGAAACAATTTATGAAACTCGAGGCTGACATTCTACCAAAATTCCAAAGAGCACGTGGTCGTTTAGAGCTTGGTTTTACTTCAAAAAAAAATTTGAACTGTTTATCTCATTTACATCAATCTGGCTGTCTGAAGGCTTTGATACCAAAAAATTATTCTAGTGTCCCTGATGTGGTTCTAATAAATACATCAGGTGGCATCACCGGTGGAGATGAGTTGGGTATTAATGTAGGTTTAAGTCCGCGAGCTCAAGTAAGGTTGACAACCCAAACTGCTGAGCGAGTATACAAGTCAAACCATGGTTTTGGTAAAATTGAACTAAAATTTGATTTAAAAGAGGAATCCGCTTTGGATTGGCTGCCACAAGAGACGATATTATTTGATAAATCTGCTATTAAACGAGAAATTACCGTGAGGATGCTTGAGACATCTAGCCTCTTCATGATTGAGTCCATTATACTGGGACGAGATGCGATGGGTGAAAGATTAACTAATAATTTATTTGTCGATCAGTGGAGAATTTTACGCGAAAAAAGAATAACTTATGCTGAATCGTTAAAACTATCTAATGCAAACGAACTTTCGGGATTTGCAACTCTTGGACAAAACAAGGCGTTAGCGACATTACTTTACGTGGCTCCAAATGCGGAACAAAAATTAGAACGAATGCGAACTCTCCTTAAACAACACAACCTTATGAGCGCCGCAAGTGCTTGGGATGGAAAGTTAGTTGCGAGGTTAGTTACTGACTGTCCTCAACGCCTTCGTGAAACATTAATTTCAATAATTTTCAAATTTCGTCAAAAACAAGTCCCCAGAGTTTGGTTAATTTAAGGAGAAATTATGAATTTGACACCACGAGAAAAGGATAAACTTTTAATTAGCTTGGCCGCTATAGTGGCCCGCAACAGGATGGCGAGGGGTGTTAAATTAAATCATCCTGAGGCGATAGCCCTCATTACTGATTTTGTTATTGAAGGTGCACGAGACGGTAAGTCCGTAGCCACACTTATGGAAGAGGGTGGTAAAGTTATTACTGCTGAACAGTGTATGGAGGGTATTCCGGATATAATTCACGATGTACAGGTTGAGGCAACGTTTCCGGATGGGACTAAGCTTGTAACTGTTCATCATCCAATCAGATATTAGAGGATAATATGGTACCAGGAGAAATTTTTTGCATTGAGGGAGATATAACCCTTAACAAAGGCCGAAAATCAATTAACATTTCTGTGTCAAATTCTGGGGATCGGCCTGTTCAAGTGGGAAGCCACTATCATTTTGCTGAGACAAATTCTGCATTGCTTTTTGATAGAGTACTGACCAGAGGTCTGCGGCTTAATATAGCGGCTGGAACAGCCGTCAGATTTGAACCCGGTCAAACTAAAGATGTCTCTCTTGTTCCGTTTGGAGGTTTCAGGAAGATCTATGGTTTTAATCAAAAAGTTATGGGAGATATCTGATGTCAATACTGTCACGAAAAACATATGCTGATATGTACGGTCCGACAACTGGAGATAAAGTGCGTCTGGCTGATACTGATCTGATTGTTGAGGTGGAATACGATCTAACAAGTTATGGTGAGGAAGTCAAATTTGGCGGCGGCAAAGTAATTAGGGACGGTATGGGGCAATCACAAGTAACTAGGGAAGGCGGAGCAGTAGATACTATAATTACCAACGCTCTAATTATTGACTCTGGTGGAATATACAAGGCCGACGTAGGCATAAAAAATGGTCGGATTGTGAAGATTGGAAAAGGTGGGAATCCAGATACTCAATCATCAGTAGATATCATTATAGGACCATCTACTGAAGTAATTGCAGGTGAGGGTAAAATTTTAACAGCGGGTGGATTTGATTGTCATATCCATTTTATTTGTCCTCAGCAAATTGATGATGCCTTACATTCTGGGCTTACCACTATGCTTGGTGGAGGCACTGGACCGGCCCATGGAACGTTAGCCACGACGTGCACGCCAGGTGGTTGGCATATTTCGCGAATGATTCAATCTGCTGATGCTTTTCCCATGAATTTAGCTTTTGCCGGTAAGGGAAACTCCAGCCTTCCTTTACCGTTGGAAGAGCAGGTCAAAGCTGGAGCGTGTGCTCTGAAACTTCACGAAGACTGGGGAACTACTCCAGCTGCAATAGATAATTGTTTGACCGTGGCTGACAAGATGGATGTCCAGGTCATGATCCATACTGATACGCTGAATGAGAGTGGTTTTGTAGAAAATACCATTAAAGCGATGAAGAAAAGAACAATACATGCATTTCATACTGAGGGAGCCGGCGGCGGACATGCTCCCGATATTATAAAAGTTTGCTCCCAAGAAAATGTGATACCAAGTTCGACCAATCCAACGAGGCCTTATACTGTAAATACTCTCGAAGAGCATCTGGATATGCTAATGGTATGCCACCATTTGGATAAATCTATTCCTGAGGACGTAGCTTTTGCTGAAAGTCGAATACGTAGAGAAACTATAGCAGCAGAAGATATTCTCCATGATATGGGTGCTTTTTCGATTATAGCTTCTGACAGTCAGGCAATGGGACGTGTTGGAGAAGTGATTATTAGAACTTGGCAAACAGCTCATAAAATGAAGGTTCAACGGGGGCGCCTACCTGAGGAAGAGGGAGACAACGATAATTTTCGTGTTAAACGATATGTTGCAAAATATACCATTAATCCAGCCATTGCTCATGGAATTGGTCATGAAATAGGCAGTATTAACGAAAAAAAGCGTGCAGACTTAGTCTTATGGGACCCAGCATTTTTTGGAGTTAAACCAGAAATGATACTTGTAGGAGGGACGATTGCGTGTGCTCAGATGGGAGATCCCAATGCGTCCATTCCAACGCCTCAACCCGTATATACTCGTCCTATGTTTGGTGCGTTTGGGCGTTCAGTTGAAAATTCATCGGTAACCTTTGTTTCTGAGGCCGCCCATTCAGATAATATCAAAAGCCAGCTAGGAATATCTAAAACTACTCTTCCCGTATTGAATACCAGAGGCATAGGAAAATCGACTATGATTCTAAATAATGCGACTCCTGATATTGAAGTTGATCCAGAGACTTATGAGGTACGGGCTAACGGAGAATTGTTAACATGTGAGCCGGCAGATGTTCTGCCAATGGCTCAACGATATTTTTTATTTTAGAAAATATAGTTTGGAAAAAATGATTAGAGCGATATCAGTAATTCACAGTCATGAGCCACCTGCAGATACAGTAACTCTTCCTTACGATGATCGTTATAGAAGACGCATAGTTTTTACTGGAGATAATGGACTGATCTTTTTACTTGACTTGCCAAAAACGATTGAACTCCAACATGGAAACGATCTTTTATTGGAGGATGGACGTCATGTACGGGTTATTGCAGCCAGAGAACCGTTAATGAAAGTTTCTGCTAAAAACGCGCGCCATCTTTTGACTACTGTGTGGCATATTGGAAACCGTCATTTGCCATGTGAAGTACGAGAGGATTACCTTCTGCTAAGATATGACCATGTAATTTTTGATATGCTCGACAAACTTGGCGCATCAGTAGAAAATGTGGAAGCGCCTTTTAACCCTGAAGGCGGCGCTTATGGTTTTGGTAGAACGCATAGCCATGACCACTGATTTTTCTGAGCATAAGATGATGGCATGGCTTTCTCCAGCTTATCCGATAGGTTCTTATTCTTTTTCTCACGGTTTAGAGCAAGCTATTGAAAGCAAAATTGTTTCAGATAAAGAGAGCCTATTTGATTGGCTTAGTCAAATTCTAGCTTTTGGTTCAGGACGAAATGATGCTATATTTCTCGCAAATGCTTACAGATCTAGTAAAGAAAATTTACTGTATATAGCGGAACTAGCTGAAGCTTTCTCGGGGACAAAGGAGAGACATCTTGAAACTGTACAACAAGGGGTAGCTTTCGCAAAGGTAACCTCATCTGTCTATGGTATTGCTATTCCACCAGTGCCTCTCCCAATCGCTGTTGGTTATGCTTCTAGAATCGAAAATATTGATTTGAAAAAGTTACTACCTTTATACTTACATGCTTTTATTGCGAATTTAATTTCAGTGGCGGTAAGGTTTATACCGATAGGACAGACCGATGGGCAAATAATCCTATGTCGTTTGTTTGGTAACATTGAAGATATTTCAAAGCAGACAATAGATTTGAACCTTGATGACTTGGGAAACTCCTGTTTTTTAAATGATATTGGTTCAATGAGACACGAAATAATGAAGACAAGGATTTATAGATCATGAAAATGCAAGGTCCATTAAGAGTAGGAATCGGTGGTCCCGTTGGTGCGGGCAAAACAACCTTAACTGAAATGTTATGTAAAGATTTGTCGGGAAGACTATCTATGGCTGTAATAACCAATGATATTTATACGTCAGAGGATGCAGAATATCTGATGAAAAAGCAGGTTCTCCCTCTTGAACGGATTAAAGGTGTAGAGACAGGGGGATGTCCTCATACAGCGATTAGAGAGGATGCTTCAATAAATTTAGCAGCGATTGATGAAATGAACAAAAAAATCCCAGAGTTGGACTTGATCCTTATTGAAAGTGGAGGAGATAATTTAGCTGCTACGTTTAGTCCAGAATTGGCTGACTTAACGATATATGTTATTGATGTAGCAATGGGTGAAGAAATTCCGAGAAAAGGAGGTCCAGGCATTACAAAATCTGATATTTTAATTATCAATAAAACATCTTTAGCGCCTCACGTCGATGTTTCGCTTAGTATAATGGAAATAGATACTAAAAATCAACGGTTGGGCAAGCCGTTTGTATTTGCCGATCTTAAGTCGGGCTTGGGTGTAAAAAAAGTTATAGAATATGTTTTCAATTTAGGTGGATTGTAACGTTTTATATTTTTTTTTACTTTTACAAAATTCATTAATGTTCGTTATATTTTATTGCAATGCAAATCTTGGAGTTGAAAATGGAAATACGAGAAATCGGAAATACAGGTGTAAAAGTGAGTACTTTGGGATTAGGGGGAGCACCTCTTGGAGGCAATTTTGTGGATCTTGATGATAATCAGGCAGCTAATGTGGTTTCTGAAGCACTTTTGGGAGGTTTAACTTATTTCGATACAGCTCCATGGTACGGATTTGGTCGATCTGAGCGTACTGTTGGAAATATGCTTAGAGGAAAGAAGGTTACAATTTCAACTAAAGCTGGAAGAATATTGAAGCCTGGTGCTGTCCCTGATCCAGAAAATTATGGAATGATAAATCCTTTGCCGTTCAATCCGATTTATGATTATTCTTACGATGGGATAATGCGAGCCTACGAGGATAGTTTACAACGACTCGGAATTGATCGAATTGATATTTTGTTGGTTCACGACATTGGAACTTTTCAGCATGGTGAAGAGAATGAAAAGTATTTTAATGAATTAAAGCGTAGCGGTTATCAAGCTGTAAACGAGTTGCGAGTAAATGGAGATATCAAGGCTATTGGATTGGGTGTTAATGAGAATAAAATTTGCTTAGATGCCTTGGAGATTGGTGATTGGGATGTGTTTCTACTTGCTGGCAGGTACACTCTTTTAGAACAAACTTCGCTTGATGAGTTATTTCCAAAATGTAAGCTTAGGAATACCTCAATTATTTGTGCGGGTCCTTTCAACTCTGGGGTTTTAGTTGGACGAGAGATGTGGAATTATGCTAATGCCCCACAGAGTGTATTAGAAAAGGTTAGTGCACTTAAGGTAATTGCAGATAATCATGGTGTTTCTTTACCAGCCGCCGCTCTTCAATTTCCATTGGCAAACCCCCTTGTTAGGTCCGTCATCCCTGGTCCTCGGTCTGGCGACGAAGTAGTTGAAATTTTAAAGTGGTTTTCGGCAAGAATTCCGGATAAATTTTGGAAGGATCTGAAATCTAAAGGGTTACTTGATGAAAGGGCCCCGGTTCCTAATTAATTGATTATTCAAATGACACATTATTGATTAAAAGATTTCAGCCTAAAAAGAAACTTGGATTAAAAAAGAAGTTTTTGTTTTAGATTATTGTCTTCCCGACACAGTTCAAATTCTTCATCGAGTAGCCGACCTTTTGGAGGATCTGCAATTTTAAAGTTTTTAAAGTGATCTTTTCCACTTACAAGGGTTACGAGTGATTTGTCACCTGTTTTTTGCTTCATGGAAGGTTTGATATAACGGATTGCGGATCCAATCCTTCGATCATTTGTTCGATTTGGTCCGGAACTATGAAAAAGTAATCCATGATGCATTGAGGCTTGGCCTGCCTTAAGAGCTGCTGAAATTGCTTCAGCTTCGTTTACTTCTACTGCGATTTCTTGGCCGCGGGTAAGTAAGTTATTGTCAGCAAATGTATCGATATGTTTTACGATACTTGATTTATGTGTCCCTGGTACAAATTTCATACAACCTGCTTCCTCAGTAGCGTCAGAAAGGGCAAACCAACAGGTCGTTTCTTGAACGTCGTTAAGTCCCCAGTAAGTCAGGTCTTGATGCCAAGAGACAATTTTGGTTGAATTTTTTTCTTTAATAAATAACGCTGCGCTCCAAACCATTAAATCAGGGCCTAGTACCGCTGACGCGACATCGATGAGCTTAGGGTTGCGGGTCAATGCGTCAAATGAAGGTAAGAGACGATTAGGATATGATTTTAGCAGAGCTTGTTTCTCGGGTTGATTTGCTAACTCTGCCTCAGCATCCTCAAAATCAAGGCGAATTTTAAGCGCTTGTTCGTATGTCATCACGTCGATTGGAGCGATAAAACCGTCATCAGCATATTTCGTTGCTATATTTTTTTCAGAAAAATTATCTATGTTCATCTGTTTTACGAATCAAGTAAAAACTTTATTTTTACAAATTATTTAAAGAAGGTCAATTTAGAGTAACTTGATTTATTAAAGTGAGCATTTAAAAAAATTTAGGTAACAAGGAGGTTACATTATAATTCCTCTTCGTAAAGTATAATGCTATTTCTGAATTAACTTATTTACCTCTACTCGGTTTGGCATTGATGGAGCAGTTCCAGCACGGGTAACCGAAATTCCAGCAGTCGCACAGCCCATTTGTACGGCGGAAAAAGGTGTCATTCCTTCAGAAAGTGCGGCGGCAAAACTACCGTTAAACGCGTCTCCGGCACCAGTAGTCTCAATAACGGAACCCACATTGAAGGCAGGGACTAGGCCGTGACCAGAAAGGTAAGCCCCTTTTTCACCTAAAGTTATAATAGGCGTGGATACACCCATTTCTTTTAATACTGCGGCTGCGCTTGCGGCATCATCAACTGTAGTTATAGATATTCCAGTTAAGGCCTCGGTTTCAATTTCGTTTGGAGTAAGATAATCGCACAATTTTAATATTCCGTCAGGTAATTTAGCTGCGGGAGCCGGATTCAGTACCGTTGTCACTCCTGCTATTTTGGCAATTTCTAGGCCCTTGAACGCTGCATCTAATGGTTGTTCAAGCTGGGTTACGAAAACATCTGCAGAATTTATCAGTTTTGTTTGGGAAATAAGGTCTGCTGGACTTATTTTAGCTGCTGCACCAGGCGATATGATAATAGCGTTATCACCTGTAGACTCATCAATAAAAATGAAAGCAGCCCCAGTGTAGTCCTTTGAACTTTGCGTCACATGAGCAGTAACCCCTGACTTTTCCCATATATCAAGGGCCATTTGTGCAAAGTCATCCTTTCCCAAACGGCTTATCATCGAAACTTGTACACCCATTTTTCCTGCTGCTACAGCTTGATTTGACCCTTTACCTCCGGGACCTAATGCAAAGGAATTACCTAGTACAGTTTCCCCAATCTGTGGCATTCTATCTGATCGATATGCTGTGTCTGCTACGAAAACACCAAGTACGACTACATGTCCCATTTTTCTAATCCGAGTCTGGTCCGACAACACCTTTGCGGAGGGCAAAACAACCATAAAAGCGCCGCTCACCAGTCTGAATAACAGCGTATGCTTGTTTTGCTCTATCATAAAAAGCGTAGCGTTCAATTGATATCATTTCTTTTGGTCCACCAGCGGTTGAGATTTCGTTTTGCACTTCTTGCATCACGGGAAGAATTGTTTTTGGTTCCCCTACTACTTCCATCCTTGCTGCCGCGTCGTCTACAAAAGTATCTAATGGGTAGATTGAAAGCACTGCTTGCACCACTTCAGCTGCACTCGCATCGATGCGCAACACTTCCCCGAGGACTGTTTCCCTAGCCACGCTGTCTGATGGAAAATTTGTATCTGCGATAATAAGATCATCACCATGCCCCATTGCTCGTAAAGTGTACAAAACATCCGCATTTAATAATGCATTAATACCAATTAACATTTATACTCCTTTTTTTTATAAGTCGTTCTATTTTTAGAGTGGTCTCGTTTAGTTCAATCTCTTTTTTGTTTCTTGATCAAAAATATGAATTTTACTCGCCTCTGCGGTCAATTTCACCTGTTGCCCTGGAACAAACTCGATTCGTTCCCTGATGACAGATGTAAGGTCTTGATTATTTCCGCGTAGGAGCAAATGGGTTTCTGAGCCGGTGGGCTCGATAACAGCAATGTTTGCGGGTATTCCTTCTGACGATGGCAAAAGGTCTTCTGGTCGGATACCCGCAATTATTTTTTGTCCAAGGGTTAGGCAATTTAAACTGGGTATTGTTACATTTGCCTCTTTAGTTTCAATTTGCAGACTTCTTTTCCCTTTGCTAACCGTACCTTCGACCATATTCATTGAAGGTGAGCCAATAAAACCTCCTACAAAAGAATTGGCAGGACTGTCGTAAACTTCCAGGGGACTTCCAATCTGCTCAATATATCCATCTTGCATCACAACAATTTTATCAGCCATTGTCATCGCTTCAATCTGATCATGGGTAACGTAAATTGTTGTTGCACTTAACCTTTGCTGAAGCTCTCTGATTTCAGCACGCATTTGAACTCGTAATTTAGCGTCAAGATTTGATAGCGGCTCATCAAAAAGAAAAACTTGTGGGTCTCGTACTATAGCTCTTCCCATTGCAACTCTTTGCCGTTGTCCTCCTGAAAGTGCACGAGGATAACGATTTAAGTATGGTTCAAGCCCAAGAATTTCTGCCGCTTTATCGACTCGTGCAGCAATTTCATTTCTTTGAAGGCCTTTCATTTTCAGAGAAAATGCCATGTTTGCGCGAACTGTTTTATGAGGATAGAGTGCGTAGTTTTGAAACACCATTGCTATGTCCCTCTCGGAAGGTGGTAAATTATTTACCATTTGATTGGCAATAGTGATTTTACCTGAAGTGATCCCTTCCAGACCTGCAATCATTCGTAATAGTGTCGACTTACCACAGCCTGAAGGACCAACCAAAACCACAAATTCTCCATCTTCTATATCAACATCTAGCCCATGTAGTACCTCGACAGATCCATATGATTTAAACAAGTCGCGAATCTTAACTTGAGCCATACTCGTTTTCTTCCTTCTGTTTATTTACAAAAAACCTAAACGAACAATTGAGACCTGTCCATAATATTTCTGTATCTTGTTCAACTTGCTTGACAAATTTGAAGTTCGCTGAAATGATTTCATTATGATCACTTCTCTAATAGTTCATTTTAGCTACTTAACAGAGAAGATGATCCTTAAATTATAGGGAGGAAAATCTATGAAGCTAGAACTTTATAATCACATAGTAAAAAGTGGTTTAACCCGGCGGTCAATGTTGAAGGGCACAGCAAGTGTTGGTGCATTAGCAGCGATGGGTGGATCAATGCCAGCTTTCGCTGGTGCTCACGGTGTGAGAGCGGAAATCATGAAAATTCCAGGAGTTGGTATGGGATCTCCGGGAGATCCAGAATGGCAAAAAGTGGGAGCCTTATGCATGGGACCGGTGAAAGAACGTGTTGCTGAAGGCGAATTTAAAGGTGTAGAGTTAACATTTATGGGTCTGAATAACCAAAATCTTCATAATTTTTTATTTAGAGGATTTTTAAAGCCTTGGGAAGAATATACTGGCGCAAAAATTAATTGGATCGATCTAGCGCAAGCAGATTATAACCCGAGACTTCAACAATCAATTGCTACGAAAACTGTTGATTTTGATATTATTGAAATGGGAGCACCCTTTGAAGGTGATACTGCTGGTCAGGGACTGCTCAATGAAATGCCTGAGTGGGTAAAGGATCAAATCGAATATGACGATTTGGTGGGATATCTACAACCACCCGTAGGAACATGGGATGGCAAGGCTTATCGTATTAATATCGATGGTGATTGTCACACTTTTTGTTATAGAAAAGATTATTTTGGATCTGGATCAATTACTGGTAGGATGAATCCTCCAAATACTTGGCAAGAAGTTAATCAAATCTCTAAGGACGTGGTCGGTAAGACTGATCCGTTAACGGGGCTCCCTGCGCATGGATTTTTGGATCCATTAAAAGGCTGGGGTGGTTTTGGAATGTACTTTTTAACTGATAGGGCTGGTCCATATGTAAAGCATCCAAGTGATCCAGCATTTTTGTTTGATATTGATACAATGAAGCCAAGGATCAACAACCCAGGGTGGGTTCAAGCTATTCAAGACGTGATGGACTTAATTGCGATTGAAGGAGCTTATCCTGCGGATCAAATAAATGCAGACCCAGGTACAACTGGTTTTCAACAGTTTCTTGCGGGAACGGGTTCGATGCTTACATGGTGGGGCGATATAGGTTCGAACGCCCGTACTTCTGATACGTCCGTGATTGGTGATGTTGTGGGCTTTAGCGCTATCCCAGGATCGGATCGCGTTTATAATCACAATAAAGGTGCGTGGGAAAATAATTACAATGAAGCTCCCAACAATGCCTACCTTGGTTGGGGTGTATATGTGACAAACCGTGTTGAAGGTGATAGTAAGAAGAGGAAAGCTGCATGGTCAGCAGCGGCACATATTGGAGGTAAAGATCTCTCGTTATGGACATCCGCCTATCCATCAGGTTTTCAGCCATATAGAAACTCGCACTTCAATTATGATGAATGGGAAGCTGCTGGCTATGACCGCGCATTTGTAGAGGATTATTTAGGTTCTAATCTTGATACTTATAATCACCCAAATTCGTTGAATGAGCCGCGTATTCCTGGAATATTCCAGTATTACTCAGTCGCTGAAGACGAATTAGCCAAAGGGTTTGCTGGTCAATATGGTTCGGCTCAAGAAACGGCAGACGCGATAGCTGTAGCTTGGGAAAAGATCACAGATCAGATTGGCCGTGATAGTCAGATTGCTCTCTACAAGGCTTCTATGGGGCTTTAATAAAAAGAAAATTAGACCGGCAAGATTTGCCGGTCTAAAATATTATTTATTAGATTGGGTTCACATAATTGTGAGTAGTACAGAAGGCGACTATCTTCATATTGTCATGCAAGACGAAATTTCGGCTCGCCGCCGCTATTTAGGAAGGACGATGATATGGGGATCTGCCCTAATTCTTTTGTTTTTTGTTATCGTTCAGAGTCTTCATCAAGTAGGTTGGCTTGCGTCAGGATTTGCAACTTGGCGACCAACGCTTTATGCCTATTTATTTTGGGCTTCTTGTCTATGCTGGGCGCAAGTGATCCTTTATGGTGAGCAAGGAAAACGGCGTTTGTTTATTCTCCCAGCTGTTCTTTTTGTTGTATCGATGGTAATTTTCCCGCTTATTTTTGCTTTAGGTATAGCATTTTCAAGTTGGAATCTGTCCTCTCCCGATGGACGGCAATTCAATGGGTTTGATAACGTAATTCAAATGTGGAGTGACCCCTTTTATTGGAACGCATTAAAAAATATGGTGTATTATACTCTAGCAATATTGGTTGAATACATTGTCGCCTTTGGGCTGGCTCTTCTTTTAAATGCTCAGATCAAAGCAAGAAAATTTTTCCGTGTAGCTTTTCTAATGCCCCTAATGCTCTCACCAGTTGCGGTTAGTTGGATGCTTGGAAAGTCTATGCTTGAGGCAAGGTTTGGGCCAATATCGCGATTGGCTCGGGAGTTAGGGTGGGATAATCCGTCATTTTTTGGGAGTCCTGAAATGGCTCGAACCATGATAATGATGATGGATGCCTGGACTTTCATACCTCTTATGATGATTATGATTCTGGCTGGGCTTCAAGCAATTCCAAAGGAACTTCATGAGGCGTCGGAGGTTGATGGAGCGACTCCGTGGAAAAAGTTTTGGGAGATTACTTTTCCGTTGATGTTGCCGGTTTCAGTTACCGCGATCTTAATAAGGATAATTTTTAAGTTAAAGTTAGCTGATATAATTATAAATGTTACCTCTGGTGGGCCGGGAGGTGCAACTGATAGCGTTACAAGTTTTATTTTTCGAGAATATCGAGATAGATCTAATGTAGGATATGGAACTTTTTTAGCGATTTTTTATCTTGTTATTATCGTTATAGCGATGACAATCTTAATTAAGCTTTCTGATCGTTGGATGAAGCCGAGGCATTAGAAAATGAGCACACAAATATTTCATGATAGTAAAGCAGATAAAGCATTTCGAGCTAGTTGGATGGTCAATCGGATCTTTATTTACGGAATTTTGATTATTTGGGCAATAATTTGCTTATTCCCTATTTATTGGACGATAACCACCTCTTTTAAAACTGCACCAGATGTCATGAAGGGAAATATTGTTCCATGGTGGGATTACACACCAAAATGGCTAGGTTTTAAATCTTTGGGATTATCGCCAAACACTATTTTTATTGAAAGTACAGTAAGAGAGGAGTTTTTAAAGCGGTTTTGGAATTCAACCATCATTGCGGTGTGTTCATCGAGCATAGCAGTAATGCTGGGCAGCTGTACTGCATATGGATTAAGCCGGTTTAAATATCGATTTGGATTTATGCGAAACTCTGATATTTCGTTTTTCTTTTTGTCACAGCTTATTCTTCCACCAGTGGTTTTAGCATTGCCGTTTTTGGTACTATACAAAGAATTAGCTTTGCTAGATACGCGTATTGGGCTAATCGCTTTGTACACGCTCACAGTCTTGCCAATTGTCATATGGATAATGCGAGACCAATTTAGTTCTATACCCGTAGAACTGGAGGAAGCTGCGCTGGTCGACGGTCTTTCTTTGTGGAAGGCCTTTGTAACAATAATTTTGCCTATTGCTCTTCCTGGAATGGTCGCTGCGTTTATAATTTCTTTAGTCTTGACATGGAATGAGTATTTTTTTGCCGCGCTACTAACTTCCTCTCATGCGAAAACGCTACCGGTGATGGTTGCAAGCCAGACTGGCTCACAAGGAATATCATGGTGGTCAATGGCAGCATTGTCTTTTGCAGCAATTCTTCCATTGGTAATTATTGGTATTATTCTTGAAAAATTTATAATTAAAGGAATGGCCGCTGGAGCAGTCAAATAGCATCGCTAAAGTTTATGCATTAGTTCCTTAGTTCTTTCATATAGCTCGATAAAAATATTGTAGTTTGAATCATAGGTGCAGTTTGGCTGAGCTTTGATTTTTTTCTTTATTGGATTCCAGCTGGTAATGTCTTCCTTCTTTACCTTGCCTATGGCTAACGCAGCGATAAACGCATTTCCAAAACTAGCCCCAATCGTTTTTTCGGGGACCTCTTGGTTAATTCCAGTAACATCAGAAGTCGCCTGTAACCAGAGCGAATTTTTTGTTCCACCACCGACTGCTACTAACCTAGATACTGGCTGTTCTAGCTCGGAGAAAGTATCGGTAACATGTTTAGTTCCAAAAGCTATGCCTTCTATTATTGCTCGAAACATATCCCCTCGCTTGTGCGTCAGGTTTAAACCAAAAAATACCCCCTTTGCTTTAGGATCTTGTATCGGCGTTCTCTCGCCAGAGAAGTATGGGAGAAGAAGCAACCCATTTGCACCAACAGGTGATTTTTTTGCTTCCATTGCTAAAACCTCTATAGCGGTTTCGACATCCAATTCTTTAGCAAACTGATCTTTAAACCAATGAGTTAAGGTTCCACTTGTAGATAGCCCTGCCATAGTCGCATGCTCTCCTTTAAATAGCCAGGGAGCATACCATAACTTTGAGTCTACGACTCGCTTTGAATTTTTTAAAATTATAAAAATAGTAGAGCCATACATCATCATCATATCACCCGAATGTAAAACTCCAACGGATAGTGCCTCAGCAGCGGCATCAATGGTTCCAGTTGTAACTGGGGTCCCAACCAAAAGACCGGTGGCTTCAGAAGCTTTTTTAGTTATTGTCCCAGCAATTTCGTCAGACCATTTTAGTTGAGGCAACTTATCTAAACTAATTATTTTATTCGTTAATTCTAAAGTCCAATTTTGGGTTAGAACGTCGTATAATGGAGAAAAGTTTGCTGCGGTGTAGTGGTCGATTACATATTGATCAGTTAATCGGTGAACGATAAAGCTTGTCGAAGTAAGGATCTTGTCAGTTTTCTTAAATAGCTCGGGACAATTCTTTCTGTACCATAGTATTTTGGGACCAACAGATTGAGATGTGAGAGCGTTACCACATTTTTTGAGAATAAAATCTTGACCAATTGCCGCTGTCAACTCTATAACTTCTTCCGCCGCGCGGTTATCTACTCCATATAGCACACCATTCATAAGCGGGGTTCCGTTATTACTTACAGGCAACATACATGGGCCAATTGCACTAGTAGCAACAGCTTTAACTTCATTTGGTTCGATACCACTTTCATTTAAAATAGTTTTACTTACAAAACAAAAATCATTCCACCAGTCTTCCTCCGGCCGATGTTCGGCCCAGCCCGGTTTTGGAACTAACATTTTATGTTTTCGTTTTGCCTGAGCGACGACTAGACCATTATGATCTACCAAAACGCCCTTAGTTTCATAGGTGCCAATATCAATTCCCATTGTATAGCTCATTACGAACTTCTTCCTAAAGAAAACCCTGGTGTAATTTTATTGAGTGCTCCAATTAAAAGTTGGGTTAGGCCCACGAGATCATTAAGGTCACAAACTTCAAGAGAAGAATGCGAATATCGCATGGGAAACCCCAAATCTATTGAGGCTACACCATCACCAACCAACTGGACGTAGGACAAATCCGTCAACGCTCCAGAGTGAGCACTTCGCTGGAGCGGGATTTTTAACTCCAAAGACGTTTGTTCAAATAATGCTACCAGCTTTGGATGAGGTATTACTCCATTTAAAGTACCTCTACTGTGAAACGAAAACAAACTCATTGCGGGACCTTCTCCCAAATTAACATCTCCACGTTCCCCCATGTCCGGAGTATCAGTAGCCATTATTAAGTCTAACTGAATTGCAATATCGGGCAGCAGATTTTGTGCTATAGGTAAAGCGCCACGAAGGTTGAATTCTTCTTGAACAGTAAAAACCAAATGCAATTTTGGACCTTCAGTGCGTTTTGACAGATGACGTGCAATCTCTAACGCTACTGCGCATCCTGCGCGATCATCAATACTGGTCCCCGCAACCCGATCATGACCAATTTCAAAAGACTTCGGTGCAAAAACTACAGGACTACCAACATTAATACCCGCTTTTTTAACCTCATCAAAGTCTTTTAGGCCAACATCAATATAAAGATCCTTGTAGGGTGAAACTTGATATTTTTCGCTTTGCGTAGTTGCGTGATGGCTTTTATTAGCAATCAATCCCCTCACATCTGGACCTTTTTCAACCAAAATCAAGACTTCCTGTGAGGGGAGTGCTTTTTCAGGCACTCCGCCTAAGCGCTCTACTAATATAAAACCATCTTTTTCTATTTTTCGGACCACGAAACCTAGTTGATCCATATGAGCGAAAAGCATTACGCAAGGCCCGTTGCCAGAAAAGCTAGTCATCAAGTTACCTAAACGGTCAGTCTGTGTTTTCAAGCCTAACAGGGCAAGTTCTTTTTGTAGAAATCTACGTACGCGATCCTCGTACCCAGATAAACCAGGAATTTTCATTAATTTAATTAGATCGTTTTTAAGACGCTCTTTCATTCTGATGCTCTTAAAATTTTTACTTGATGCATAAAGTCGTTTGCTCGTTTTGGATCAACAGGTTGCCAGGTGTCCCCATTAAACTTTAAGGAAGATCCGACAATACATCCGTCAGAAATCTTGAGGACTTCCTCTAATGTCTCTTGTTTTACGCCGGTATTTGCTAAAACTGGTATATTTGGTAGTACTTCTTTTACAGATCGCAAATCTGACATGGACGCTGCCTCGCCTGTTATTTTCCCACTTACAAGAATTGCATCTGGAATAGAAGAGAACGCAACACTTCTAGCCTGGTCTGAAAGCTTCCTCCCATCCAAAGAGTGGGCAAATTCTGCTGATATATTATATAACATTAACATATCCGCACGACCAAGGCGATCACGATAACGCATCGCTTTTCCTGCATTTGGGTTCCAATGCCCCATATCAGAGGCATAAGATCCAGTAAAAATTTCACGTACGAAATGAGCTCCCGTGGCCGCTCCAAGTGCGATAGAAGACATTGGATCCCAAAGCATATTTACTCCAAACGGGATATTTATATCGTTCTTGAGTTTCCCAATAACAAAGGCAGCTGTCGCTGTCGATGCAGTGTCAACTTCAAATTCATAAGGACGATCATTTTCATTTCCAAACATTATCGCGTCAACTCCCGCCGTTTGTAGGGCTGTCAAATCGTTATGAGCATTTTTAATTATTCCGTCCAAACCTAAATCAGGATCAAATAATGGAGACCCTGGTAGTGCATCAAGATGGATCATCGCGATAATTGGCTTATTTGTACCGAAAAGTTTGAAAAATCTTTTATTCATAAAATTATTCTCCTGTATGGGCAGAATGTAACGATTTACGTTCACGCAAGCAAAGGAAAAATATTTAAAATATAAGCATATTTTGAAAACTAGAATTAAGGAATAATAATGTAAGTAGTTCGCACCGCTGATCGACACGAAAATAGTTGTTTAAACTTTACCAAGCTTTGTTTTATTACTTTACACAGATTATTT
>PAHT02000026.1 GCA_002705045.2 Paracoccaceae bacterium | reverse complement strand
CGATGCCTTTTCGATAAACCATTTGGCATCACCAATACATTCTGCAGCAATTAATATGCGTTCAGCGTTCATTCCCGAAAGAATATATCGAAAACCCTTACCTTCCTCGCCAATTAAATTATCAACAGGTACCAGCATATTATCAAAAAAAAGTTCCGTCGTAGAATGATTAATCATAGTACTGATTCTTTTAATTCTGAGACTTTTATTCAATACCGTACTCATATCAACTATAAAAACCGATAGTCCATCAGTCTTATTTTTTACACTTTCTTTTTGAGTAGTCCTAGCTAGAAGAAGTAGCAGATCAGAATGTTCTGCTCGACTAGTCCAAATTTTTTGTCCATTTACTACGTAAGAGTTATCGATAAGCTTTGCTGTAGTCGAGAGAGCTAAAGTATCCGTACCGCTATTCGGTTCGGTAACACCAAATGCTTGCAGCCGGAGATCACCAGCCGCTATTTTTGGTAAATACTCACTTTTTTGCTTTTCGGAGCCATGACGTAATAAGGTACCCATTGTGTACATTTGCGCATGGCATGCGCCAGCGTTTCCTCCAGAGCGATGAATTTCCTCTAAAATTGCCGCTCCCACAGATATTGGGGAACCTAAGCCCCCATATTGTTCAGGAATGAGAACACCAAGATAACCTTGCTCGGTCAACTTTGATACAAATTCTGTGGGATATTTTTTCTCTCGATCACATTTTTGCCAATACTTATTGGGAAATCCTTCACATAGCTTTGTTATGGCCTCGCGAACATCGATATGATCAAGTTCATAATTCATAATATTAAATTCCTTTGAAAAAATAATTATTCATATTAAACCGAAAATTCATTTCGAAGCGCTTTTCCATGCTGATCAAGTGATGGCACTCTTTTGGGAACCACGTTTTCAGTAACAACAGGCAACTCAGCAACCGAAATCACAGAATCATCAAAATAAACTTCTTTATTTCGAATAAGTTTATGGTTCGAAAGCTCCTTAACCGAATTTAAGTTTGAATATGCAATATTTGCCATCTCTAGTTTTTTAATTAAGGATGCTTTTGTTTCTTTTCCAAATAAATCATTTATTATCTGTTCCAAAAACACCCTATTATTATATCTTTTTACATTAGTACAAAAATTCAAGTCCTGTGCTAATTCTTTGGAATTCAAAACATTATAACAAAATGATACCCACTCTCTCTCATTTTGAATTGAAATTAAAATTTTCTTTTTATCTTTTGTTTCAAAAGCTCCATAGGGAGCTATGAATGAGTGCGACAATGCAGTTCTTGAAGGTGCACCTTCTCCATATCGGTAAGCAAGCAGGGGCATATTCATCCACTCAGCCAACACATCAAACATCGAAAGTTCAATGTCAACTCCTTTGCCATTTTGGCCTCTTTGAATAATACCTCTTAATATAGCGGAGAAAGCAGTCAACCCCGTTGATATATCAGTTATAGAAATTCCAACACGTGAAGGTTGTTCTTTCGTTCCCGTTACAGAACATAACCCAACCTCTCCTTGTATTAAAAAATCATATGCTTTTTTATTCGTTGTTGTGTCTGAGTCACCATATCCAGAAATGGCGCAATTTATAATTTTTGGATTTAACCTCCTAACTGCATTTGCAGAAAATCCCAGTCTTCTAAAAGCACCCGGTGCTAGATTACTCACTAAAACATCAGACTTTGCAATCATTCTCGTTAAAAGAGTTTTATCCTCCTTTTTGGTAATATTGAGAGCTATGGACTCTTTGCCACGATTAAGCCAAGCAAAAATAGTGCTTTTTCCTTTTACACCTGAGTCATAGCCTCTTGCAAAATCGCCGTCTGGTCTCTCAATTTTAATCACACGAGCACCAGCATCTGCCAAGAGCATCGTACAATATGGAGCTGCAACGGCCTGTTCAACGGAGATTACGGTAATACCTTTAAGTTCATTCTGCAAATACATAATTTAATCTCTTTAACCTTCAATATAAGTTATAATTACAAATTGAAAATCATATGACAACGACTTAAATCCTTAATTTTTGTCTGATTACAATTACTCATCAATTAAATATATTCATAATTTAAATACTATTGTTTAAAAAAGCTTTAAACTGAATGACAGAAGGTTCATAGTTCTTACACCAAACTTAACGAAGAAATATAAAATGAATGAAACGTACGAAACAATTGAATTAACTCAAATCAATCCTCACATCATATTAATTACTTTGAATAGACCTAAAAGTTCAAATGCTTTTAATACTAAAATGGCTTTGGAAATTACCGATTTTTTCGAAAACATTCAAATCAACAGGAGGTCCTCAAGGGTAATCATTGTCACTGGTTCGGGCCAAAGGGCATTCTCAGCTGGCGGTGACCTGAAAGAACGCCAAGGAATGGATGTCACCGCTTGGAAACTACAACATCTCGCTTTTGAAAAAATGATTGATTCGGTTATCAGTTGTCAACTTCCAGTCATAGGTGCAATAAATGGTGCAGCGGTAGGAGGTGGGTGTGAACTGGCAGCCGCGTTTGATTTTTCTTATGCTTCGGAAACAGCTACCTTTGCTCAGACAGAAACAAAAATAGGGATCATACCTGGTATAGGTGGCACACAAAACTTAGCACGAGCTGTGGGTGAACGAAGGGCAAAAGAACTTATCTTTTCAGGAAAAAAATTTACTGCATATCAAGCTTTAGAGTGGGGTTTAATTAATGCAATTTACTCTTACAATGATCTCTTACCACAGTCCTTACAAATAGCATCCCAAATTTCAGAAAATGCCCCTTTAGCTGTAAAAATGGCAAAGCGAGCTATTCACGAGGGATTGCAGACTACTTTATCGAAAGGAATGGAATTGGAACTAGAGTGCTATTATCGAACTGTGCCGACCCAAGACAGAGTGGAAGGCGTTCTAGCCTTCAATGAGAAACGAAACCCAATATTTAAAGGTAAGTAATAATGTCTGAATTCATTCAGGTTCGAGAAGTCGGTTTGAGAGACGGACTGCAACTAATAGGCACCCTACTCCCAACTAAAATAAAACAAGATTGGTTTGCAAAACAGATTGATGCTGGCTTTAAAGAAGTCGAAATATCCTCAATGGTACCAAAAAAATTATTACCACAATTCTCTGACGCAGAAGATATGATCAATTATGCAAACCAATTCTCTAACTGCTCAAATTGTGTTTTAGTTCCAAACTCAAAAGGTGCGCAATTAGCTTTCAAGGCCAGAGCAAAGAAACTTATCTTCGTTTTATCAGCAAGTGAGGCGCACAACCTTGCAAATGTTAGAATGACAATACAAAAATCAGTAAACGAACTAAAAGAAATTATTTCTTTAAAGAAAGCGATGGCTAAACCGGATGAAATTAAAATAATTGGATCAATTTCTACATCATTCGGTTGCTCGATATCTGGAAAAATATCTGAAGATACTGTTTTAAAAATTGTTGAAACAATACTTGATCTTGGATTAGATGAAATAAGTATTGCTGATACTGTTGGTTATGCGAACCCACGTCAAGTAACGTCTCTTATGAAAAAAGTAGTCAAACTTTCAAATTCGGTACCAGTCATTGGTCATTTTCATGACACAAAAGGCTTTGGTCTAGCCAATTTAGTCGCCGCTGTTGATCAAGGGGTAAAAAAATTTGATGCTTCTTTGAGAGGACTTGGGGGCTGCCCTTATGCGCCCGGAGCATCAGGAAATATTGCTACTGAAGATTGCATAAATTTATTAGAATCCATGGGTTATAACACTGGTATCGATTTAGGTAAGTTAAAAATTTTATGCCAACTCATAGAAAAGTGGCTTCCGAATGAAGCTCTACATGGGAAATTCCTGTCAACTAAATCTACTACGGCCCAGAAAATTTAACAATTATTCAAAAAATAAATTTAGAAAGTTAGTACAATGGTTTAGCGCATAATGAAAGGATTCGCAGTTGAAGTTTTCTGAGCGATCCAAACCGACTTTAATTGTAAAAACTCTTTAATTGAAGTTTGCCCGCTCTCTCTGCCTTGTCCAGATCGTTTAAACCCACCAAAAGGAGATGAAAAACTGACCGCTCTATAGGTATTTACCCAAACTGTCCCAGCTTTTAATTTTTCTGACATTCGTAGTGCCCTTCCTATGTCATTAGTCCAAACCCCAGCAGCAAGGCCAAAAATAATATCATTACCAATCGCAATAGCCTCTTCCTCAGATTTAAATGGTATTACAGAAAGAATCGGTCCAAAAACTTCCTCTTGTGCAATCCTCATATTATTTTTAACACCCGTAAAAATTGTAGGCTCAACAAACCTATTACCTTTAACACCGGGCCCGTCGTGTGGCTTTCCACCCAAAACACATTTTGCTCCATCTCTTTTGGCTATTTCTATATAGTTTAAAATTTTTTTATACTGAGGCTCTGTTGTTACTGGACCAATATTTGTATCTGCTAGCATAGGGTCACCAATTTTAGCCTGTTTAGCAACCTTCACAATCTTATCAACAAAGTTATCATGTATTGACTGATGAACCAGCAGTCTTGAGCCAGCGATACAGGTCTGCCCGGTTGCGGCAAATATACCGGAGATAACGCCCATAACTGCTGCATCTATATCAGAATCCTCAAAAACAATGTTTGGTGATTTACCTCCGAGCTCTAAGGTAACCGGCATTATTTTACGTGCAGCACGCTCATATATCTTTTGTCCAGCTCCGTCTGAACCTGTAAAGGCAATTTTTGCTGTAAGTGGATGATCCACAAGTGGCTGACCAACTTCAACTCCATAACCAGCTACACAATTTACAACTCCCGGTGGAAAACCAGCCTCGTTAAACAAATTCATAAATTCTAACGACGACACTGAAGTATACTCTGAAGGCTTAATAACGGCTGTATTGCCAGCTGCTAATGCTGGAGCGAGCTTCCAGGCAAGTAATAACAAGGGTGAGTTCCATGCTGTAATCATACCAATTACACCAAGTGGCTCGTAACGTGTAAAATTAAAAATTCCAGGTTTATCTGACGGGATAACTGCCCCCTCAATTTTATCAGCTAAACCACCAAAGTATCGGTACCACTCAGCCAAATATTTTGTTTGCGCCCCCATTTCTGCGATAAGTTTTCCATTATCTTTAACTTCCAGTTCACCAAGCCTCACACAATCTCGTTCAATTAACGTGGCAAGATGAGTAAGTAGCTTTCCTCGCTCCGTAGCCTTCACTTGCGACCAATCACCTTCAAATGCCGCGTGTGCAATATTAACAGCTTTATCGATATCATTTGCGTCGCCTCGGGCAACCTTAGCCCAAATTTCACCTGTGTACGGATTTTCAGTATTAAAATATTCTCCTGCACTCGGTTGGGTAGATACTCCATTTATGAAATGGTTATAAGTCTTCATTAACTTCTCCACATAATAATATTATTTAGGAATTAACAGTTTTTTATTCAATAAAAGTTTACAAGAAACGCCAAATTTCCGCAAATTCTTTGTTTAAGGAATAACGGTTGGTTAAAGGAAAATTCATTTAACAGCTGTTTTTAGGACTAGCGAATATTGCAGTTTCAGGTTAAGAAAAAAGTGGAGGTTCACTGCATAAATTCATCCTTAAAAATATTAGAGAAATTAAACCTTTTAAAAGAAACCGAATCACTACAACTTTTCAAAAATACTCGCAACTACAGGAACAAATATGTCCATTCCACAAGCCGGCAGTGATAGAATAGAGAGCCACTCTCAATTAGTGGACTTTTTATCAAACGGAGAAAAGCCAAAAAGCGATTGGAAAATTGGTACCGAACATGAAAAATTTGTTTATCATAAAAGCTCGTTCCGGCCGCTATCTTATTCTGGACCAAGTTCTATCGAAACTATTTTAAAAGAACTTCAAGTTTTATATGGCTGGAAACCTTTATTTGAGGATCAATTCCTGATTGGTCTTGAAAAAGACGGTGCTAATGTCTCACTTGAGCCAGGCGGACAACTGGAATTATCAGGTGCACCACTTGATACAATTCATAGTACCTGTAATGAAGCATATGAACACCTTAATCAAGTACGGACAATTGCAGAAAAAATCGATGCAGGGTTTATTGGCTTGGGTGCAGCGCCAAATTGGACGCAAGAAATGATGCCAACAATGCCTAAAGGCCGCTACGCAATAATGACAGAATATATGAAAAATAAAGGTAAATATGGTACACAAATGATGTACCGTACGTGCACAATACAAGTGAATTTAGACTTTTCATCCGAGCAAGACATGGTAAAAAAATTTCGGGTTTCATTAGCATTACAACCGGTAGCAACGGCTTTATTTGCAAACTCTCCCTTATTTGAGGGTCGACTAACTGGTTATAAAAGTTGGCGATCTAGGATTTGGCAAGACTTGGACGCAGACAGGACAGGCATGCTACCGTTCGTTTTTGAGGAAGGAATGGGGTTTGAAAGGTACGTAAATTATGCATTAGATGTTCCAATGTATTTCGTTTATCGGAATGGTAAATATATTAATGCAGCTGGCCAATCGTTTCGTGACTTTATGAATGGAAATTTGCCTGCACTACCAGGAGAATTACCTCTACTATCGGATTGGGCTGATCATTTGACCACAATCTTTCCCGAAGTAAGGCTTAAACAATTTTTAGAAATGCGTGGTGCTGATGGTGGGCCGTGGAGTTGGATTTGTGCTCTGCCCGCTTTTTGGGTTGGACTCCTGTATGATCAAAATAGTCTTGACGCGGCTTGGGATCTTTGCAAGCACTGGACCTCAGAACAGAGAGACTCACTACGAAAATCTGCTTCCAAAGAGGGTCTTAGCGGAGGAATAGATAATATTTCCATTATGAATCTATCGAACCAAGTTTTGGCAATCAGCCGAGCCGGCCTTGAGGCAAGACAAAAATCAAATGCGACCAATTCATGCCAAGACGAATCTCATTTTTTAGATATACTTACAAAAAGCGCCGAGACGGGTATTGCACCTGCGGATAGAATAATGGATTTTTTCCAAAACAAATGGAACAAAAATCCTCTTAAAGCTTTCGAAGATTTCAGTTATTGAGCAATTCAAAGATCACAACATAATTCCTGAAAGATAGTATAATTTGATTTACACGTTTAGAAATTTTAGGATTATACTATTCTTGATTTCTTGGTTTGCGTCGGTTAGTTCGATAATTTGGAACTCTGAGAGTAATTTCATAATTAACATTGGGGTCACCTCTTTTTCTATATTTTTAATTATAACGCTCAGCCGTATCAAGCTACAAAGCGTTATAATAATTTTATTTTTATTATTGATTTACATTTTAACAATTAACAAAATACCAACAACAAGCGATTTATTTAATTCAGGAAAATATATATTAATTTTTGCCGGGCTAATTCCGACTATGGGACTGGTTAAGTCAACTGCGCAAAGACTGCCTAACGTCAAAAGATCTCAGATATTACTATCTGAGCTTCCAAAAGATTCATTTTCCTCTGGCTTCCAGATCACAGCTCACTTTTTTGGGGCAGTAATTAATACCGGCGTCTTTGCCATGCTAGCAGCGGCCATGCCCCCTGGGCGAGGGTACGCATATCGAAAAACAGTGGCGGAAGCTTCACTACGGGGCATGTCATCCTCAGCCACTTGGTCTCCATTCTTCGTAGCCTTTGTCGTTGGTCAAATTTATATAGGCGCCACAAGTGCTTGGTTTGGACTTGCAATAGGTTTAATTATGAGCTTAATTTTTTCGATTGTGTCCGTTCTTTTGCTAAATAGAGAATTAACAAGAAAAAAGTTCAAGAAATCATTAGCGTGTCTTCAACCTGTAATTTCCACACTATTAATCATCATATTATTTGTGGTTGGCTCGGCGATAGTTTTTGGTTTAACCGCGTTATCAGCAGTGATCATAGTAATGCCAATTATGGTCAGTTACTATTTTTTAATTAACCCAAAACATATTTATGCAATTTCAATCGATACCTTAAATTATTTAGAAAAAAGCACTGATGATGTGGTTATAATAAGCTTTGCCATGATAGTAGGTTACTTTGTAACAAATAGTCCTGACACACTTACGGCTCTTCGCGATTTAAGTATTTTCACAATACCTAATTGGTCAGTTTTAATTTTTATACCGGTGACAATGGCCTTAGTCTCCCTAATCGGAATTCACCCAGTTATTTCAAGTACGGTTTTACTAAGCACATTTACCTCAGCTAATTTTGACATCAGCGGTCCCTTGATGATGCAAGCCCACTTGCTCGGCTGGTGTACAGGTACGATGAGTTCAATTGCCTCGCTGTCAGTAATTTCTTGCTCGACTCTTTTCCAAATTCCATCATCAAAGCTTTGCTACGGTAACAATAGTTTTATTGCAATGACGTTTGCTCTTTTTGGGGGTACAATTCTCACTATTGCGAACGAATTTACAAGGATTTAACTCAAAAATAATGCACTTCAATCTTATTGACTGAAGCACAACTTTGTTGTGAACTATAAAATTATAATTCTATAACAATTGAACATCGTTTAATTAAAAGAAAGAGAATTCCAATGGAAGATAATAGTATTAAAATTCGGCCATTTTGTCCTAATTTGGGAGCGATAGTTACTGGAGTGGATTTATCCAAACAGATATCAGCATCTGAATTTAAGTCTATAAAAAAAGCATTTTTAAAATACCAAGTTCTTTTTTTTCAAAACCAGAAGGAAATATCACCCGAAGTTCAGATAAAATTAGGAAAACGATTTGGAGATTTACACAGTCATCCCGCTGCTCCTACAATGGAGGGTTACCCCGAAATCTTTGAAATTCATGCTCACAAAAATAGTAAAATTGCTAATGGAGAATTTTGGCACTCCGATGTGTCTTGCGATAACAACCCTCCCCTAGGAACTATGCTTCAACTGCATATTTTACCACAATCAGGCGGTGACACAATGTTTTCAAATATGAATCAAGCCTACGAAAAACTAAGTGACACTTTTAAAGACTTTCTTGGGAATCTTAAAGCGGTTCATGAGTCGGAGCATGTATATAAAAGTCGTTATTCAGATCGTGGTGTGGAAAACAGTGACATAACTTACCCGCATGCAATCCATCCAATTGTGAGAACTCATCCTGAAACCAATAAGAAATCACTGTTTGTAAATAGAACATTTACAACGCAAATTTTGGGATTATCGGAATTTGAAAGTAAAAATATCCTTGATTTTCTATTTAACCATTGCGAAAGTTTAGAATTTCAAATTAGATATAAATGGAATCGCAATGACATGGTTTTTTGGGATAACAGGTGCGCGATGCATAGAGCAATATGGGATTATTGGCCGATGGAACGAAAAGGAAGAAGAGTAACAATCAAGGGTGATAAGCCCTGGTAAAAATTCAACAGATTTTAGATGGAAAAACAAAAGATTACCTAGCCGTGTAGTATCATTCAAAAGCAGTCGACAGAGCGACCGCTACCATGTCTTCAAAACTTTGCTCTCTTTCTATTGAAGTCAAAGACTCACCAGAAAGAAGGTGGTCACTGACTGTTAAAATTGATAAAGCTCGACATTTGTGTCGTGCAGCCAAAGTGTATAATTCTGCTGTCTCCATTTCGACAGCTAGAACCCCATGCCGTTCCATTACTGAGTTTAGGTCTGATCTCTCATCATAAAAAGTATCGGTTGAATATATACCACCAACGTGTGCATTAAGACCTTTATTTTTCAAAATTTTTAATGCTGCAATTAATAAATTCGGATCACAATTTGGAGAAAAATTCAGTTCTTTAAATATAGCTTTGGAAGGTGTAGAAATACTTGAAGCAGTCATTGCAACTATAATATCTCTTAACTTAACTGTTGGCTGCATAGCCCCTGCTGATCCTATTCTTATCAGAGTTGTTACGGTGTAGTTTTTTAGCAGTTCATTTACATAAATTGAAAGCGAGGGCATTCCCATTCCTGATCCCTGCACAGTAACTCTATTTCCGTTCCAAAGGCCTGTAAAGCCAAGCATTCCCCGGACCTCGTTAATTTGAAAGACATTTTGCAAGAATGTCTCAGCGACCCATTTTGCTCTTAATGGGTCTCCAGGTAACAAGACGACTTCTGCAACTTCGGTACTATTTGCTCCAATATGAATTGTCATTCAATCCTCCTTAAAAATTGACTGAAACTACCACAAAAAAAAATCAGCGCCTAAAAACTTAATTTATTTAATTTTTATTTTTTTATTTATTTTTTCCTAGATGGACGCTGACTTAATATCATTCCAGAAAAAATAAATACCAAAGCGATTAAAAATGATACTCTTATTTCTTCAGAATTAAAAACTACTCCAAAAATAATAGCCCAAATTGGGACAAGATAATTTACTAAACTTAGAAATGTTGGTCCAACATTTTTTATAATAATCACAAGAATTACGGTCGCCAGACCCGTTGGAAGCAAACCTAGGTAGGCCATAGCAAATAAAGATTTTACACCAAAAAAAGTGGGGAAGCCATCAATAAACATTGTCATGGGAAGGATAATAATAGTACCTGCTAACAGACCTGCCGAACTAAATCCTAACTTTGAAGTTGCAGGAGATCGCCGAGTAATTATTGCCCCTACCGAATAACAGATGGCAGCACCTGCACAAGCTAACTTAAATTTCCAACCCTCGAACCCAATCCATTGGTTTTGCGAGTTAAAAAGGTCAAAAAGTATCAAAACACCACAAAAACCTACTACCAATCCAAACATCTTTTTTAATGACAATTTTTCGTTAAGTATAAAAAAGTGTGCGAAGGAGAGAGTTATAAATGGAACTAAACTCATCGTCACTCCAGCAAAACTGGATGAAACGTCAGTTTGAGCCCAGCTTAATAAAGAAAACGGAATTGCATTAGTAAAGGCACCCATTCCAAAACTGTAAAGCCAGACTCGCCGCTGGCCTCTGGCAAAACTGGGAAGTCCATCTCCGCAGATAAAGCATAAAACGGTTAATATAAATGCGCCAATAAGAATTCGACCCGCAGCAATTTGCATAGGTTTAAAATCATGCAGAGCTACAGACACAGCATAGAACGACGAACCCCAAACAATACCTAAGGCCATTAGTAGAGACCAAAAAACAACGGATACGCCATAAATCATAACAATTTCATCCCTTTTGAATAAACTTTGCTAAAATTTATTAATTCGGTTTCAATTTTGCATTAAGAACACTACCATCTCGAAAAAATAAACTGAAGCAAACTATGAAAATACTTTTATTAATAAAAAGAAGCTGTCTTAGTCTTTATGTATTCACAAGTCTATGCTCGTCAGTTTCAATCTCAGAAGCGGCTGAGTGTAAGTATAACGAAATGTCCGAATTATATGAAATGATTTACGCTCCGTTGATACCTTTTCAACCTCCGGTAAATGAAGAGGGTAACGTCGCGGGGACGCCTGAAGAGATTTTTATGAAGCGAAGTCAACATTACTTTGATCAACTCAAGGAAATGAAAGAGTTAAAAATCCCCCTCAAAACGTACGCGATTCTCACTAAAGAGATTCCTGACGCACTATTAGATTTTGAAACACGGTTGAAAATAGTTTTACCTGACTGTCAAGAGATCTCAATGTACAATGGAGCCCCAATTGGTGAAATCCGGACCAGCTTTACAAATATGTTAGAAATTGCAAATATAGGGCTGGATTCAGAACTGGAACAAATTGTTGAATTTGCTTCAAAATCAGTGTCCCCAAACCCGATGTTATTCGGCCAAATAATGAACATGCTCTCTAATGACTTCTCGCTGAATCCAAAAGTAATTGCTTCCTTGATGCCTCAGCAAATTCTTGAACGATATTTTCCTGGAGGGGTTATCCCGGTATCCAATCTGTCAGAGGCATCACTTTTGACTTTCACTGCACTTGGTGGAATAATTCATGATGATCTTTCCAAAGCAGACGTGCCAGAACGAATATTTCTAATAGTACCGAAAAGTTATTCAGGTATATCAGAAAACTATTCCTCAATAATTTTTACAAGTTATGGAAAAATGATAAAAACTGCAGCATTAAATGTGGACCTTACAGCGCAAATTCTGGTAAGGTTAGGAATTCAAGTCGATGTATTAACTTTGAAACAAGTGATNACGGAGTCTGAGGGAACATGTGGAATCGACGCAGCCGGACGTTGGTTTCAACTAATTCAAGGTAGAAAAATTAGAACATGTCCCTTTTTTACTATGACTGAACAAATGTTTTCCTCTGGTTCATACATTGATACCCAAGATTTTGTGGATCAAAATACTGTTTTTAGCGCGATTGATAGGATTTTAAAAAAAATCGANATTAAAAAAGAAAGTTCAAATAGTTAAACGATTTTTCGTTCCTGAGTTTATCAGCTTTCCAATTAGATCATAATACCTACNTTAAACGGTAGCGAGTCGTAAGGCTAAATATTTTAATCTTTACACTCGTTTTTATTGTCGATAGAAGACGGTAAAAATCAAATCCGCAACAACGAAACAATAAATAGAGGAAATACGATTTCATGATACCATACACTCTTGTCCCAGCAATCTTGGGTATTTTCGGCCTTTGTTCAGCATGGTTAGTATATATGTACGTTAGGAACGCCTCTGAAGGCGATGGAAAAGTAAAAGAAATAGCTGATGAGATACACTCTGGAGCAATGGTATTNATGGCACGAGAATACAAACCGCTATCAATATTTGCTCTAATTTGCGCAATAGCACTGTACGCCACTCTTGGCTGGCAAACTTGTATNTCTTTTGTTTTAGGGGCACTTTGCTCTGGAACAGCAGGTTACATTGGTATGTTTTCTGCAACCAAAGCTAATGTAAGGACTGCAATCGCCGCTCGAGATAACGGACAAGCAACTGCATTAAATATAGCTTTTTTTGGGGGCACAGTGATGGGTTTGACAGTCGCAGCAATGGGTCTTTTCGGAGTTGGAATTCTCTTCTACTATTTTTCTGGTTCAGAAAAATCTCTTCATGCTATTGAGGGGTTTGCAATGGGAGCCTCGGTTGTAGCACTATTCTCACGCGTTGGAGGTGGTATTTTTACCAAGAGCGCTGATGTCGGAGCAGATTTAGTTGGTAAGGTGGAAGCAGGTATACCTGAGGATGACCCACGCAATCCAGCTGTCATAGCTGATAACATAGGTGATAATGTTGGCGATGTCGCNGGAATGGGATCTGATATATTTGAGTCTTATTGTGGATCGATGATAGCTTCAATTGCATTGGCCGGATCAATGTCGTTAGCAGTGTCAAGTAATTTGGCGACTTCTAAGGAAACNCTCCTACTACTTCCCCTAGCCCTAGCTTCGGTTGGACTGATTTGTTCTCTTTTAGGGGTTCTGACTGTCAAGATTTTTTCGTCAAAAAGTCCAGAAGTGGCGCTCAGATATGGGACAATGGGGTCTGCTGCCATCTTCATTNTACTAGCTTATTTTCTTATATCCTTTCTTGGAATAAATTCGGGGGTCTGGATCGCTGTTTTTGCTGGAGCAGTNGGCGGAACTATCGTAGGATTGGTNACTGANTACTATACCGGTGGAAAACCAGTCCAAAAAATTGCTGAAGGTGGTGAAACTGGTCCNGCAACTGTNATGATTACTGGACTATCAACTGGTATGCAGTCGGTTGCGATACCGGTACTAACTATTGTTGCAATTATATTCTCAGCAAATTTTTTCGCCGGCCTATACGGTGTTGGACTTGCGGCAGTTGGAATGTTAAGCACTGTCGGNATCACCATGGCCATAGATGCATATGGACCAGTNGCNGACAANGCTGGTGGTATTGCAGAGATGGCTGGTATGGGAGAAGAAACTAGAGAAATTACAGANTCANTAGACGAAGTNGGAAACACTACTGCAGCNATAGGGAAAGGGTTTGCCATAAGTGCCGCAGCTCTCGCTGCGCTTGCTTTAATAAGCGCCTATATTGAAAAAATTTCAGCGAACGATGCTAGTTTTGTATTAGCTATTAACGATCCGCTTGTGCTATGTGGAATGTTTATCGGTGGTATATTCCCTTACCTGGTCAGCTCACTAACTATGACGGCAGTTGGAGACGCAGCCTTTGATATGATTCGCGAAGTCCGACGTCAATTCAAAGAAATTCCTGGCCTTTTAGAAGGCACGGCGAAGCCNGATACTGCAACATGTGTGTCNATTGCAACCGATGCTGCCTTAAAACGAATGATAGCGCCCGGTGCGCTAGCAGTGTTAGCGCCTGTTGTCATAGGTTTTGTCCTTGGACCGAAAGCACTAGGTGGAATGCTTGGTGGGGCATTGATTTGTTGTGTTATGATGGCGTTAATGATGGCAAATGCTGGTGGAGCGTGGGACAACGCTAAGAAATATGTTGAAAAAGGAAATCTTGGCGGTAAAGGATCTGACGTTCACAAGGCCGCGGTGGTTGGTGATACCGTAGGAGATCCTTTAAAGGATACTTCGGGGCCATCAATGAACATTTTAATCAATGTGATGGCTATAGTTAGTCTTGTTATCGCTCCCCTTTTGATATGATTTTGAAAATTATCATTTTTGTTGNATTGAATTTAATTACTTTTTAAAAGGATTTTTTTTACGAGCGGAGCTATTACAGAAAAATCCACTTTTCCAGCATACTGTTCTTTTAATTTTCCAATCACACGGCCCATGTCGCGAATAGATTCGGCGCACTCCGACTTTATAGTTAATCTAACAACTGCCTCAATTTCANTTTCAGAGAGTTGTCGCGGTAAGAATTCCTTAATAATCCCAATTTCATTTTTTTCTGACTCTGCAAGTTCTATCCTTCCACCCTCTTCATAAAAAGAAACACTATCGTTTCGTTGTTTAATCATTTGAGTTAAAATCTGAATTATTTCTTGGTCATTGACTCCAGACGAACTTTCTTCAGTTCTCATGGCAATATCACGGTCTTTTATTGCAGCTGTAATCAATCTTAAAGTTGAAAGTCGGTTTTTATTTTGAGATTTCATTGCTAATTTAAGTTCAAGATTTATTTTTTTTCTCATGAATGACCCTTATAACTTATAAAATAAAAATACTTATTGAATTGGTGCACTTAGATCCGTAACAGTATAGAAACTTTATTGTTAGAAAAAGATTTCTCTTAATTCGCAGAATCATGAAATCATAAAACTGAGTGATATAAAAAAAAATTACGATAGGCAATTAAAGAATTTGCAAAACAAATGAAAAAAATTAAAAATTCAGAAATAATAGAAACAAAAAATTATNCAGGTTGTATCGTGTTTCCGGATGGCAATTGCTTATGGGGTGAAGGATTTGGAACTGAGGGAACAAGAGTAGCTGAGCTCTGTTTTAATACATCAATGACCGGATACCAAGAAATTTTGACAGATCTTTCCTATGCTGGTCAAATCGTGAATTTTACTTTTCCACACATTGGGAATACTGGAACCAATAATCATGATAATGAGTCGAATAATGCAGCTGCACTTGGAATGATCACTAGAAATATGCCCACCAAATCATCTCATTGGCAAGCAAACAGTAATTTGTCAGACTGGTTAAAAAAAAATAAAATTACTGGTATTGGTAATATCGATACTAGAAGAATAACCCGCTTTATCAGAGCGAATGGAGCAAAATCCGTTGCAATTTGCTTCGCAAGCTCTGGCAATATCGATGTNNCAAATCTAAGAGTTCTCGCAAAACAAGCCTTGGGCTTGGAGGGTAAAGAACTTACNGCAGACGTTACTTGCTTAAAAAGTTTCGCNTGGCAGGNACGAAAAGAAAGGTTGTCAAACTCATTCAAAGAAAGTTCGGTTTATCCATCGAAAACTAAAATAGTAGCAATTGATTTTGGAGCCAAATGGGCGATTTTTGACCGTCTAAAGCACTCAAATCGAGAGATACAAGTTGTCCCAGCAAATTCCTCTTTCGAGCATATTATTAAATTGAAACCAGATGGCATTTTTCTATCTAATGGGCCTGGTGATCCATTGGCAACGTTTAATGTTTGTGGTAAAGTAATTGAGAAAATTTTGGATGAAACGGACTTACCAATATTTGGAATCTGTTTAGGACATCAAATTTTGGGTTTAGCGGCTGGAGCAAGGACAATTAAAATGTCGCATGGGCACCATGGAGCGAACCATCCAGTCCTAGATTTGGAATCAAAAAAAGTTAAAATNACTTCCATGAATCATGGCTTTTCCATCGATAAAAACTCTTTACCTGAGGGCGTAAAAGAAAGTCATATCTCACTTTTTGATCAATCAAATTGTGGTATTGAGATAACTCAAAGAAATTGTTTTTCGGTCCAATTTCACCCCGAAGCAAGTCCAGGCCCAGAGGACAGTTATTATTTATTTGAAAAGTTTTTTGAAAAAATTAATTCAGTCAAAAAACTATCTAATTAATATAAAAATTTAATTTTACGAAAGTATGACTAATGATGGAAAGCGAGTGGGATATAATTGTTGTGGGCGGTGGAATAGCGGGGCTCGCTACAACCGCAATTTTAGCAAAATTAAACCTAAGAGTTTTATGTATTGAACCGCAATTGCCATCAAATAGTAAAGANAGCAAGTCAGCAGATTTAAGATCTACGGCATATCTTGTAAACTCCATTGACCTATTGAAGGANATTGGAGCTTGGGATTATCTCGAGAATCATGCTGAGCAGTTAAAGGTCATGCGTATCTGCGACTATGGAAATTCGAATGAAAGAATTCAAGAAACTTTGTTTGATAGCAGAGAAATCGGTTTATCAAATTTTGGGTATAATATTCCAAATTGGATTACAAAGAGCTCACTTCTTTCAATTGTTAATGCTATAAAAACATCAAAAATTATTTTTGGGGTGAAAGTTGTCGAATTAAAAACACATCTAAATCGATCCTACGTAAAGCTTTCTGATAACACTGTATTGTCGACAAAATTAATAATCGGTGCCGATGGTAAAAATAGTGATATCCGATTTCTTTCCAACATAAAGTGTAAAAAATGGGATGATGCGCAAGATGCTATAGCTTGTGTCGTAACACATGAAAAGTCTCACGAAGGAGCTTCGATTGAAATTTTAGAATCAGGAGGGCCCTGCACATTTGTTCCTTTAAAAAATTCAGTAACTGGGGAATTCCAATCTGCCATTGTTTGGATGGAACTGAGGTCTAAAGCAAAAAATTTAATTAATTTAAGTGAAAAAGAGTTTTCTTTGCAACTATCACTGCGCACGAAGCATATTCTTGGAAAATGCAAACTTCAGAGCAAAAGAGCTATTTATCCAATTGTTACCCAAATAGCCGATAAATTTTATGAGGATAGAATAGCTCTAATTGCCGAAGCCGCTCATGTAATGCCTCCGATTGGGGCTCAAGGACTAAATACGTCTTTCGAGGATATATCACTGTTAGTTAAATTATTAAAAAAAGTAATGGAAAAAAATGGTGATATCGGAAATATATCGAATTTAAGAAATTATGGCATAACTCGTAGACGAGTGACCAAATCAAAAATGCTTGGAATATCCTTATTGAATAACACTTCGAAATCCAATGCACAATTGACAAAAAATTTTAGAAGAATGGGATTAGCAGTGCTTAAAAAAAACGCCGTTTTAAGAAAAACATTAATGAAAGCTGGTCTAAGTAATTTTTAAGTAAAACGGATTTATCAAACCACTGCAACATTGATAAAAAACATTTAGTAAAAATTTAAGTATAAGGATATATTAAATCTGTAAACAGCGTTAAATGCTTGCCATTCAAAATTTAAAATTTTAAAAGAACTCTTAATTAAAATAATAAAAGTATTCGAATAAAAAAAAGGAAAATAAAATGCGCGTTTATTATGATCGAGACTGCGATGTTAATTTAATAAAAAATAAAAAAGTGGCTATTCTTGGATATGGAAGTCAAGGTCATGCACATGCGCTAAACTTAAGAGACTCAGGAGCTAAAAATTTAGTTATCGCGTTAAGAGAAAACTCTCCATCAGAAGTCAAAGCAAAATCAGAAGGTTTAAAGGTGATGGCGATCGCCGAAGCGGCAAGTTGGTGTGACTTGATAATGTTTACTATGCCAGATGAGCTTCAGGCAGATACCTATAATAAATACGTTCATAATAATTTAAAAGATGGTTCTGCGATGGCTTTCGCCCACGGTCTAAATATTCATTTTGGATTGATTGAACCAAAAGAAAGTGTTGATGTTTTAATGATGGCGCCTAAAGGCCCGGGACACACGGTTAGAGCCGAATTTACTAAAGGTGGAGGTGTGCCTTGTCTTGTTGCTGTTAATAACAACGCGTCTGGCACTGCAATGGAACTAGGCTTATCTTATTGCTCTGCAATTGGGGGTGGACGCTCTGGTATTATCGAAACCGATTTTCGACAGGAGTGCGAAACTGACCTTTTTGGAGAACAAGCAGTTCTCTGCGGTGGACTTGTTGAACTTATTAGAATGGGGTTTGAAACGTTGGTTGAAGCTGGTTACGACCCTGAGATGGCATATTTTGAGTGCCTTCATGAAGTAAAATTGATAGTTGACCTCATTTATGAAGGTGGCATCGCAAACATGAATTACTCCATTTCCAACACCGCTGAATATGGTGAATATGTCTCTGGTCCTCGAATCCTACCTTACGAGGAAACTAAAGCTAGAATGAAAAAAGTGCTAGAGGATATTCAGTCAGGAAAGTTTGTTCGTGATTTCATGGTAGAAAACAAAGTAGGTCAACCATCGTTTAAGGCAATTAGAAGAAACAATGATAGTCATCAAATTGAAGCAGTTGGCGAAAAACTTCGTGCAATGATGCCTTGGATTTCAGCTGGTAAAATGGTTGACAAAAATAGAAATTAAAGAGAAGAGTTTGAATAAAGTCTGACAATTAAAGCAGAGTAGAGTAAATTGGTAAAACTTAAACTAGTAGAGTTGAAAAATTAAAGTCAGGTTTTTAAGTCAGTTAAATGAGTAGATAAGATGAATAATATAATTTTGACGATACACCTAATTTTGGCTTTGCTTTTGATAAGTGCAGTATTAATGCAAAGATCGGAGGGAGGCGGATTGGGGTCAACTGGCGGTTCCGATGGAGGTTTAATGTCCGGACGATCTGCCGCTACTGCGATGACCAAATTAACTTGGCTCTTTGCTGTTGCATTTTTAACAACATCAATAACTCTTACCATCATTGCAGCGAATGCCTCGAAAAGTAACTCAATTATTAACCTTCAGGCGCCTACTAACAATGAAAATTCATTGCAAATACCATTACCTGATAGTGACACACTAAACGAAATCGCTCCCGAAATAGCGCCGTCCTTACCGCCACCAGAAGAGTAAAGGATTGAAAATAAACATAAAACCAGAATAGCCTGATAAAAATATAAGAAACTCTAGAACCTTCATACAGATACTATTTCACTTAACAGTTCTTTGATAAAACAAAATTAATAAGGTAAAAATGTCGCGATATATCTTTGTTACTGGTGGAGTAGTGTCATCCTTGGGAAAAGGTTTAACCGCTGCAGCTTTAGGAGCTTTATTGCAAGCTAGAGGTTTTACAGTCAGGTTGCGAAAACTGGACCCTTATTTAAATGTTGACCCTGGAACAATGTCGCCCTTCGAACACGGCGAAGTATTCGTTACTGATGATGGAGCTGAAACTGACTTGGATCTTGGACATTATGAACGGTTTACTGGTGTTTCAGCGACTAGCACTGACTCTGTATCGTGTGGAAAAATTTATTCAAAAGTTTTAGAAAAAGAGCGTCGTGGAGATTATTTAGGTAAAACTATTCAAGTAATTCCACATGTGACCAATGAAATTAAAGACTTTCTTGCACTTGGAGATAATGAAGTTGATTTTATGTTATGTGAAATAGGCGGAACTGTTGGCGATATTGAAGGGCTACCCTTTTTTGAGGCCATAAGACAGTTTTCCCATGAACGTGCAGAAAAACAATGTATCTTTATCCACCTAACTTTATTACCTTACATCGCTGCATCAGGAGAACTGAAAACTAAACCGACACAACATTCGGTCAAGGAGCTCCGCTCTATTGGATTATCACCCGACATTTTAGTCTGCCGAACCGATCGAGACATTCCCCAAAAGGAGCGTGAAAAACTTGCGCTATTTTGTAATGTTAGAAAAGAGAGCGTAATAGCGGCACCGGACCTTGAATCAATTTATGAAGCACCACTTTGCTATATGAGAGAAAAGCTAGATCAAGCAGTTCTTGACGCTTTTCAAATATCACCGGCACCTTCACCAAATTTACAAATATGGGAGGATGTAGCCGACAGAATTAATAATCCAGAAGGTGAAGTTCATATTGCAATAGTAGGAAAATATACACAACTTGAAGACGCTTACAAATCTATCGCCGAAGCCTTAACACACGGTGGGATGGCTAACAGAACTAGAGTGATATCTACTTGGATTGACGCTGAAATATTTGAACGGAAAAACCCAACTGAGCTACTTCAAAAATTTAACGCAATTCTTGTTCCGGGTGGCTTCGGAGAACGCGGGACTGAAGGAAAAATTCTAGCTGCTCATTTTGCTCGAACAAAAAATGTCCCATATCTGGGTATATGCCTTGGTATGCAAATGGCAGTTATTGAAGCGGCACGAAATTTAGTTGGAATTAGTTCAGCTGGTTCTGAAGAGTTTTTTGAACAAAATACTGACAAAGGAGTTACTCCAGTAATTTACCACTTGAAAGAATGGTATAAGGATAGAAAGAAATTCGTTCGCTCCTCTCAAGATCATAAAGGTGGATCAATGCGACTTGGAGCATATAAAGCTGATTTAGTATTGAATTCTAAAGTTCAACAGATTTATCAAGCTACTGAAATCTCTGAACGACACCGACATAGGTATGAAGTAAATATAAAATACAAGGCCGATTTGGAAAAATGTGGAATGGTTTTTTCTGGTGTTTCTCCAGACGGAAAATTACCAGAAATTGTCGAACTTAAAGATCATCCTTGGTATATTGGAGTTCAATTTCATCCAGAACTTAAATCAAAACCGTTTGAACCGCATCCAATTTTTAAAGACTTTGTTAAAGCTGCTCTAGATCAATCACGACTTGTTTAATGGAGAACTATGTTTAAAAACTTACTGAATATGATAAAAAACGAGACTGAGGTCGAAGGCACTGATCACAGAATACTTTTCGCTAGCTTACTTGTAAGAGCAGCACGGGTGGATTATGACTACGCAGATGCGGAGAAAAAGCAAATAAATAAAATTCTAAAAAAGAAGTTTAATCTAACAGAAACCGAGGTGGAAAAGACTCGTATCGAAGGGGAAACACTAGAAAGTAATACGATCGATACAGTTCAGATAACACGGCAAATAAAAAGAGAGATACCGTTTGAATATCGAAAAGCGCTAGCCGAAGATTTATGGTCGATAGTGCTGGCGGACGATAAAAGAACCGATTATGAAAATAGTTTTATGAGAACGTGCATAAAGCTAATTGGATTAAGTGATGTCGATGGTGCAAAGGCACGCCATGCAGTGCTGAACAAGATTGACGATAAAAATGAATAAAAAACTATTTGGTTAAAGGCGAAATTGTGACTAAACCTACAACTTCCTCGCAAATTTCTCAAAAACTAATAGCTGACCTCGGGCTTAATATTAAAGAATTTAACGAGATTTTAACTTTACTTGATCGATCTCCCAGTATCACTGAGCTCGGAATTTTTTCTGCGATGTGGAACGAACACTGTTCCTATAAATCCTCAAAAAAATGGCTTAGGACTTTACCAGTAAATGGGCCCCAAGTTATCTGTGGTCCAGGCGAGAACGCCGGAATAATCAGTATTGGTGATAATCAAGCTCTAGTCTTTAAGATGGAAAGCCACAACCACCCGAGCTTTATAGAACCTTTTCAAGGCGCTGGAACAGGAGTGGGAGGAATACTAAGAGACATTTTCACAATGGGCGCCAGACCAATCGTAACTATGAACGCTCTTTCATTCGGTGAAGTCCGTCACAAAAAAACTAAGAGTTTACTTTCCGGAGTTGTACGTGGAATTGGAGCCTACGGAAATTGTTTTGGAGTTCCAAACATTGGCGGTGAACTCCGTTTTCATAAGTCATATAATGGAAACTGCTTAGTAAACGCTTTTGCAGCTGGAATAGTAGATGAGAACAAGATTTTTTACTCTGCTGCCTCAGGTGTTGGAATGCCCGTAGTCTACCTTGGTGCTAAAACAGGCCGCGACGGAGTTGGTGGAGCCTCAATGGCTTCAACTGAGTTTGACCAAAAAATCGAAGAAAAACGACCCGCAGTTCAGGTTGGAGATCCATTCACTGAAAAACGTCTTATGGAGGCATGCTTAGAACTAATGGAAACTGATGCAATAATATCGATCCAAGACATGGGAGCAGCTGGATTAACCTGCTCCGCAGTGGAAATGGGAGATAAAGGAAACTTAGGTATTGAATTGAATTTGGATAAAGTGCCTACTAGAGAGAAATCAATGACAGCTTTCGAAATGATGCTCTCTGAAAGTCAAGAGAGAATGTTAATGGTTCTAAATCCAAAAAGAAAATCAGAGGCAAAAAAAATCTTTAATAAGTGGGATCTTGACTTTGCGATAATTGGAAAAACTATAAAGGAAGATAGGTTCAAAGTATATCATAACAAGGTTTTAGAGGCAGATATCCCCTTAAAATCGCTGTCGGGATCGGCTCCAGAGTATGATCGACCTTGGATAAATCCCATAAAAATAAAGTCTGAAATTGATTTGCCGAATTTAGAACCACTCGTGTGTTTAAAACGAATACTTAATTCACCGAACTTTTGTTCAAGAGCTCCAGTTTGGCAACAGTACGATAATACTATTTTATCAAATACTATAATTGGCCCCGGTTCAGACGCTGCTCTTATAAAAGTTGGTGACACAGAAAAGGCCATAGCATTCACTTGTGATGTAACTCCACGATACTGCTTCTCAAACCCATATGAAGGAGGAAAGCAAGCCGTGGCCGAAGCTTATAGAAACATCATTTCTTGCGGAGCTACTCCACTAGCAATAACGGACAACCTAAATTTTGGCAACCCTGAAAAAATGGACATTATGGGTCAACTTGTCATGACCATTAAAGGTATAAGTGAAGCCGGGAAATCGTTAAGAATGCCAGTTGTTTCAGGGAACGTCAGTCTTTATAATGAGACTAATGGTAAGGCCATTTTCCCTACTCCAACCATAGGTGCGGTAGGCTTATTAAATAATTATCATTGTCGAATTAATATGCTTCCAGAGCTTGAAGATATACTATTGTTAGTTGGAGAGACAAAAGGGCATCTAGGCCAATCAGTATTAACTGAAGAAATTCTGCNACGTGANTCNGGNAATGCACCNGANGTTGATCTTAAAAAAGAANTNATGTCTGGTNANTTTGTANTNAAATTAAACAAACTTAAACTTATAAATTCTTGTCATGATCTTGGCGACGGTGGATTAGCAGTTACAGCAGCAGAAATGGCTATTTCGGCAAATAAGGGAATTACTCTAAATCAAAATTCTATTGAATTCCTTTTTGGCGAAGATCAAGGTAGATATCTGATATCGATTGAAAGAGATACCGAGGATCAAGTTTTAGAACTTGCAAAAGAATCGGCAGTATTCNTTGAAAATGTAGGTTACGTCAACGGGAATACTTTCCGTATTGGTCAGCAAGCCATGATGATTGAAGAATTGCAGGAAGCACACGAAACAGGTTTAAACCCACTCCTAATGAGCTAAGAAAAATTCAGTTTAAGTTGTAATAAAGAATTTAATTTGTTATGCCTANACCAGAAGAGAAGTGAACTAGGATGTAATGAAGATGGCAATTAAAGCGGAAGAGATAAAGGTTCTTTTAAAACAATCATTTCCTGAAGCCAATATAAGAATTGACGATTTAGCCGGGGATGGAAATCACTATGCAGCCACAATAATTGCAAAAGAATTTAAAGGCTTAAATAGAGTTAAACAGCACCAGTTAGTTTACGCGGCNCTTAAAGGTAAGATGGATGGCTCTCAAGGCGAATTACATGCACTNGCGCTAACAACCAAAGTTATGGAGTAAAAAACGTGTCTAATGAAGTAAAAGTTGAAATAAAAAGTACTATAGAAAACAACCCAGTTGTCTTGTTTATGAAGGGGACCTCCTCAATGCCGCAATGCGGATTCTCTANTAAAGTTGCAGGAATACTTAACTATATGAATATCGATTTTAAAGATATAAATGTACTATCTGACGAAAATATTCGGCAAGGTATCAAAGATTTTTCAGATTGGCCCACAATACCCCAACTTTATGTGAGCGGAGAATTTATTGGTGGATGCGACATAATAGTTGAAATGACACTATCTGGTGAGCTTGAAGACCTATTTTCGAAGAAAAACATTTCATTTGATCAAGAAGCGGCCCAAAAGATCAGAGATGAAAACAAATAGAGTTCTCAAAGAAAAGAGTCTTGAATATTGTCAGTATTTTTATTNAAANATTCTTTGTTNCCNTCGCTCATCAAAGGTTTTTCTAACTCTCTAATTACAGTATCTAATAAATCTGATATTTTTTGAAGCGTCAAAAGTTGATTGTGNTCNTCTCTTTCAATTAAATTAGGCTGTTCTGTACCTGAAACTACTTCATGAGGTCCGGACNCATGATCTATTCTTGAGCTAAGTTCATTGAATTTTGACTGAGTTACCAGCAGAGTTTCCTCCAAAGCTTTTTTTTCGTGTTTCAGTGCTCTTATTTTATCGCCTAGCAATAATCCTGATAAAAGTAGCATTTTNTCCTCAGANAAGCGGCCCAATTGGTCNTGAATTANATCAGCTTCTTGATCAAGCAACCTAGCAGACTCCTTAGCCGCATTTTCCTCACCAGGGTTGCAGGAAATATTATAATGTCTTCCACCAATTAAAACTTTTAGATCAGGCATTATNAGTCTCCACCAACTTTGAGAGTTCCCTCACTAACTCATCAATNTGTTTTAAATCTGCGTTATGCTCTTNACCAACTNTATTGCTTTCAGCTTTCAACTCTGCATTTTCCTTCTCAAGTTTGGCAATAGAGTCCAAGTACTTCGGAATATCTTCAACTATTCCACTCTCGGAAGCACGGGACTTCGACAAGTACTTCTGAATAAAAATTATCTTTCTTTTAATTTCAGCCTCTAAAACTTCCACCTTGTCCATTTTAAGTACTTTCAATTTATTTTTACACATTTATAGTGATCTAGTGTAAATAAAGCAGTTGTATTCTAANAAAACTTACCGTCAGAAGTTCAGAATCGCAATAGGCTAAATAACATTGAGATAACACTAAGTAATAAAAACCTAAAAAGTGAGGCGCAAGTGAATATTATTAATCTTCAAAAAAATTTTTCTGATCATTGGAAAAAAGCGCTCGCGGTGAGAATGCTATCAATAGATGCAGTACAAAAAGCAAACTCCGGTCATCCTGGAATGCCAATGGGTATGGCTGATGTTGCTACAATNTTATTTGAAAATCATTTAAAATTTGATAGCTCAAATCCCGAATGGTACGATCGAGACCGGTTTATTTTATCAGCNGGACACGGTTCAATGCTACTGTACAGTCTATTATATTTAACCGGTTACCCAGATATTAATATTGAAGATATTACCCGATTTCGTCAAACACATTCTAAAACTGCTGGCCATCCAGAATATCACTTTTTAAGAGGTGTTGAAACTACNACGGGACCTTTGGGTCAAGGATTGGCTAATGGAGTGGGATTTGCACTTGCAGAAAGATTTTTACGGGCTGAATGGGGAAAAAAAATTATAAACCATCGGACNTATGTATTGGCTGGTGACGGATGTCTTATGGAAGGAATTAGTCAGGAGGCAATTTCCTTTGCAGGAAAACAACAACTCGAAAAACTTATAGTTCTNTGGGATGATAACGGCATTACCATCGATGGGGAAGTTTCGAAATCTTGCATAACTAATCAACCTCAACGGTTTGTTTCCTCCGGATGGGATGTATTTACATGTGATGGACATAACCCAAACTCGATTAACGCAGCTATTAACAATGCTAAAAATAGCTCCCGGCCAGCACTGGTCCAGTGTAAAACGCATATTGGGTTTGGATCACCAGCAAAGCAAGGTAAGGCATCATCNCATGGCTCTCCATTAGGTGAAGAGGAGGTTGTAAAAATACGAGAGATATATGGTTGGAAGTTTGCTCCATTTGATATACCGAATGATACAAAANTGGCCTGGAAGAGAGTTGGGGTTCGAGGGCAGAAATGTAGAGAAGATTGGGANTTGAATTTCTCAAAGTTGTCATCGAGGAAAAAATCAAAATTNGAGAGAGTATTCAATGGTTTTATTCCNNNAGGATTTGACAAGAAGATTAATTCGTTAAAAAAAGAAATATCACAAAATCAACCTAATATCGCTAGTAGAAAATCAAGTGAACTAGTCTTAAAGGTTATAAATGAAGTATTTTGTGAAACTATTGGTGGATCAGCAGATTTAACTGGTTCCAATAATACTTTAACTGACAAACTAGGAATTTCAGAGCCAACTAATCCGCGGGGAAGATATATTTTTTATGGAATTCGTGAGCATGCAATGGCCGCCGTAATGAACGGTCTAGCGCTCCATGGAGGAATAATTCCTTATGGGGGAACTTTCCTGGCTTTTAGCGACTATGCGAGAGGAGGAATGCGGCTTTCCGCACTTATGGGTTTAAGAGTAGTGTACGTTATGACCCACGACTCAATAGGATTAGGTGAAGATGGTCCAACACATCAGCCAGTTGAACATCTGGCAATGTTGAGGGCGACACCAAATATTCAAGTTCTAAGGCCAGCCGATACGATAGAAACTGTTGAGTGTTGGGAAATTGCCTTAAACTCAATTTCAACCCCTTCTGTGCTCGCCCTAAGTAGACAAAATTTGCCAACAGTTCGCTTAAAACATACCAAGAAGAACTTTACAGCAAGAGGAGCTTATATTTTAAAAGATTCAATAAATAAGCGGCAAGTTTTACTCTTAGCTTCAGGGTCTGAAGTAACAATTGCGCTAGCTGCTCAAAAGAACCTAGAGTCCAGAGGAATCGGCGTCAGAGTAATATCTATGCCATGTTGGGAGCTTTTTGAACAACAAGACCTCGCATACCGAAAACGAGTTCTACCAACAGGCCCACTTCGTGTAGCGTTAGAGGCAGGAGTAGAACAGGGATGGGAAAAATGGCTATTTGGTGAACGAGGTAATTTTAAAAAAGCGGCTTTTATTGGAATGACTGGATTTGGAGCTTCAGGCCCAGCTAATGAGCTGTACAAGACCTTCAAAATTACTCCAGAGGCCGTTGTTGAAAAGGTAGAGACACTTTTATTGGATAAATAGTTTGGAGAATTCGACAATGATTAATCCAATAAGTAACGCAACATTGAAGAATAAACGCGTATTAATAAGAGTAGATCTCAATGTACCGTTTGAAAGAGGGAAAGTATCTGATGCGTCTAGAATTATAGCAACTATACCAACAATAAAATTCGTGTTGAAAAATGGTGGGCGACCAATCCTGATTTCACATTTTGGAAGACCAGAAAATCAATCGAATGAAGATTTTAGTTTAAAAAAAATAATTCCAGAACTTACGAAGTTAATTGGTGTAGGTGTCGAGTTTATTGAGTCATTAGATTATAATTTTATTCAAAAATCTATTAATAGCATACCCAAAAATAAGATAGTACTATTAGAAAATTCTCGGCTATTTGACGGCGAGGAAAGTAACTCCATTGCTTTAAGCAGCATATTTGCAAAATTTGGTGACTTATATTGCAATGATGCTTTTTCAGTATCTCATCGAACTCATGCCTCTATAGTTGGAATTACGCGATTACTACCATCATATGCCGGCTTACATTTAAAAAAAGAAATTACAGCTCTAAACCAAGCGCTATTAGATCCCCAGAAACCGTTGGTTGCAATTGTCGGTGGATCTAAAGTTTCAACTAAGCTTTCACTCTTAAACAACTTACTCCCAAAAGTTGATCACATTATTGTAGGTGGCGGGATGGCAAATACGTTTCTGTTTGCTCAGAATAAGGAAATTGGCAGTTCGATTTGTGAGAAGCATTTGATTGAATTAGCTCAGAAAATTCAATCAAATGCTAAAAAATTCAACTGCAAAATACATCTTCCGGTAGACGCAATTTGTGCATATAGTTTTGATAATAAGCGGGATATAACCATTCATAAAATAAATTCTTGCCCTCGCGAAAAAATGATACTTGATTGTGGACCCCAAACCGTTAGCAATATTGGTAAAATATTACAAACCGCAAAAACGCTAATTTGGAATGGTCCATTGGGCGCTTTTGAAAATCCACCATTTAATAAAGCTACCGAGGAAGTCGCAAGAATAGCCGCAACATTAACCAAAGGGAATAAACTTTTAAGTGTTGCAGGCGGCGGTGATACCGTAGCTGCATTAAAAAATGCTAAAGTGTTGAGTGAATTTACTTACGTATCTAATGCAGGTGGAGCATTTCTCGAGTGGATAGAAGGTAAGGAACTTCCCGGCTTGAAAGCTTTAGAAACGTGGGCAAATTCTAGCCAATAAAAACTTACGAAAATTAGATATAAAAACATCTATCATAAAAAAATGAAAAAAGGGGATTCACTTTTTTAATGAATTGTGGCATGTTTTCTCAAGCAAATGAAGGTAATTATATGAACGTAAACTATTATATCACAGTATTTTCTACAGTTATGCTAACAATTTATTTCACTTATTCTGCCTTAAATGGCCAATATGGATTATTTAATCAGTTTCGTTTTGAAGCTCAAGAGATAATTTTACTAAAAAAATTAGAAATGATCAAAGCAAAAAATGCAATTCTAGAAAAAAAAGTAGTTCGGTTATCAGAGGATTACCTTGATTTAGATCTCTTAGACCAACAAGCGCGTAAATTTTTGGGCTTAGCGAGGTCAAACGAAATTATTATCGGTTTAAAATAAAAATCGGCTTTCTTTATCATTAAATTTGAGTTAAACTGAGGTAGTTTAATGTTAAACTATATTGAGGAAGTATGGTGCCAAAAAAATCCAAAGCAAACGTGTCTGAACAAGACTTAACTGAGTATTACACTAAGATGCTCCTAATAAGGCGTTTTGAAGAAAAAGCCGGGCAGCTTTATGGTATGGGTCATATCGGTGGATTTTGCCATTTGTATATTGGTCAAGAGGCTGTAGTCGTAGGGCTCGAGTCTGTTGCAAAAGATGGAGATCAACGAGTTACTTCCTATCGAGACCACGGTCACATGATTGCATGTGGGATGAATCCAAAAAATGTAATGTCTGAACTCACCGGGAAACAAAGTGGATATTCCAAAGGTAAAGGTGGTTCGATGCATATGTTTTCGAAGGAAAAAAACTTTTATGGCGGGCATGGTATTGTGGGCGCGCAAGTTCCAATAGGTGGAGGACTTGCCTTTGCAAATAAGTATCGAAAGAATAAATCATTAGCCTTTACCTATTTTGGCGATGGCGCCGCCAATCAAGGTCAAGTATATGAAACATTTAATATGGCATCGCTTTGGAAGCTTCCAGTGATCTTTGTAATTGAAAATAATCAATATGCTATGGGAACTTCGCTTAAAAGAGCTTCATCGACTCCTGCTTTATTCACAAGAGGCGCAGCTTTTGGAATACCTGGTCAGGCAGTTGATGGAATGGATATTTTGAAAGTTAGAGAAGCTGGCCTAATTGCAACCGAGCACTGTCGTGCAGGTAAAGGTCCATTTATTTTAGAAATGAACACGTATCGATACAGAGGGCATTCAATGTCAGATCCTGCAAAATATCGTACTCGAGATGAAGTTCAAAAAATGCGGTCAGAACGCGATCCGATAGATGGTGCACGAAAAATTTTAACATCAAAATTTAAAAAAAGTGAAGACGACCTTAAAAAAATCGATAAAGCTGTTAAAGCAGAAATATCTGACGCAGCTGATTTCGCTATTAACAGTGAGGAGCCACCGATTAATGAGCTGTGGACAGATATATACGCGACTAATTAATTACCAAAAATATTCAGGAAGAGAAGTGAGATACAATGCCTACAGAGATACTAATGCCGGCGCTATCGCCAACGATGGAAGAAGGAAAACTCTCTAAATGGTTAGTAAAAGAGGGTGATATTGTAAAAGCTGGAGACATAATTGCCGAAATAGAAACCGACAAAGCCATAATGGAGTTTGAGACAGTTGATGAAGGGCTAATCAAAAAAATATTGGTGACGAATGGAACTGAGGAAATAAAAATCAACTCTCCAATTGCAATTATAGAACTTGATGGCGAGATCGACGATTCAAGCTTAGATTTGCCAGTAGAAAGTAATACTAATAAAAATGACATAAAAAACTATCCTGAACAGCCTACGAATAGTGTAGTTGACCCCAAAAACCGAATTTTGGAAAATCCCCAATTAAGTGACCTGGAAGAGGTTAACCAAACCGTGAGAGAAGCCATTCGTGATGCGATGGCTGAAGAAATGCGATTAGATAAAGATGTGTTTCTCATGGGAGAAGAAGTTGCCGATTATCAAGGTGCCTATAAAGTGAGTCAAGGGCTTGTTGAAGAATTTGGTAATGAGCGTATCATCGATACGCCCATTACAGAACATGGATTTACTGGAGTCGGTATAGGCGCTGCATTTGCCGGACTTAAGCCAATAGTTGAATTCATGACTTTTAATTTTGCAATGCAAGCTATGGATCAAATTGTCAATTCTGCTGCCAAAACTCTTTATATGTCGGGCGGACAGATGGGATGCCCTATTGTTTTTAGGGGTCCAAACGGAGCAGCAGCGAGAGTAGCTGCTCAACATAGTCAAGACTTATCTGCCTGGTTTACGTCAATTCCTGGTCTTAAAGTTGTTCATCCATATAGCGCGGCAGACGCAAAAGGCCTACTTAAGTCAGCAATCCGAGATCCGAACCCAGTAGTATTTTTGGAAAACGAACTACTTTATGGGGATAGTGGGGCAGTATCAAAAAACAACGAGATTACTATACCGATAGGAAAAGCAAAGATAATCCAAACGGGATCAGATGTAACGCTTATAAGTTTTGGTATAGGAATTAGGCACTGTATAAACGCGACTAAAGCATTAGAAAATGAAGGAATATCTGTAGAAATAGTTGACCTTAGGTCTTTGCGGCCCCTTGATACTGAAACGATAATTGAATCAATAAAAAAAACTAATAGATGCGTAACCGTTGAAGAAGGATTTCCTGTTTGCTCTATCGGTAACCATATTACAGCCATATTGATGGAATTTGCCTTCGATTACCTTGATGCACCAGTTCTTAATTGCACTGGAAAAGATGTCCCAATGCCATATGCTGCAAATTTAGAAAAAGAAGCATTAGTTAGCACGTCTGACATCGTAGAAAAAGTAAAACAAATTTTATAAATTAGAAAGTTTGCACTATGCCCTCAAATATACTTATGCCTGCATTATCACCTACAATGGAGGTTGGAAGCCTCGCAAAATGGTATGTAAAAGAGGGAGACAATGTGTCTGCAGGAGACATACTAGCTGAAATTGAAACAGATAAAGCAACGATGGAATTTGAAACCGTAGATGACGGAAAAATTACGAAGATTTTTGTTCCCGCAGGAACAAGAGATATTCCTGTAAATAGCAAAATTGCGGAAATTACTCTCGAAGATGATAACGATATCCCTGCTAAAAAAATACCCGAAGTACTTGATAAAAAAATGGTAGAAAATGAGTCAATTATATCTAAATCAATACCGACCAATAAAATAAATGAAATAGGATCAAATGAATCAAAAACTCATATGAGAATCAAAATTTCTCCACTTGCAAAGCGGATAGCGCTTAATAACAATATTGATATTAGTAATATTTTGGGCTCAGGTCCAAACGGTCGAATAATTAAAACCGATATACTTAACTTTGTCGGTTCTGATAACGATACTGAAACTGACGTACAGAGAAAAGGAAAAGAAACAGAATATCATTTAAACTCTCAAAGTCATAATTCAGAATCTCTTGTGAACCTTTTAAAGGATCGACAGCATAAGCTAATTCCAATAACTGGTTTGCGTAAAATAGTAGCCGAACGCTTAACCGAAGCAAAAAAAACTATTCCACATTTTTATCTTAGACGGTCCATTCAAATTGATAAACTATTAAACCTCCGAGCTGAATTAAATGAATCTTTTGAAAATAAAGAAATAAAATTTTCAATAAATGACTTTGTGATTAAAGCTGCCGCTATAAGCTTGCAAGATAATCCCCGATGTAATGCGATTTGGGGTGGTGAAGATATAGTTCAACTTGAAAGCTCAGATATCTCAGTGGCTGTAGCTATTAGTGATGGTCTAATAACTCCAATAATTTGGGATGCAGACAAAAAGAATTTGCAAGAGATTAGCCAAGAAATGAAAGAAAAAGCAAAAAAAGCAAAAGAAAGGAAGTTACTTCCAGAAGATTATACTGGAGGTAGCTTTTCAATATCTAATTTAGGAATGCTGGGAGTAGAAAACTTTGACGCTGTTATTAATCCACCACAAGCTTCAATCCTTGCCGTAGGATCCTCGGTACGTAAGCCGGTAATTGATAGTCTAGGCAATATCAATGCTGGAAATGTTATGTCGGTAACCTTGTCGGCGGACCACCGGATAATTGACGGAGCGGTTGGAGCAATTTTCCTTAACTCAATTACTGAATACTTGTCTAACCCATTGAAAATACTAGTCTAAAATCCTAACGTTAATTAAATGTTTTGATCCATTAAACTTGAAGGTTGATCACAACCGGAATCGCCAACTACCTTGGCTGGAACACCAGCCACAGTTTTATATTCAGGAACACTAGATAATACTACTGAACCAGATGCAATTTTACTACAACGGCCGACCGTTATATTGCCTAAAACAGAAGCACCAGCGCCCAACAAGACACCATCTTCAATCTTAGGGTGCCTGTCACCCTTATCCTTTCCAGTTCCTCCTAATGTAACTGAATGAAGCATTGATACATTATCACCAACTACCGCAGTTTCCCCAATAACTATTGAATGTGCATGATCAATCATAATACCTTTCCCAATACGGGCATTCGGGTGAATATCGACGCCAAAAACTTCACTAGATCTCATCTGAAGGAAGAACGAGAGATCTAAATGTTCATTAGAATTTAAGTAGCTTCCCACTCGATAAGCTTGCAATGCTAAAAAACCTTTATAATATAATAACGGCTGCAAAAATCTATGGCATGCAGGATCGCGCTCTTTTACTGCAACGATATCAAAATATGCGTCTTCAACTAAACAATTTTCAGCTTGATACGCATTTAAAATTATTTCATTTAAAACAGCTTCACTCATATCAGAGGTGCTCAACTTCTGCGCTAGCCGATAAGCAAGTACAGACTCGAGCTTTTCGTGGATTAATATCGACGAATAAATAACGCTAGTCATTTCCCTCTGCTGCTTTACCACAGTCTCTGCTTCAACTCGAATTGTCTGCCACACAGGATTAACTGACGAAATATTGAATTTTTTTGATTGATCCAAACTTTAACCCTCTTTTTATTTTTAATAAGTATTTAAACTTTTTGATATCAGAGTTTATCAAATTTTACAAAAACTCATTTTAAGGAGTTACAGGCTTATCTATGGCTCTGACTTTGAAATTTACGCCACTTCAAAACATTTCTTTTGTGATCATAAAAAGTTTTTGAAAAAACATGGTGACCGTGCTCGCTCATCACAAAGTATAAATAATCTGTTTCAATAGGATTTGCCGCTGCATGTATTGAGCTTTTGCTGGGATTACAAATTGAGGAAATCGGCAACCCAGGAATTCTATAAGTATTATGCGGTGTTGCATTTCTCAAATCGCTTTTTGTGAGCGGTTTTCGTTTATCAAGGTTACCTAAATCAATCCCATAGCTAACAGTTGGATCTGATTGGAGTCTCATTTTTTTTCTTAAGCGATTGATAAAAACTGATGCAATTATTGGCATTTCTGAATGAGTTGCCGCTTCTTTCTCAATCATAGAAGCTAAAACAAGTAATTCATGCTGACTGTGAAGCGGCAGTTCCGGTTTTCTAGAGTTCCACTCTTGAATTAAGATCTCAGACTGCTTAGCTCGCATAATTTTAAAAAAATCACTTACCCGTGTTTTATAACTCACAATGTATGTATCTGGAGCAAGCGTTCCTTCTTCTAAACTGTAATTTGATAAATCATCGTGTAAGAATTGCTTTTCTTTCATAAGATTTAAAAGCTCCCAATTCGTTATACAGTTTTTAATATAAATATTATATTTTAAATTACTACTAGATGAAATTTTTGTTAAAATATCTACGATAGACATTGTACTTATCAACGAAAACTCGCCATAATTAATCGCTTTATCCAATTTACGAAACCGAGCAACATACTCAAATAAGCTGCTATTAAGAATCAACTTTTCATTTTTAAGTCTTGTAGAAACAGACTTGATTGACTCATTTTTATCAATTCGAAAAGTTATAGGCAACGGTTCGAATGACGGGTAAACCTTTTCGATTGGAAGATACGCTAATCCCACAAAAGCGGTAAAACCAAAGGACACAAAAAGACCAACAAAAATTAGCAACTTCATTAATTTTGGATTCGTCCTAGGATCAAAGCCGCATTGGTACCTCCAAAGCCAAAAGAATTAGATAAAGTGTAGTTAACTTTATGATCCTCTGCTGTTTTTGGAACCAAATCAATCCAACTATTTGTCTCAGGATTTTCAAGATTTAACGTGGCTGGGACAACTTGATCACGAATACTTAATATACAAAAAATTGCTTCAACTGCCCCAGCAGCACCAAGAAGATGGCCTATTGAAGACTTAGTCGACGACATCTTTAAAACTGATGACGGCTCACTGTACAATCGTTGAACCGCTGAGAGCTCTATTATATCAGCTAACGTAGATGTGCCATGAGCATTAATATAATTAATATCTTTTGGTGAAAGATTAGCTCTCTTCAATGCTGCAGTCATTGCCCTAAACCCGCCCTCACCATCTGAGGAAGGAGCAGTGATGTGATGCGCGTCTCCAGTTAACCCATAACCTAATATTTCAGCATAAATCTTGGCATTACGATTTTGAGCATGTTGTAATTCCTCTAAGACAATTATACCTGCCCCCTCTCCCATGACAAAACCATCTCTATTTTCATCAAATGGCCGTGATGCTGCCATAGGGTTGTCCTCGTATTTTGTTGAAAGCGCTTTACATGCATTGAATCCGGCTATTCCAATCTCTGTAATAGGGCTTTCAGTACCCCCAGCAACCATTACGTCAGCATCATCAAGCATTATGAGCCGAGCAGCATCACCGATGGCGTGAGCTCCAGTTGCACAAGCTGTTGAAACTGCGTGGTTTGGACCAGTAAACCCATGTTCAATCGATACTTGACCAGAAGCTAAGTTTATTAGTGAGCCAGGGATAAAAAAAGGAGAAATACGCCGTGGACCGCGAGCTTTAAGCAAATTTGCTGTATCAGCAATATTTCCGAGTCCACCGATTCCGGAACCGATAATTACGCCAGTACGATCTTGAGACTCTTTACTTTTCGCAACCCATCCTGAGTCTATGATCGCCTGCTTAGCCGCCGCCATTCCATACAGTATAAACGGATCAACCTTTCTTTGTTCTTTCTTTTCCATCCATTGATCAGGATCAAACAATTTATCAGAACCAACACCAAATTTTATCTCGCAAGCATAAGACGTGCTAAAGTTCTGCGGATCAAACTTTGTAATTCTGTCTGCTCCGGACGCACCATTAAGTAGAGCTTGCCATGTAGTCTCCACGTTAGCTCCGATAGGGGTTACTGCCCCAAGACCAGTAACAACTACTCTACGCATCTTATCTTTCTTATTTCCGGCCAAAACTGACACCGGTTTACACTTTTTACATGTAAAGAAAACAACCTCATAACCGGTTTAGAATTCTTTACGCGTTATCATTAATAAATTTAACAGCATCACCAAAACTTTGAATGTTTTCCGCAGCATCATCGGGAATTTCAATACCGAATTCTTCCTCAAACGCCATGACTAGCTCAACGGTATCAAGACTATCTGCTCCCAGATCATCGATAAAGGAGGCAGCGTCTGTTATTTTTTCTTCCTCCACATTTAAATGCTCCACTACTATCTTCTTAACTCTATCAGAAATGTCACTCATTAAAAAGTCCTCTCATTTATGTTATCGTAACTCTCGGCTTCTACAGTTTCAAAGATTCAAACCCAAATTTTGATTTATTACCTTAAAAATGTTTTTATATTGAAATTATTTAATAATTCTACTTTAAACTTGGTTACGCTAGTCGTATACAAATGATTTTTGTCTCGCGCAATCCCTATTCTTTATTGAAAATGAATTATATGATGCAACAATCATCAAATCATCGCCATCCCGCCATTAACATGAAGTGTTTGTCCAGTAAGGTAGTTGGCCGCTTTTGAAGCAAGAAACAGTACGGTTTCAGCAACATCATCGGGCTCACCCATTCTACCCATTGGAATTTTTGTTAAAATACGAGATTGCTGCTCCGAAGAAAGTTTGTTTGTCATTGCTGATGTAATAAATCCTGGCGCAATGCAGTTTACAGTAATACCACGGCTTGCAACCTCCTGCGCAATTGATTTTGACATCCCGATAAGTCCAGCCTTGGATGCTGCGTAATTTGATTGTCCTGCATTCCCAGTTACTCCTACGACTGAGGCAATATTTATTATTCTTCCCCATCTTGCCTTCATCATACTTTTCATTGCGCCACGAGCCAACACCATTGATGAATTAAGATTTAGTTCTAAGACATCATTCCACTGCTGGTCTGACATTCGCACAAAAAGCGTATCCACGGTAATACCTGCATTATTGACTAAGATGTCAACTCCACCCATTGTTTCAATGCAAGTTTCAATTAAATTTTCAGCATGTTCCCTTTTCCTTAAGTTGCAGACCGCAAAATGCGCTCTAGCACCTAAATCTTTAGTGTACTTTTGAAGTACTGCTTCTCTAGTGCCAGATAAAAAAACCTCACAACCATTGTCGTGTAATAACCGCGCAACAGCAATTCCAATCTCGCCAGTAGCTCCGGTAACAAGTGCTCGCTTATTTTCTAATTGTATCATTGTTTAAACTTTCTATTGTAGATAAAATATCCTGAGCAGAAGATGTATTAAAGATCCTTGCATCTGGTACAATGCGTTTGACAAGGCCAGAAAGCACTTTACCAGCACCTATTTCATAAAAAGTGGCTGGTCCTCTGCCAAAAATATAGCCGACTGTTTCTCGCCATCTTACCATTTCAACTATTTGTTCAACGAGAAGAGATCGTATTTGTTCAGGGTCAACAACGGAATTAGCGCGAGTGTTCATCACAACAGGCACGTGAGGGCGAAGAATTCTAATATCAGATAAGGCTTCTCGCATAACTTCAGCCGCAGGAGCCATTATTTGACAATGAAACGGAGCTGAAACATTTAAAAGCAAAGCTCGTTTGGCTCCTCGCTTCTTCGATGCCTCGATAACACGATCAACTGCTGACCGATGCCCTGATATTACAACTTGATTAGGATCATTATCGTTGGCTATTTGACAAATCCCAATTTTCGGTTGTTCACGAAGAATCTCCTCAATCACTGTGGAAGACAAACCTAAAATTGCAGCCATTGCACCATCTTTTGAATCAATGCAAGACTGCATGGCCATTCCCCTACGCCTAAGTAAACGAGCTGTATCTTCAATCGAAATAGATTTAGCAGCGCATAGTGCGGAGTATTCGCCTAAGGAATGGCCTGCTACAAAGTCAAAGAAATCTATCTCTATTCCCTCCGTCTCAAGAGCGGCTAAGACCGCCATTGAGCTAGCCATCAAAGCTGGTTGAGCATTTTCGGTTAGAGTTAATTCCTCGAGGTTTCCATCCCAAATTATTGACGAAAGTCTCATATCCAGAGCATCATCAACAGCCTCAAAAACCTGTTTTGCAGCAGGGTAAGAGTTAGCTAAATCCTTTCCCATTCCTACTTTCTGTGACCCCTGGCCCGGAAAAATCATAGCTTGCTTCATCGGCACCTTTCCAAATTTTTTTCTTGGGTTAATAATAAGTTCTTTTTAAAAATACAACAAATTACTCTGCTCCTCTAGAGTGATATTCAAAATTATAAGAAAATAAATTGTTAATCACGATAATCGGTCTTGCAATTAAATTCCTTTTAGGTATAAGTCATCACGCTTTCAATACTGACAGTTTTAGTAGCCTCTCGAAAATAGAAAAGAAAGCAATGATTTCTATTTGTTGATGCTACAGTTAAAGGATTACGCAATGTCTCTCTACGAGCACGTATTTATTTCACGGCAGGATTTGTCGGTTCCCCAGGCGGAAGGGTTGATAGACCACTTCTCTAAAATTCTATCTGAAAATGGTGGAAAAGTTGTAGGTCATGAATACTGGGGATTGAAGACGATGGCTTACAAGATTAATAAGAACAGAAAAGGCCACTATGTGATGATTAGGTCAGACAGCAATTCGGAAGCTGTACACGAGATGGAGCGCCTTATGCGGTTACACGAGGATGTGATGCGAGTAATGACAATCAAAGTAAAAAGTCATGAGGAAGGTCCATCCGCTGTCATGCAAACAAAAGCTAGAGGTGAAGAGCGAGTTGCCAAAAAACCTCGGCAAGAGTATTAGGATTAACCAAATGCAGAACAAACCTTTTTTCAGAAGACGAAAATCATGCCCGTTTTCTGGCCCTGATGCCCAGGCTATCGATTACAAAGATGTCAAACTTTTGCAACGGTACATCTCCGAAAGAGGAAAAATAGTGCCATCGAGGATAACAGCAGTTTCTAATAAAAAACAACGGGAAATGGCTACGGCGATAAAAAGGGCACGATTCCTAGCGCTTCTTCCCTATGCCGTTAAATAGGAAATGATATGGTTCAGTTAGTACTCTTAGAGCGCGTTTCGAAATTAGGAAGTATGGGTGACATTGTTAACGTCAAGCCAGGTTATGCACGCAACTATTTGCTTCCACAGAAAAAGGCTCTTAGGGCATCAGAGGACAATATTAAAAAATTCGAAGCCGATCGTAAAGAACTCGAAGCAAAAAATTTAGAGACAAAGAAAGAAGCTGAAAAGATTAAAGCTAAAATAGACGGATCTAGCTATATAATAATCAGATCGGCATCAGACTCCGGATCTTTGTACGGATCAGTTACAAATAAAGATGCTGAAACCGCCATGAAATCCGATGGATTACTCGTTGATAAAAAGCAGATTGTTCTAAGCAAACCAATTAAAGAATTAGGCCTACATGATTTAACCATAAACCTCCATCCTGAGGTTATTGCTAAGATTGAAATAAACGTTGCCAGATCTAATGAGGAAGCGGAAATTCAAAAGTCTGGTAAAACTATTCAAGACGCAAAAATGGAAGCGGAGGCAGAAGCAGAGTTTGATATAGCTGAACTTTTTGATGATGTTGGCAGTGCGGCGAGAATAGATAATGATCTCGACCAAAGTGAAGATGACCCAGTTGACGAAAAGGAAGACGGAAGTGAAAAATCATCTCTACAGTCGGGAAAAAAATAGAAATTAAAAGTTATCCACTAAATTAACATCCTGTGAATTAATGTTTTATCTGTTATGCTTTACTTACAGGAGATTCTATGCCAGACGGAAATGATACAACCATTAATAATTTAGATCACAGTCCGCATAATATTGATGCGGAGCAAAGTCTTATCGGTACCCTGCTGGTGAATAATGAAGTTTTCGATTCTATAGACAATATAATAAATTCTGAGCATTTTTTTGATCCAGTGCATGCTCGGATTTTCGATGTCATATCACAGAAAATCCAAAAAAATGCCTTGGCCTCTCCTGTTACGATTAAGCCATTCTTTGAAAATGACGGGGCATTAACGGAATTAGGAGGTGCGAACTATCTGGTTAAACTGGCAAGTGTAGCAATTTCTAGTTTTGCAATTAAAGAATTTGCTACTTTAATTCGTGATATGGCAATGAGAAGAAGTCTTCTCAATTTAGCAAATGATATTTCGCAAAGAGCATCCACAATGTCAGTTGGACAAACAGCTGAAGACCAAATAGTCGAAGCGGAGCAAGCTCTTTATAATTTATCCAATCTTGGAAAAGAAAATGCCGGTTTCAAATCTTTCGTGGATGCAACGGTGGATGCAATCGAGCTGGCAAATAAAGCTTATCAGCAAGAAGGTAATCTATCGGGGCTTTCAACAGGCCTAATCGATGTAGATAAGAAACTAGGAGGCTTAAATCCCTCGGATCTAATAATAATCGCCGGTAGGCCGTCAATGGGGAAAACTGCGTTAGCCACCAATATTGCATTTAATATTGCAAAAACTAATTTAAAAAAAGCACAAGATATAAAAAATTCTGGACCCAGTTTAAGCTCAGTGGTGGGGTTTTTTTCCTTGGAAATGTCGTCCAGCCAACTCGCTGCAAGGATACTGTCTGAAGCTTCAGCAGTACCATCTGACCAAATTAGACGTGGAGAAATGACTGAAGCTGAATTCCGAAGGTTTGTTGAGGCCGCACAACAGCTTGAAAATTGTACGTTATACATTGATGATAGTGCGGCACTACCAATATCAACTTTAACTGCCCGAGCTAGACGTCTCAAAAGAACTTATGGTCTAGATGTTTTAATTGTTGACTACTTACAACTAGTTAGACCAGCTTCCTCAAAAGACAATCGGGTTAATGAGATTTCTGAAATTACGCAGGGCCTTAAAGCTATTGCCAAGGAACTTAATATCCCCGTCATTGCATTATCTCAATTATCGAGGCAAGTTGAGTCGCGCGATGATAAACGACCTCAATTATCCGATCTTAGAGAGTCTGGTTCTATTGAACAGGACGCAGATGTTGTCATGTTTGTGTATCGAGCGGAGTACTATAAAGAAAGAGAAAAACCAGGTGAAAATGATATCGAGGCCACTCTAAAATGGCAAGATGAAATGTCACAGTTACATGGAAAAGCAGAATTAATTATTGGGAAACAGAGACATGGTCCAATCGGCTCAATAGAACTATCATTTGAAAGCCAATTCACACGTTTTGGAAACTTAGTAAAAAGTTATCAATCGCAAAGCAACATGTAAACAAAGAATGAGCGAACCAACACTACACATTAACCTTACTTCGTTACAAAAAAATTTGAACTACATCCAAACTTTGTCTAGTCCAACTGTCGAAACGGCGGCAGTAGTTAAGGCCAACGCCTACGGTTTAGGCGTGGACCCATTGGCGGTATGTCTTTTTAATAAAGGAGTAAATACATTCTTTGTCTCAACTGCCAGTGAAGCGGTTGAGCTTAGACTTTTATTACAAAAAAAACCAACGATTTATTACCTTAATGGTTACTCGGTTACAGACTATAATGCAGTAAATGACTATGATATTATACCAGTGTTGAATAGCCTAGCGCAAATTGAAAACTTTAAGCAGAAACTGCATAATAAACCTGCCGCCATGCAACTTGATGTTGGAATGAAAAGACTGGGTATTAACAGTTACGAAATATTAAAAGCAAAAGAACTTTGTCGATCGATAAATCTAAAGTTAATTTTAGGTCATCTTTCATCAGCAGATGACAGATCTGATCCTGCTAATATACAGCAATTAAAACAATTTTTAAAATTGTCTAAATACTTTTTGAATGTTCCTAAAAGCCTGTCAGCTACTGGTGGCACTCTTCTTGGAAAGAGGTATCACTTTAATCTTACCAGACCTGGTATTGGAATATTTGGTGGTAAACCATTGAAAAATGCTGCAAACGTAGTTTCAATAGAGTTACCGGTCCTACAGGTTAAAGACATAAAGAAAAACGAAGGCGTGGGTTACAATCATACTTTTGTATCGCCAACCCAAAAAAAAATTGCAATTGTTGGGTCCGGTTATGCCGATGGCCTATCTAGACAACTTTCAAATAGAGGATTCTTATATGCAGGCAGTGTGAAATGTCCAATTATAGGAAGAGTTTCAATGGATTTAATTACAGTTGATATCTCAAAATTACCAATAGCTCCGATTAACCTATCAGTTTTGGGACCATTACAAACCATAGATGATCTTGCCGAACAATCAAGAACGATTGGATATGAGGTTTTAACAAGCCTTGGCTCTCGCTATAAAAGAGTTTATCATTACTAACTAAAGTCACTTTCTACCAGGTATACTAAAAGATGATCTTTCGTTTTTTTTTCAAAGTTGGAGCACTTATTTTCAATTTATTCTTCATAATTGGAGCGGTTTCCCGTTTTTTTTTAGAAATTATTTTTACTGGCTTTGCCCCACCTTTCTACCTTAAAGAAATTATGAAGCAGTTATATAGAGTAGGGTATACGTCATTACCTGTTGTAGGTTTAACTGCATTTTTCACTGGCGGAGCACTTGCGTTACAAATTTTCGAAGGCGGAAGCCGTTTTAATGCTGAAAGCGTTGTACCATCGATTGTAGCTATTGGAATGGTCAGAGAGTTGGGGCCAGTATTAGGAGGGTTAATGGTTGCTGGTAGAGTATCAGCGGCGATGGCAGCTGAAATAGGAACTATGAAAGTGACCGAACAGCTGGACGCACTAAAAACTTTATCAATAGAGCCTGTAAAATATTTAGTTTTTCCTAGGGTAGTTGCCTCGGCTATCTCTCTTCCAATATTAGTCTCAGTTGGAAATACGATTGGGATTATGGGTGGTCTCTTCGTTGGAACTACCCGTCTAGGTTTTGATTCACAGTTATACTTACTCAACACATTAGAATTTCTTACCATTGATGACTTTACTTCAAGCCTAGTTAAAGCAACTTTCTTTGGTACAATAATAGCAATAATGGGATGCTTTAACGGATTTTACTCAAAAAGAGGGGCTGAAGGTGTAGGAAGAGCAACAACTGCGGCCGTCGTTTCATCATCAATCTTAATTTTAGCTTCAAATTATTTTTTAACAGAATGGTTGTTCAAGCCATGAATCCTCCCGTAATTCAAGCTCAAGGTTTATCTAAGCGATTTGTAAATAATGAAGTTTTCAACGATATAAACTTATCAGTAAATAAAGGTAAAAGTTTAGCGATCATTGGTGGATCAGGACAAGGAAAATCTGTTCTCCTTAAGTGCCTTGTAGGTTTAATGCAACCGGATACAGGAAAAATACTTTTTGATGGAGAACCGCTTCAAGGAAAGCATATACAAAAGTTTTTTGATAGTTTTGGAATCGTTTTTCAAGGAGCTGCATTGTTCGATAGCATTCCTGTTTGGGAGAATATTTCATTTAAATTTAAATATTCAGGCACCCATTCCATAAAAGCGAGGCGTAAAATCGCCAGTCAAAAATTAGATCTCGTTGGACTGCCGTCGAGCAATCTAGACCTATATCCGTCTGAACTTTCTGGAGGGATGCAAAAGAGAGTTGGAATCGCACGCGCCATCGCTACTGAACCAAAAATTCTTTTCTTCGACGAACCTACATCCGGGTTAGATCCGATTACATCTAACACAATTAACAACCTCATTAGATTTATTATAAAAGAGTTAGGTTCTACCGCAATAACCATAAGCCATGATCTAAATTCAATCAGGACAATTGCTGATGATATAGTTCTCCTTCATAAAAGAAAAATCGAATGGAGTGGAAGTATTGACACATTTGAAAAAACAAAAAATATCAATATCAGAGAATTTATCAAACCAAGTTCAACTTAATTACACCAAAACTGACGTAGATTTTAAACAGGAAAGAAATGGTAAAAAATTTGTCTAAATATAAATGTCAAAATTGTAACCATTACTATTCAAAATGGGCTGGCCAATGTACCGAATGTGGAGCATGGAGTTCTATTGAACAAGATGACTCCTTTACAAAAGGTCCCATAAAGAAATTATTTTCCAATAAATCTGGAAGATTAATTGAATTACATGACCTTGGAGGCTCTGAGAAAGAGCCAACGCGTATAACGACCGGAATGCAAGAGTTTGATAGAGTTCTTGGAGGCGGTTTAGTTGCGGCAAGTACAATTTTACTATCTGGAGACCCAGGGATAGGTAAATCAACGCTACTACTGCAGTTAGCTACTAACATTTCTGAAAAAGGTGCTAACGTTATATATATTTCTGGCGAAGAAGCACCTGCACAAATTAAAATGAGGGCTCGGCGATTAGGACGAGACCGTTCATCATTAAAAATAGCTTCTGAGACAAATTTGAGAGATATTCTAACTACGATTGATACACAAAAAGTTGATTTATTGGTTGTAGACTCTATTCAAACTATTTACGCAGATAATATTGAAAGCGGCCCTGGTTCAGTAGGACAAGTAAGAACTTGTGTTCTCGATCTCGCAACTTTTGCGAAAAAAAAAGGTATCTCAATAATATTTGTTGGTCATGTTACCAAGGATGGTCAGATTGCTGGACCAAAATTAGTTGAACATATGGTAGATACAGTAATTCATTTTGAAGGTGAACAAAGTATGCATTTTCGAATACTTAGAGCCATAAAAAACCGTTTTGGAGCATCTGATGAAATTGGTGTTTTTGCAATGAGCAGTAGCGGTTTAGAGGAAGTAAGCAACCCCTCAGAACTTTTTCTCTCCGATCGAATTGCTAACGATAGCGGATCAGTTGTATTTGCCACGATCGAAGGTACCCGTCCCGTGCTAGTGGAAATTCAAGCACTAGTAGCACCTTCGTCGCTCGGGACTGCTCGTAGAACTGTTGTAGGATGGGATAATTCACGGTTATCAATGGTTATCGCAATTTTGGATGCGAGGTGCGGCCTAAGCTTAGTTGGGAAAGATGTCTACTTAAATGTAGCGGGGGGAATGAGAGTTATTGAGCCTGCAGCAGATTTAGCGGTCGCTGTAGCCCTGCTATCGGCGTCAGAAGAGATAACCTTAGAAGCTAATACTGTGATCTTTGGAGAGCTCAGTTTATCTGGGGCCTTAAGAAAAGTAAGTCAACCTGATGTTAGAATAAAGGAAGCAAGAAAACTTGGATTTAAATCAATTATGCTACCTAGTGACTCAAAAACACTTTCCTACAATGACATAAAAATAAAACAGTACCAAAACATGTTGGACTTAATTAGTGAAAATATTAAGATATCGAAGTAAAAGACTGCACTATGGAAAATATAAATTTAATTGATGCTTTTACAGTTGCTATCATATTTATTTCTGCAATCCTTGCATATTTTCGAGGATTATCTAGAGAAATTTTGGCTATTGTTAGCTGGGTATTATCGGCCTTATTGGCTTTTGTTATAGCTCCACAGGTTAACCCTTTGATTAACACGATACCTATAGTGAAAGAGGTCCTTACCGATAGTTGTCAACTCTCGATACTAATTTCATTCGTAATAAGTTTTATATTAGCGCTAATTTTTTTATCTCTCTTAATTCCAATATTTACAAACGTTGTGCAGCAATCAAGTTTAAATGGTTTAGATAAGCTACTTGGATTATGCTTTGGCACTTTAAGAGGCCTTTTAATAGTTATAGGAATAGCAATCGGTTATGACCTTATTATTTTAGATAGTGAAAAGCCAAGCATTATGAAAAATTCCAAAACAATTGAAATAATTTATGATATTAAGGAAGATGCAAAAAATCGCATGCCAAATGCTAAACCTGAATGGATCACACAACGTTTTGATACTTTGATGACCAAGTGTTACGAATAATTTTAAGCTCTTTAAAGGAAATAGAGTTATTTTTAAAAATCAATTTTACTTAGAATTCGATTATGTGATCTAATTAATTTAAGCTACGAATTGCTTTGAGTAGTGATAACTTTTAAAGGCAGCAAAATGGCAGAATTAGAAAAGAAAGTGGCTTTAATAACTGGTGCATCAAGAGGTTTGGGCTATGCAGTGTCAAAACTTTTAGCAACGAAAGGTATACATATCATCGGTGTAGCACGAACAGTTGGTGGGCTAGAATCACTATCAGATGAAATTACCAATTCAAATGGAACTTCTACAATGGTACCACTTGACTTGAAAAATATGTCACAGCTAGAAAGCTTGGGTAATAGTATTTTTGACCGGTGGAAAAAAGTTGATATTTTTATCCATTGTGCTTGTATCCCAACAGCGATGTCTCCAGTTACCACAGTTTCACTGAAGGATTTTCAGAAATCGATAACTATAAACACGTTAGCCACACTAAAGCTCATTCAAATTCTGGACCCCTTTATTAAAATTTCAAAAGTAAAAAAGATGGTGTTTGTAGATGATAAAAAGTCAGGTAAATTTTTATCATCATATGCAGCATCTAAAGCAGCAAGTAGAGAGTTGGTTGAGTCTTACAAGGAAGAATCCAAGCGCATTGGAACGCAGGTGATTGTTTTTACGCCAAAGCCAATGCCTACCCGGCTTAGAGCAAAATTCTATCCCGGAGAGAGACGTTCGAGGCTATCCTCATGCCTATTAGAAGCAGAACGAATGATTAAAATAGCAAAATTGTAAATAAATTTACTGCTTTACTTTTTCATTGTACGGATTTTTTCCAGCCCTTAAAATAAGTCTAATCGGAACTCCCATTACGCCGAAATCGCTTCTTATACTGTTAACTAAATACCTTTTGTAACTCTCTGGAACACTGTCCGGTTGTGATGTAAAAATAACAAAACTGGGCGGCCGAGCCTTGATTTGGGTGATGTAACGCATTCGAATCCTTCTTCCACTTATGCTGGGCGGCGGATGCGCACCCAACTTATCTGACAACCACGTATTTAACCTTGAGGTCGGAATACGCATATTCCAAATGTTAAATGCGGATAAAATCTGTTTTTGCAGCTGCGGCAATCCGAAGCCAGACAGTCCTGAAACCGTGACCATTGGTACACCATGTAACTGTGGCAACAAATTGTCTAAACTTTCTTTCAGTTTCAACACTTTTTTACTCTTTTGCGTCTCTAAGTCCCATTTATTTACAGCTATAACAATGCAGCGTCCTTCACGTTCGGCTAAATCAGCGATTTTCAAATCTTGTGCGTCAAATGAGGAATTTACGTCAAGTAAAAGTATAACGATTTCTGAAAAACGTATTGCTCGTAACGCATCTGAAACAGATAGTTTTTCCAATTTATCACTAATTTTGGCTTTCTTTCTCATTCCTGCTGTATCAAAAATACTAAAATTTTGGCCAAGCCAATTTACCGAGGACGAAATTGCATCGCGAGTTATACCTGACTCAGGACCAGTTAGTAACCGTTCATTTCCAACTATTTTATTTATTAATGTTGACTTTCCAGAATTCGGTCGGCCAATTACTGAAATTTGTATCTCCCTACCGTTGCACCCAACAGCCTCATCTGATCGATCGGTATCATTTTCAAACACTGTGAGGCTCTCTCCAAGAAATTGCTCTGTTTGGCAACCTTTGAAGGTCTGATTTTGAAAGCACTCAAAAATTTCGTATAGTTTCTCTTTTAAGTCAACTATCCCTTGACCGTGCTCTGCGGAAATTGATATTGGTTCTCCCAAACCTAAGGAAAAGGACTCATAAATACCAGCATCTGCTCTTCGTCCTTCAACTTTATTTGCCACCAGTAAGACTATTTTTGAAATTTTCCTAACAATTGACGCATATAGCTCATCGGCCACGGTTATACCCACTCGGGCGTCAACAACGAATAAACATAAATCAGTTTGTCTAATTGCATCTATAGACAAAGCGCTCATTTTGTGTTGCAAGCTATGTTGAGAAGCTTCCTCTAACCCAGCGGTATCCAAAATCTTAAATTTAAGTTCTTTTACCTTTGTTTCCCCTTCCCTCAAATCTCTCGTTACTCCGGGCTGATCATCCACTAAAGCAAGTTTTTTTCCAACTAATCGATTAAATAACGTCGATTTACCGACGTTTGGTCTTCCGACAATAGCTACAGAAAAAATCATGCTCTTAAACCTAATTCAAAAATAATATTTAAATCCTGGTGGTAAAAATTGAAAGTTATTCAAAACCGACCAACTTACCTGAGTTTGTATATAAAATAATACCTCCTGAATAGTAAATTGGTGGTCCAGCAATACCAAAAGAAGAGGTAAATTCTTCAATAAGTTCTCCTGTTGAAACATCGAAAGAGCTTAATTTACCACTAGAACGTGCCACCCATATTCTAGAACCGATCAATATTGGACTAAAAAAACTTTGAAGCTCATTTTCTTCACCTAGTTTTTTTTTCCATATTAAAGACCCATTTCTTCGATCTAGTCGAACTAGATTATTCCTATCAGATATAAAAAATAGTGAGTTAGAAATTAAAAGTGGCGACCCCTGAAGCCCTACAGGAGACTGCCATAGTTTCTCACCATTAAGTTTCAATGCATTGAATTGACCATTTAAACTACCGAAATAGATGACGTCATCATATACTTTTGGTTTTCCATCAAAAGAACCAAAAGAATTTTGACTATACCCTGCCCGTAAAAATTTAAATTTGAAATCCCATTGCTGGTCTCCCGTGATCATATCTAAAGCCAATAGGAACCCACTTGAACTTGGAACTATTACAAGATTCTCAGCTGGCACAGCAGTCCCTGTTCTTGACCGAATCTCGTCATGAGGAATACCCTTTGTTAACCAATTCAATGTCCCACTTAATGAAAGAGATCTGATTGAATTTTTGGAGTCAATTATAAAAATATTATTATCGATTATAACAGGGCTATCCATAACTGGGGAGTCAATCTTATACCTCCAATTTAAACTTCCATCATTTATGGATATGGAAAGTATCTCTCCTAAACTAGTTGTTACTAACAAATTACCTGCTGAGTCATGGCTAAGACCACCCCCTAAAATTATTTTATCGCTATCAGTTAATTTTAGTATCGAGTAGACCCACAAAACCTTTTTGGTAATTAAATTTAAACATTGTATTTTTCCGTTCTGATCAAGCGTTATAATTTTTTTTTCATAAATTATTGGAGAGCCAAGAAATCTTCCGGAATTGGTTTGTAAACTCCAACTCTCCCTGATTCCATCGTCAATATAAAAATTGGGTGACACTACGTTTCGCTTTACCGGCCCTCCCCAACTGCTTCTAGTCTCCATAGCTGGAGTCTGGATTGGCTCAAATGATCCTGAACTATTTAACTGATCCATAATATCTGTTCTTTTGCCAGCTACCCTACTATCTTTAAAGCATCCACAGAGAAGCACAGTTAACATTAGAAGATTAGGAAAATTTAGAATCCGGAACAACATTGCTTTTACGAACTGCCGAAGGTGATTGCGTTTTGAAGATAACGCGTCCTCGACCGCAAACCTTGGCTTATATTTGGATCGCCTATGATTAGATCTAAGTTTTCTTGAGCGTCCTTCCAGTTCTGTTGCTTGATTTTAATCAGGACTTTCTGCTCTAAAGCTAATAACCGAAACGGATTATCTGGTGTAATTAGTTGGTTAATGGTCTCCTCGGCCATGTTAAGATCATCGTTTTCCAATAGTATCCACTTCAACTTAGCAAAACTTTTAAAACTAGATGAAAACCCTTTGCTATTTGCAATAGTCTCAAACGTACGTTTCATATTGTCAAATTCAGAATTTTGTTCATAAAGCCGGGAGTTAAACATTAAGGTAATGAATGAGTCTGCCTGAAAAAAATCAAGAATCTCCTTATTTAATTCATTTCTATTTTCCTTAGTATCTGAAAGGGCTTCAGCCAAAAAGTCGCCTCGCTCCTCTGAAGCTGCAATCCTCGCATTGCTGCGTAACTCAAAAAATATCGATATTAAAATTACAAGAACTATTGCAACTACTCCAATCCAACCATACTTTTTCAGTAATAAGTAGAGCTTATCCCGACGAACTTCTTCCGTAACTTCATCTATAAAAGACTCATTTTCACTCAAAACAAATATCCCTCTCAATCAAACAATTCATCCATTAACGATACGTATAGCTCCGTTCAAAAAATAAGTCACATACCTTTTTTCATTAATGCGGTTATGCTTAGATTAAAACAGTAATACCATCTAATAAAAATATTCTTTATGGTCTTTCTAATTGGTAATTTAGTATTAACTTAAATATATATTTCTGAGTATCGCTTATTGCAGTATTAGAAAATATCACTTAAATGAAATCTAGTCAAAACCATACCTTATGTAAGTGTCAGAAGGCCGATTTAATTATAAGATAGGAATCAATGAAAACAATACGTATAAAGTCTTCCTATATGTGGGCCATTTTAATCGCTCTTTTGGTTGTTGGGTGGATGATATCAGATGATTTGCTGGAATATATTAATGATCAACCGAGCGTAGAAATAAACCAAGCTTCAATTAAAACTACCGATATTGGCAAAATACAACCAATCACAGTTAACGCGACTAAAGTGAAAAATGAGCGTACGCCACTTATTGTTAGAGCAAGCGGTGTAACAAAAACAAGCTTCGATATAAAAATTGTTGCTCGGCGTCAGGGAGTGGTCAAAAAGATATTAGTATCGGAGGGTAGTTGGGTAAAGAAAGGAGAAGTAATTTTAGAATTAGATAGCGGAACTCTAATGGCAGATCTTGATGCCGCTGAAGCTGACCGAGTTGCCGCTTTAGCCGTTTACAATGAAACGAAAAAACGATTTGGAAAAAACGGAGAGATTGCGGTACAATTAAGGTCAGCAAAAGCAGATTTAGAGTCCAATAAAAAAACTTACGAGATTTCAAAAAGTCTTGTAGCACAGGGCGTCCAATCTGAACTTGCGTTAGCGCAAAAGCGAGCACGTCTGCGCGCAGCCGAAACGCGCTTATTTGAATTACAAAACTTACCGAAAGATTTGGAGCTATCTAGAACCTTTGCACGACTTAAATCAATTGACTCTGCTATTCTACGCTTAAAAGAACAGCTTGATTTTACTAGAATCTTAGCTCCTCAGATGGGTTGGCTAGAAAACTTAGATGTCGAGCTTGGCGAATTTGTGAGTGAAAATCGACCGTTGGCTAATATTCTAGGGTTACAAATACTAACTCTGAACATTCCCATCGCTCAAACAAATATTAGTAAAATAGATATTTCTGATCCAGTAAGAATCAATTTTGTCGGTTCAAATACTTTCCAAGGACGAGTTGGTAAAATTGCGGCAAAAGCAAATGAAGCCACTCGAACGTTTGATGTTGAAATAGAGCTTGACAACTCTGAAGGTACACTTCGGGCTGGTATGACGGCTGAGGCTGAAGTGATCGTTGGCGAAGTCAATGCTTTTAAAATATCACCAGCCCATTTAAATGTACAAAATGACGGCCAGCTAACAGTAAAGATAGTAAATACTCGAAATCGAGTGGAAATCCTTCCTGTAAGGTTAGTACGAACCTCAGGAAACTTTGCTTATATTTCAGGACTAGAAAATGGTGTTTTGTTGTTAACGGCTGGTCAAGCTTTTTTGAGTGATGGTGAGTTGGTCAAATACTCCATAGTTGAGGATTTAAATTCATGAATTCAATAATTTCCGCAGCCTTTGCCAGACCAAGTGCGATAGTTTTTATGCTATTAATTATTTTTGGGATTGGATTTACTGCATTACAAGAAATACCAAAAGAAGCCAATCCTGATATCGATATACCGGTAGCATACGTTTCAGTTGGATACTCTGGTATTTCACCCAGCGATGCTGAAAATCTTTTAGTAAAACCACTTGAAAAGAAGCTTAGAACTGTCGCAGGGTTAGATAAAATGACGAGCGTAGGAACTGAGGGTTATGCATCAGTAACTCTCGAATTCTTAGCGGGAGAAAATATTGATTTAGTGTTAGAGGACGTAAGAAAAGCTGTCGATGAAGTCAAATCAGACCTTCCACCTAATGCCGACGAACCAGTTATTTACGAAATATCACTATCGCTTTTTCCAATTTTAACTGCAGCTATCTACGGGGATGTTCCAGCAAAAACGCTCATAATGGCGGCTCGAGAATTAAAAGATAGGCTAGAGGCTTTAGATGGCGTGCTTGAAGTTGAAATTGGCGGAGATAGAGAGGAAGTGGTTGAGGTGCTCATCGACGCCGTTGCGATGGAAAGCTACGGGCTTAATCCAGCATCGGTAATCGGGCTTGTGTCGGCAAATAATCAATTAGTAAATGCTGGCGCAATTGATACTGGTTCGGGTCGATTTGTTATTAAAGTACCCGGTGTTATCGAAAGCTTAGAGGAGCTTACGAGTCTGCCTATTAAAATTGCTGACGGGACAACCATTCACTTTAGTGATATTGCAGTAGTTCGTCGAACCTATACCGACTCTTTTAGTTGGTCTAGAGTTAATGGCAAGAGTTCCATTGTCCTTGATGTAAAGAAACGTGTTGGCGCTAATGTAATAGAGGTTGTAGAAGCTAGTCGAGCAGTTATAACGACAGGTGTTAAACAAATTCCTGGTGAAGTTAGAGTAAGCTACCTATATGACGACTCAAAAACCGTTCGTAACCTATTAAGTGACCTAGGAAATAATGTTACAGCAGCGGTTGTAATAGTAATGGTGGTTATCTTGGCTAGCCTTGGAATTAGAAATGCTGCACTTGTCGGTTTATCGATACCGGGCAGTTTTCTGCTAGGTATAGCATTGTTGCATCACATGGGTTTTACAATGAATCTGGTAGTCCTATTTTCTTTAATACTTGTCGCAGGGATGCTGGTAGACGGTGTCATTGTAACTACCGAATTCGCCGACAGACGGATGGCTCAATCCGTTAATCGCGTGCAAGCTTACAACCAAGGTGCAAGACGAATGGCATGGCCGATCATTGCGTCAACACTTACAACATTAATGGTTTTTTTACCGTTACTTTTTTGGCCGGGTATTGTAGGAGGTTTCATGAAATACCTCCCTATAACAGTAATTTGCGTTCTTTCTTCGTCTCTGTTGATGGCAATTGTCTTTGTTCCCGTCCTAGGCGGCATGTTTGGTAAGCGTGAAACAAAAATTTTTAAAGCTCATCGATCAGCGCCGAGACTTTACAGAAATATACTGAAGGCCGCAATCAGTTACCCTTTACTAGTAGTCACAGCAGTAGCAGCATTCATGGCTCTGTCATTTTCTTTATATTTCTCTGCAGGACTTGGGGTTACTTTTTTTCCTAAAATTGAACCAGAGCAGGCAGTCATACAGGTCTTAGCGCGAGGCGACCTAGCATACGAAGAACGCGACAAGCTTGTCCAAGAAGCTGAGAAAAAAATACTTGATATTAATGGACTTTCAGCAAAATACGCCAAATCAGAACCAGCTAACGGCCAACAGGCAAAGGACTCAATAGGGTTCGTTAGAACAATTTTCGATGACTGGCAAAACCGTGAAAAAGCTACCGTGATTATGGATGAGATGCGACAAAAGCTTAATAATTTATCGGGCGTCCGAATAAACGTACAAGCTCAAGAAGATGGACCAGGTGGAGGGTTACCTATCCATATTGAGATATATAATGATAATTTAGCATTAGCTGCAAAAGCTACCCAAAAGGTAAGAGATTTGATGAATGAGATTGGTGGCTTTATAGACACCGTTGACAGTCGACCAATGCCAGGAATCGAATGGACTTTAGATTTTGATAGGACTGAAGCGAGTAGACATGGAGTTTCAATCGACTCACTTGGAAATATGGTTAAGTTATTGACTGCCGGAGTAAGTATTTCGGACTACAGGCCTGATGATACGGATGACGAGTTAGATATAGTGCTTCGTTTCCCGTCCAATCAGCGTAATTTAGATCGATTGGAAGAATTACGAATTCCAACAGCTAGTGGACAATATGTACCTTTATCAGTTTTTGCAACCCTAGCACCTCAATCTAAAGGTGGTGATATTGAAAGAAAAAGTGGACAACGATTCTATTATATTGACTCAAATGTAGAAGATGGTCTTTTACCACAAAAGCAGGTAGAAAAATTACAACAAGCGCTTATCAACACTCCACCGGACTCTTCCAGTAACATTATTTTTGCCGGCGAGGATGAAGATATCCAAGAAACTCAGCAATTTTTAGGAAAAGCCTTTTCGTTATCAATGTGTTTAATGGCTCTGGTCTTGATGATACAATTTAACTCTGTATGGCAAACTTTTGTTACTATGTCAGCTGTTATTTTATCATCGGGTGGTGTGTTCCTCGGGCTCTGGCTAATTGACAGAGCATTCGGTGTAGTCATGTGTGGATTAGGTATTATTGCGTTAGCTGGAATTGTCGTTAACAATAATATCGTGCTCATTGATACTTTTAATGAATTTCGAAAAAAGGGCTATCCTGCAAAAAATGCTGCTCTTCACGCTGGACTAGCTCGATTTAGGCCAGTAATTTTAACATCGGTTACCACTATTCTTGGGCTTATACCAATGGTCTTTGGACTTACAATTAAGTTTTCAGAACGAACGGTGCTGTTTGGGGCACCCTCATCCCAATGGTGGACAGATATGTCAAGTACAATTGCAGGCGGATTAACTTTCGCAACCGTTCTAACGTTACTTGCGACACCCGCACTTCTTGTCTTAGGGGCAAATATAGACGCAAAAGTGGCTAAAATAAGAAGAAAACTTAGCAGAAAAAAAATATTTAAGCCAAGTTTACAAAACTAAACTTACACGAATATTTTTTTATGCAATTACTTTGTTTTCCTCGTTTAACTGTTGTTGCCACATTTCAAAATATCGTTTTTTAAGATTTAACAAGTCTCTATGTGAGCCAGCCTCTACCACTTCGCCCCTTTCAATTACAATTATTTTGTTAGCATGGGCAATTGTTGACAATCTATGTGCAATTGTGATTACGGTCCTACCTTTCCCAATTTGTTTGAGGCTATTGAGTATCTCTTTTTCAGTCTCTGTATCAAGAGCGGAAGTCGCTTCGTCCAGTAAAAGTAACCTTGGGTTCTTTAAAAAGGTACGGGCAATAGCAACTCTCTGCTTTTCGCCACCGGATAATTTAAGACCGCGTTCACCTACCAGAGTATTAAATCCTTGAGGCAAGGACGAAATGAAGTCATATAGCTTAGCAGCCTTTGATGCTTCTTCAATTTCATCGTGGGTGGCATCAAACTTACCATATGCTATGTTATACCCAATGGTATCATTAAACAAAACTGTATCCTGCGGTACAACACCAATATTTTCTCTCAAGGAGATTTGGCGAATATCCCTAACATCTTGACCATCAATACTTATTGAGCCCAGCCTTACATCATAGAACCTAAACAATAATTTTCCAATTGTTGATTTACCACTTCCCGACGGACCCACGATAGCAAGCGTCTGACCCGATCTAACTTCAAACGAAACTTTCTTTAAAATAGAGCGAGATTCATTATAAGCAAAATCTACATCTTTAAAGGAAATATCACCTTTACTAATATTGATATTACCAGCATCTGATTTATCGCGTATTTCAATCCGTTGATCCAAAATACTAAACATCTCCCTCATATCAACTAGCGCTTGTCTGATTTCTCTATAAACAAATCCCAAAAAGTTTAATGGCATAACTAATTGTATCATTATAGCATTAATTCCTACAAATTCTCCAACCGTTAACGAGCCTGCAATAACGCCAAAAGCTGCTAAAACCATCACGCCAATAAGTCCAGTTGAAATCAAAAGTGACTGTCCAAAATTTAACCACGCTAAAGAAACTCCAGTTCTTATTGCTTCTTTTTCATACTCTTTCATTGAATTATCATATCGTTGCCGCTCTCGACGCTCAGCACTAAAAAATTTAACTGTCTCATAATTAAGCAGACTATCAATCGCCTTCTGATTTGCTTCAGTATCTTGAGCATTCATTCTTCTTCGAATATTCATTCGCCAATCAGTAACTTTAAAAGTATAAAAAACGTAGAAGCTAATAGTTAAGGCTACAATAACCGCGTAACTCCATTCATATCGAATCACCAAAAGAAGTCCGACCAACAACAATTCTAATATCAACGGTAAAATCGAAAATAGCATGAACCTCAACAAAAAATCGACCCCTTTAACTCCCCGATCGATGATCCGATTTAAAGCCCCAGTTTTTCTATCCATATGAAACCGAAGAGACAACGCATGGATATGAGAAAATGTGTCAAGTGCAAGACGTCGCAAAGCTCTCTGACCAACCATTGCGAAAACTCCATCTCTTAGTTCGTTGAAAGCAACAGAAAATACCCGCATTAATCCATAGCTGACCACTAACCCTACTGAACCAATACCAAGCAATATGCGATGATCTTTTAAGCTCAATTCACCGGATAAAGAGTCCACTGCCCAAATCATAAATAATGGGGTCCCGACCGTAGAAATTTTCGCAATAATCAGGAAAATTAAAGCCAGGCTTACTCTTACCTTGATAGTCAGGTCACCCTTAGGCCACAAGTGAGGCAACAACTTTTTAATAATGATACTATTTTCTGATTTGGCTTTTTTCATTGCTATTGGCTCTATCACTATCTAAACTAGGNATTATCTGGCTTGATCTCTATTTTTAAAAAAAAGCCAAACCCGACGAAACCCAGACTAATTCTTAGTTGGAATTGAAAACACTTGGCCCGGATAAATTAAGTTTGGATCTTTAATCAAATCGGCATTTTTCTCAAAAATTTCTATATACCGTATNCCTCGACCAAAAATTCTTCTAGCTATACGCCATAAGCTATTACCTGTTTGAACTGTAATCGAACCTGAAACCATATTCATCAGAAAATCCTTCGACTCCTTTTTAAATGGTGTCATTATTCGACTCTTCACNACNCCACTAGCATCTACCTCGTCTAGACGAAGTTCATAGATACCNGGTTCTAAACCTGTAAGCTCCGTAGACCACCCTCCAGAGGCACCAACCTCCGAAGANGACTTTAGAACATTGTTAAGATAGACAAGAATTTTATTCGATGGATTAGCCCTACCTACCAAAACNGCCTCGCCAAGATCTGAGTAACTAATACTGTCAATAATAATTTCTTTAATTGAGCTTATATCTTTATTCTGAATAATTTTTATGTCATTAGATGAACTTTTTACAATGATAGGCGCCTCTATCAAGTTAGAGTCCAATTTAGAGCTATTTTTATTAGAAACCGGTAAGATTATAAATATGTCTTGAGAAAGTTTCCAATCCGGTTTATCCGATTCCTTGTTCAGAATTGAAGGNCCCTCGGGTTTGGATACAGTTTCAGAAATAGTTTCTGACTCATTTCCTTTTTCTTTACTCCTTACAGTCAAGGTTTGCGATATTGAACTACTCTCAAGATTGCCCATTACAACAAATTCACCATCCTCGTTGGCTTTGGTGTCAGCAATAACTTCATTATCAACTAATATCTCTACCATGGTGTTTGGCTGCGTTCTTCCTGCAACTAGAGCCTCCCCGGTATCATCAACTCGCATTATGTCAACTTCGACTGATGGATCATCATTTTGATCTTCTAGAATAATCTCATCATCCAAATTAGACTGAAGCAAACGTTTTGATTCCAATTTATTGATATCTAATGAAGTTTGCTCCGTAACCGAGTCAGAGTTAGAAGAATTAGCTGTCTTCAACTCTGGGTTAACCGTAGTGCTTAACTTCATTTGCTGATCAGATTCTATTATTCCACTCGATGTTAATTCACTGATCTCAGATTTCGTCAGTNCATCAATTTCAGAAGATCTTTCAATTTCATTTTCTGACTGAATATTTTTGCTAATGCCAGCCTCATCTTTANTTAAAGGATTGATTAAATTTGAAGNTGAAGTTTTCTCAACAATCGGGCTNTTAAGCCCTTCAAAATTCTCATTATTACCGGTTTCTTCANNTTTTGCTTTTTGAACTTCATCTTCTTTTNCTTTTTGNANTTCNTCNNCTTTTTCTTTTTGAAGTTCTTCAACTTTTTCTTTTTGTATCTGTTGACCAGTNGTGATATCATTATTNNAATTCNGAGCATTTTTTACAACAGCCATAATTGCGGCTAATACAAAAANTAAAACCACGACCAATATTATTACCCAACCGAATTTTTTGAAAAACGCTATCACTATAATACTCCAAACAAGATACGTTATAAACACTATCAAATAAAATAAAAGCATTTTACATTGAATTTGTGAATAGTTTAAAGAGGATACTCNAAATTGGTCAAAAATANTATTAAATCAGTGTGTGTTTTCTGCGGCTCGCGAGATGGNTCAAATGCTTTATTCAAAAAAGCATCTTTTGAATTAGGAACCTTACTNGCAAATGAAAATTTAAAACTTGTNTACGGTGGAGGAAACATNGGACTNATGGGAGCCCTCGCTTCCTCGGCTCAATCAAACAACTGCAATATACTCGGTGTAATACCCGAGCACCTTATGAAAAAAGAAGTTGGAAAGACTGATTTAAAGAAGTTGACGGTTACTAAAAATATGCATAATCGAAAAAGTCTTATGTATAAAGAGGCGGATGCCTTCATAATATTACCTGGCGGAATAGGAACGCTAGATGAATTCTTTGAAGTTCTGACGTGGTCTCAACTTAAAATACACAAAAAGCCAATATTATTACTTAATATTGACGGATTTTGGAATCCTATGATTGATTTGATAAATCACCAAATTAATTTTGGCTTTGTCGACAAGAGCATTGAAAATTTATTTATTACTGTTAAGANACCGTCAGAAGCTATTGATTACCTTGTACTTTCGGACCGNAAGCTCTCCAATGAATAAATAGCTATTCCAATCCAAATCGAAAGAAGTGCGCATGCGTGCAAAAAATTAAATGGTTCGAACAAAATAACTACCGCAACCATGAACTGTAAAGTTGGGTTAATGTACTGAAGAACACCGACAGTGGCATAAGCCAAATTTTTTGTTGCAAACGAAAATAGNATTAAAGGACCGCCTGTAATAACACCAGATGCCATTAATAAAAAAAAATCTCTNTTAATAAACTCGTAATTACTCTGAGNCTTTATGTAAACGCTGTAGAGAATAAAACTCAATGCAAACGGCGTAAGAAGTATTGTCTCAATAGTAACCGACTCAATTGATCCTAATTTTATAAACCCTTTTATAAGACCATAAGCCCCAAAGGATAACGCAATCACCAAAGCTAACATGGGTACTAATTGGAGCGCAAAACCTAATAATATTACAGAAACGGTAGCTAAAAATATTGCAATCGTTTGCATTTTTGAAAAGCGTTCACCTTTGAAAAAATAACCCAAAAGTATTGCAACTAACGGGAATATATAATAACCAAAAGAAGCTTGAATTGCTTGGGAAGTTTGAACAGCAAAGATGAATGCAAACCAATTTACGGCAATCATCAAAGCAGACATTCCTAAAAGAAGGAAATTTGGTCCTACCAATAAATTTTTAATCAAAATTGGTACCCGACGTTGAGAAAGTAGCACTAACGAAAAAAAAATCATAGCCCACAACGATCTATGAGCCAAGACTTCAGCCGGTGGAATGTGTGATAACTGATCGTAGTAAATACCAGATAAACCCCAAATAGTACACGCAAAGCACATTGCGAATATTGATTTAGTGGTACTTGACTTCATTTAATTATAATAACTAAAATTACCTAATTCTTTCAGCTACATTTTCCCAGTTTACTAGGTTTTCAAGAAAATTCTGTAAATATACTGGTCGTTTATTCCTAAAATCAATATAATACGAATGCTCCCACACATCGCATCCCAGAAGAGCCGTCTGACCGAAGCATAAAGGATTGACCCCATTTTCAGTTTTGGTTATTTTCAGCGTCCCATCAACCTCCTGCACAAGCCAACACCAACCAGAACCAAACTGACCTACGCCGGCTGCAATGAATTCATCCTTGAACTTTTCGATAGATCCAAACTGATTGTTTAAAGCTGACTCAAGAGCAGATGGCATAGTCTTTCCTGATGGTCCCATCATTTCCCAAAATTGAATATGATTCCAGTGCTGTGAAGCATTGTTAAATAAACCAGACTGAACGATTGCTGTCGAACTATAGGTATCTTTAATTATATTCTCCAATGACTTTTCTTCGTGACCAGACCCCTCTAACAATTTGTTGCCGTTATCAACATAAGCCTTATGATGAAAGTCATGATGAAAGTTCAGCGTTTCTTTGCTCATTCCGAGAGATTCGAGCGAGTCATAAGCGTATGGAAGTGAGGGAAGTTCAAAAGCCATCTTAATATCCTTTTTTAAAGTTTTGTATATGTTTATTTAGTGGTTACTACAATTGTTATTACAATTCAAACTCAGACTTTGAAAATAGCAATAAAAGTTTTATTGTAGATAACCCAAAAAGATTTATCTAATTTTATTGACTGCTATTAGTAAATTGTGTTCCCGCCTCCGTATTAGCTTTAGACCAATCGCGTTTTACACCCAAAACAAATAAAGATGCCGAAGCAACAAATATTGAAGAAAATGTTCCAATCAAAACACCCCAGATCATTGCAAAAGTGAATCCTCTAATGACATCCCCACCAAGAATATACAGTGATGACAAAGCTAAAAGAGTTGTGACAGATGTCATCACGGTCCTACTTAATGTTTCATTAACTGATAAGTTCAACACCTCCAAAAGAGGCTTTTTTCGAAATTTTTTTAAATTTTCTCTTATACGATCAAAAACAATTACCGTATCATTCAACGAGTAACCAACAATAGTAAGCAATGCAGCTATTATTGAGAGATTAAACTCGAGACCCAAAACAGAAAAGATTCCAACCGTGATAGCGACATCATGCACAAGAGCAAACACTGCACCAATAGCAAATTGCCACTCAAATCTGATCCATATATAAAACAAAACAGCTGAAACAGCTAAAATAACTGATATCAAACCCTTTCTAACCAACTCTTTAGAAACTTTTGCTCCAACACTCTCCGTTTGCAAGAACTGAATATTTGGAATTTGCTTGGACAATACATCCTTGACTTTAATTATACTTTCATTTTGAATTGAATCCTCACCCTCAGCTTGTTCAATTCTTATTAAAAAAATGTGCCGGTTTTTATCAAGCATCCCACTACTGATTTTAGACCCTGGGTCAGATATCTCAGATACTGATGTATCTCCCACATCGGCAGATTGAAGAATATCCCGATAATAAGAGATCGAAACCTCATTTTTGGTTTGAACCATCAGCATGGTTCCACCTCTAAAATCAATCCCATAATTTAATCCAAAAACAAAAAAAAGAATTAAAGATAAAAAAGCAGCGAATAAGGAAATTGAAAAAATAAACTTTATTTTCGCAAAAAAATCGATTGTTGTTTTATTTGGTACAAGTTTTAGACGCATGATGTGACGACCTGAAAATTAAATTACGATGGCTTTAGGGCGGCTTCGACGACAATGAAGCGAAATAAACAACCGAGTAACAAAGATAGCAGTAAACACCGAAGTCAAAATTCCAATGCCTAACGTAACAGAAAACCCTCGAACTGGACCACTCCCCATGACAAATAAAATTACTGCAGCAATAAAGGTCGTAACGTTAGCATCGATGATCGAAGTTAATGCCTTTTCGTAACCAAATTCGATCGATTGAATAGGGCTTTTCCCAAACCGCAATTCCTCTCTAATCCTTTCAAAAACTAAAACATTTGCATCCACCGCCATTCCTAATGTTAAAACGATACCGGCAATTCCAGGCAAAGTCAGCGTTGCGCCTATAGCGGCCATAATGGAAAATATTAGAGCAATGTTGATTAAAAGCGCAATATTCGCAAAAAGTCCAAAAATTCCATAGCTCAATAACATAAAGACAAACACCAAAATTCCTCCAACTATCGCCGCGATCCTTCCAGATCTAATACTATCAGAACCTAATTCAGGCCCAATAGTTCTTTGCTCTAGTATAGTAATTTTCGCTGGCAATGCGCCGGCTCGGAGTAATATTGCCAAGCGATTACTTTCCTCCACTGAAAAGTTACCAGTTATTATTCCAGAACCTCCCGGTATATGACTTTGAATTACCGGTGCCGAGATCACTTCATCGTCTAATACAATTGCAAACGGCTTACCTATATTACTCTTGGTATATGCGCCAAACTTTCTTCCACCAGCGGGATTAAATTGAAAACTTACAGCCGGCCTATTATTCTGGTCAAAAGAAGCTTGAGCATTCGTAAGTTCATTTCCTGACACGACACTATTCTTGTCTAAAACATAAAATAGATCGGGTAACGTAGAGTCAGGAACAAGAATCTGATTAAAGTTTACAGCCTTATCATCGGCGGAAGTACGCGACTCGACAGCATTAAAAGTGAGTTTAGCAGTTTTTCCAATCAAGCGAAGCAGTTCTTCTGCAGATCCAATACCCGGTACTTGCACCAAAATCCGTCTACTGCCCTGACGTTGAATCGAGGGTTCTCTGGTACCAGCTTCATCGACTCGGCGCCTAATTATTTCCAATGACTGGGCCATTGTTCTATTATTTAATACGTCCTTTTCTTCTTTAGAAAGCTCAACTATCAAAATATTATCAACATAAGTAACGTTAAACGATCTAGCGTTGAGCGACGATAACGAAACTACTGGTTCACTAAGTTTGCGAACTGCAGTTACCACGGACTCCAACGCTTCTCTGTTTCCGATTTGAACTCTCAATGAGCCTTTATCTGCCTTTGTTCTTCTTATCGAGCCAATATCATCTCGCATTTCTCTCAACTTGCTTCTGATCACTAGCCAAATTCCGTTTATTCTCTCATCGTAAACATCTTCTACAGAAACTTCTACTAGAAGATGAGCACCACCACGTAAATCCAACCCTAAATTTACGAGACTGTTAGAGAGCCATCTAGGCCAACTCAGCAAATCTTTCCTGGAGTTCTCAGACAATGACTCACCTGCATTTAACATCGCTAATGCGTCATTTGACCTTTCAACCCGTTCATAATTTAAATGAGGTATAGTAGAGTACAAAGCCCAAATACACGGCATTAAGATCAGAACTAATTTTAATCGGGAAAAATTGAGCATAATTATACTCGGCCTCTAAACCTTTTCACTAGGTTCAGTCTTATTCAACACATTTACCACTGTACTTTTAATTACTCTAACTTTGACATCTTTTGAAATTTCAACTTCGACCTCGTCTTCTTCTTTAACTTTCGTTACCTTACCGATTAGACCACCTTGAGTTACAACTTGATCTCCACGCCGCAAAGCAGATACCATTAGTTTGTGCTCTTTCATTTTTTTTTGCTGAGGTCGGATCATCAAAAAATACATTATACCAAAAATCAATATGATTGGTAGAAAGCCACCAATTCCACTTCCAAATCCACCAGAGGATTGAGCAAACGCGGGAGAAATAAGCATAAAATAATTCCTTTCAAAAACCGTTGAAAATTTTTAACCCTTCAGTATTAAATTTTATTTGGAACCTAAACCCTCATTACTAACAATGCAAGTTTTGAATAAGTAAAAAGCCGACAAATTAATTTTTAAACAAGTCAATCAAAAGTAGCATTTAATGCTTCTATTTCTTCCTGATTCAAAGAAAATTTTTGTGAACTTGAGTGAGTATTTTTTACCTCGTTAGGAAACGGCTTCCATTGAAAAATCAACTGCCCTTTCTTTAGTTTCGCAGGCAAACTTAAACCATATTTGTTTGCTAACAATTCAAAATCGTTTCTAAAGGTTTTGAAGTCTCTTACTTCAAAACCTTTAGGGAACACTATATCACCATAAGTCTCATCTACGTTTTCCACGTGAATAAGACTTTCTAAAAAAGAAGTCTGCATCTGCCTCGAATCATTTATTTATTGTTGCTTAATTACTATCATAAAAACCAATTGCGAGGAACAAAAGATTTCAAAATCATAATACTCAACTAAGTTGAATTTTAATGACATATTACACGCGGTTTTAATCTATCATTAGCAATATGACAAAAAATAAGTTGCCCCGAAACATTGAGACTGAATGTGCTATACCCTTTCAATTGACCGTCCTTAGCATTAGTAAGCTGCTTAACTGAGAGCTTCTTTTGAAAATCAGTTCTCTGGATTATTTTTACTTCTTGTTCATTTTCCAAACAAAATAGTGGAAACGTTGAGCAAACTTGAGAAATTATTGAAACAAGTAAAAAAATCAAGTTTAATCTCATATCAAATCTTACTACAACTAGAAGTAACAAAAAATTTAATTTCTTTACTCGGAAAGTACACATTTATTCTAACTCTTTGTCCTTCTAAACTAGCAGTTACAATTTCTCCCGAGGCCGCCATGAAAATATCGTGCAAAGGATGCGAATATATCAATTGGGCTAGCGATACAGGTCTTTGTTCTCCAAAAAAAGAGATAACACCACCATCAATTTTTGAGGTAAAACTTTGACCAATTTCCAAACCAGACGATACATTAATCCAAGCACGGCACAACAGACTCTGACTGTAACTTACCGACGGCATTAAGAAAAATATGAGAATAAAAACATAAAAAAATGACTGTTTTCGGGAACTTAAATTGATCACGTTCATAACATTTTGCAATATTTTGATCCTCATAAAATATTCATTATTTATTCGTAGCTTTCAAAATAATGGCTTCGGCAAGACAATCAAGACTATCCAGAAAGGTGATGCTTTTTGGCATATGCGGTTTCAGAATAGACAACTCAGTACACGCCACAAGAAAACCATCACAGTTTAAATCTTTTAACCGAAAAACTTGAGACTTATATTCTTCAATTATAGATTGATTTAGAGAACCATTTTTAATGGCCTTTATAATTTTTAATAATCTATCATCATCATCGGGAAAATAGCTTTCAAGATCATAACACTTAAAAAAACCCTCGAATAGACCTAATTGCTTAACTGCGGGTGACGCAAGAATTCCTATTCTCGAGAGCTGATGTTCAAACAATTTTTTTGCTGATAACTGTATCATGTTTAATAACGGCACCGAAAGCTTTTCACAAATTTCATCATAATAATAGTGCGCAGTGTTGCAAGGCATAGCAAGCAAATCACAATTTAGTTGTTCCAGCTCCAAGGCCATTTGCTTTAAAACAGGTGCGGGATTATCTCCGTTTCCTTCAAGAAGTCTTTTAATTCTGCTCGGGACCTGAGTATTTTGGTGAACAATCATGGGTATGTGATCGTGATCATCATCTACATTGACGCCAGCTATGACTTTTTGCATTAATAACACTGTGGCATCCGGTCCCATACCACCTAATATCCCTACTCTCTTCATCTTTCTTCTCTTTTATCAAAATTTTTTTCTCANTANTACCATAGTGACGNTATGATGTTGGTTTTAACAACNATATAAATTGCCTATTGTAAACTACTCATACTAACGTATAGGGTCACNTGTCTATTATAAGACTTTTATAAATGGATGTTAAACTTTAAACCAACTTTTACAAAACAGAAAAAATGAATTATCTAAACAAAAAATACCCACTAGCAGACTTATTAGAAAAAGGATCAGGACCGGCAATAAAAAGCGCCGATAAATTAATATCTTATAACGCCCTCAGATCTAATGTGCTACACATTGGTCAACAGCTTGCAACGCTAGGTATCAAGCCAGGAGATTCGGTTGGAATTGTTACTCCAAATGGTCCTGAATCTGCCGCTATTTTCATTTCAGTGGCAAGCTTCGCAACAGCAGCTCCATTAAATCCAAGATATACCAAGGAAGAGTTCAAATTCTATCTCACCGACCTCGACGCAAAAATATTAATTGTGTCAGAAAATGTTCCTATCGATCCAATTCTGGCTGCATCAGAACTTGGGATCAAAACTATAAAAATTAAAACAACGGATCAAGCCAACGAGATAACATTAACTGAAAAAAATGAAATTCTTAGGTTGTCACCCGCTACTTACAATCAAGCCAATGACGTAAGTTTAGTTTTGCATACTTCGGGCACCACCTCGCGACCGAAGATAGTACCCTTAACCGCTGACAACATATGCGTCTCAGCAAGAAACATAGCACGGACTCTAAAATTGAGCGATTCAGATAGTTACCTGAATATAATGCCACTATTTCATATTCATGGTCTTGTTGCGGGTGTACTAGCTACTTTAGAATCTGGCGGATCGATGTTTTGCACTGACGGTTTTGATACATTAAAGTTTTTTAAGATTCTCAACATGGTAAAACCGACATGGTTTTCTGGTGTACCTACTATGCACCAAAGTATTTTGAGCAGAGCCCCTAGAAATTATAACATCGCAAAGAGTACAAATCTAAGATTCATACGATCCTCATCTGCGTCGCTTCCAGTCAGCGTTTTAGGAGAGCTAGAGGCAACATTTAAGTGCCCGGTCATTGAGGCTTACGGAATGACAGAGGCTGCACATCAAATGGCATCAAATCCATTGCCACCATTTAAAAGGAAACCGGGAACAGTTGGGATTGCTGCAGGACCTTCAATAGAAATACTGTCAAATGATGGAAAAATTTTGTCTGCTAACAAAATTGGTGAAATTGTGATCAAAGGAGCAAACGTTACTAAGGGATATCAAAATAATCCCGATGCCAATAAACAGAACTTTATTGACGGTTGGTTTAGAACTGGAGATCAAGGAATAATTGATAAAGATGGTTTTTTAACGATAACGGGTCGCTTAAAAGAAATAATTAATCGCGGGGGTGAGAAAATATCGCCAAAAGAAATTGATGAGGCATTATTAAGTCATTTTAACGTCTCGGAAGCAGTAACCTTCTCTGTTCCACATGAGATACTGGGCGAAGATGTTGGAGCAGCGTTAGTATTAATTGATAAAACAAAGACTACTGTTGCTGAACTGAAAGAACATTTAAAAACCAGAATAGCAGATTTCAAAATACCGCGAAATATAGTACTCTTGGAGGAAATTCCAAAAGGAGCAACGGGCAAAATTCAACGAATGAATATGGCAAAAATATTAGGATTTATCAAATGAAAATTTGCATTGTAGGTGCTGGAGCAATCGGTGGTTATCTTGCAGTTCTGTTAAATAAATCTGGACATGAAGTCTCGATTGTAGCGAGAGGCCCTCACCTTGCCGCTATTAAGAAAAATGGGTTGAAACTCATTCGATCTGATTGCAGTCTAATAGCTGAATTGGAAGCATCGGATAAATTTCCCGATCATCCACAGGACTTCGTGTTTGTTACGGTAAAGTCTAGTGGATTGTCCACTCTTACTAAAGGATTGAAAAAACTCTCAGATTCAGGAGCTACAATAATTCCTGCGATGAACGGTTTACCTCATTGGTATTTTTATAAAATTGGCAATAAATGGGAAAATACGCATTTAAAATCTATTGACCCTCAAAAAAACTTGGAACACTCTATGCCGTTTCCTTCTGTTGTTGGTGCAATTGTATACCCTGCATGTGAAATCAGTTCACCAGGAGTAATACAGCACCTTAGCGGTAATAGATTTTCATTAGGCGAACCAAGCGGAGAAAAGACGAACCGCGTGTCGATTTTATCTCAAATATTGAAAGATGCTGGACTAAAAGCCCCAATATCTGCAAGAATTCGAGACGAGCTTTGGATTAAGCTTTGGGGAAACGTCGCATTTAATCCAATTTCTGCACTAACCGGTGCGACATTAAAACAAATTTGTGAGAATGAGGAAACTCGTTCACTTTCGAAAAATATAATGATTGAAGCTAAATTTATTGGTGAGAAATTAGGAGTAAAATTTCCAGTTTCCATCGATAAACGCATTGCGGGTGCTGCAGGAGTTGGAGACCATAAAACATCTATGCTTCAAGATTTGGAACTAGGTCGCTCTATGGAAATCGACGCAATAGTAAGCTCGGTTCAAGAACTTGGAAAGATTGTAAATATAAGCACTCCTCACATTGATTGCGTACTCGCTTTGGTAAAGCAGAGAGCCTATTTAGCAGGATGTTTTGATTACTTTAATCAATAACAAGAACTAAAAAATCAAAGCTGATCCATCTGATCGAGGATCAGATGCTCCCTCAATCAAACCTTCTCGATTTAAAACGATAGCCCCTGCGTGACCCACAAGATCTGAAAAAGCACTTAATAGTTCGACATTATGTCCAGCAGACTTTAAATTTTTTATTAATGATTGATCAAACCTAGACTCTAATTTAAGCGACGTTCCGGTATCGCCCCATGTTTTACCGAGTAACCATCGAGGTGAAGAAATCGCCCTTTGTAAATCATAATTAAAACAAGCATACCTTGAAAAAATCGCTGATTGGGTTTGAGGTTGTCCATCACCGCCCATACTTCCATATGCCATTCTCCGCCCATCGTTTAATATTGCAAACGCTGGGTTTAACGTATGGAATGGTTTTTTCCGTGGGAATAATTGGTTTGGACCAGGATCAAGAGAAAATCCAGCTCCCCTGTTTTGAAAAAAAACACCTGTATCTGGACAAAGCAATCCTGAGCCAAATTCCCAAAAAACACTTTGAATAAAACTAACGACGGTGCCTTCCCTATCCACTGCTCCCATCCAAATAGTATCGCCTTTTTTTGGGTTATATGGCCATGGAAGGGCTTTGGATAGGTCCAGATTATAAAACAAATTATTTAGTATCTTATCGCTTAGCCAATCTTGTACATTGGACCCCATATATCGTTGATCTCCTAACTCCCCGTTACGCTTTATAAAAACCCGTTTTGTTATTTCAACAAGCGCGTGAATGTAATTAGCGCTATCTACTTCGATACCAGTTAGCTTATCATATAAGGCAAGTATCATCAGAGAACTGACGCCCTGCGTTGGTGCAGGAAGATTGTAAAGCAGACCCTGCGATATCCTTGCTTTAATAGGTTCTACGAATTCTGCGGTAAACGCAGTTAGATCATCAAGTAAAATTGGACTACCATTTTTTGATAAAAAGTCTGCGTGAGTTCTGGCAATATCACCTCTATAAAAACTATCTAGACCATACTTACCCAAATTTTCAAACGTAATGCCTAATGCGATTTGTTTTAATAAACTCCCAGGTTCAGGTACTTGATTATTTAATAAAAATGCATCTGAAAAACCGGTAACGCCAATTAGCTCGTTTAACTTAGTTTCCGTACAAAAAGATTGATTCTGCGTAACGGCAAAGCCATTATGACAGTAAGCAATAGCATTACTTAACAGATCCAAGATTGGCATCGGTTTTTCAACTAATGACAAAGCCTTCTCCCAACTCGCCACTGCACCTGGAACTGTTACACAAGAAGCACCTCCACGCGTTGGGATTTCGCTTTTTATTTCTCGCTCTTCATACCATTCTATGGAAGCTTCCCCGGCAGAGTACCCGCATCCGGATATTCCAATAGGTTTCTTCCCTTCTTTTTTTATTAACCAAAAAGCATCGCCACCAATTCCATTCATGTGAGGATAAGTTACAGCTATAGTTGCCGCCGCAGCGACCATAGCCTCAATCGCAGTTCCACCTTCTCTTAGTATATCGTAACCTGCCAAAGCAGCAGTCTTTTGAGGTGCTGTTATTCCACCCCCAAACCCAAATGAAGCTCTTAACATAGCCTTTCCTTTAAATTGCTGAGATAAGAAGTTTCTTAAGATTCTTCGCGTTTAATTTAACTGGATTTCCGTTCTTACTTGGGTCTTTCAATGCTCCCTCGACAATTCGATCGATGTCCCCTTCTAACACTCCAATTTCTGACAAATTTATTGGTATATTTAAGGCTTTATTAAGGTTTTTGACAAAAGATAAAAACCCGTCAAAACCATTATTAATATTAAGATATCTAGATAAACTATTAAT
>PAHT02000089.1 GCA_002705045.2 Paracoccaceae bacterium | reverse complement strand
AAGGATGTAAAGTGCGATGGCAACACCAATTGATGATGAACCGAGAATGATTAGTAATAGAGGCATGATTATCTCATATAAAGGTATCCACCTGCCCAATCCGCTCTGTTATAACATGCNTNACGCTCTTGAATGATGCGTAAGTCATATCTAACATGCTTTGCAGGTGCTCTCCAAGATGCTGCTTTATAAACTTCACCAGTGTTTTTGTCAACAAATGCATGAACNCCACCACNNTCNTAACNGNNNTCTCTATCNTTCCANTCTTCTTGAANGATTTTGNNNTACTTCTTNCCANNNNTGNAGGNNAACTTCATTNNNTTNNNNGTNCCTNCNTTNATNTNNNCAAGTNTNGNATNACCATATNCACTNGGNNGATGAACGANNANNTCTNANAGTNTAAGNTTTGTAGTCNTCTTCAAGTGCNNTNCANAAANCATTAGTCCANTCAAGNNNTCTCTCTTGAATAGTTTTNTTCTTTACATCTTCGTACTTGTCGTAAGATGGAGAATCAAATTTAACTGGNGTTAAAGTCATAAGTCAGTTCCCTTGAGTACCTCCTTATTATACATNCAAATACAATCCTAGTACATACAGAGTGTGNAGNTTGTTANAGTGGCATATTNTTCTTCTGGNTCTNNATTNANGTANNATCCNNNNCANTCAGCAANNTTTAAACATTCATNNANATNCCANNNATACCTTCTTATTTGCTGNTGTCTGTGNNCNTGGTTTATATACTNNACCATCANNCATNNCNACAAANCAATGNGNCTTNCANTCGTCATCATCAGTCAACTGCAAGACTCTATANTATTTTCTATTGTTNTCATCAATAANAAATGATCCTATGTTATAATTATTATCTAACTCTCTCTTCATAAACTTCTTCTTCTTTGCATCATCCTCATGATCAGCAATGTGATGATGCACCCTAAAATATTCTCTTGTTAATCTAAGACACAGTAACCCTGTTTTCTGCATCACCTCTTCAGGTTGATATACTCTTGCTGCTAACCTTGCAGCATAATCTTCTTTAATATCATCTAACGACTTGATGCCCTGTCTATACAGTTGGAGAAGATCATCATCCATTCACGTTACCAAATGCTGTATTATATAGTCAGGTCTTTATGTATTTTATTCATTACCTTTTTATACATATCGAACTCAACTCCTTTATGCTTCAAGACAATTAGTTTTGTAACTGTCATCTCTTTATCATAAAAGAGAATTGGTTCGTCATCTAAACAATGTTGTAGGTCACCACTCATTATATATTCACCATATGTGAGATCTTTTCTTTACATACAAACTTACCTTCCATATCGTAGATAAGTTTGTAGTTGGTTGTATTGACATAATGACCCTTCAATTCATTACCATCGCAATGCCATCCATATCCTCTTACTCGTTCCTCAATACCATCAATGCGGAACTTCTTATGTCCTTTAAGATAAGATTCATAAGTTTGGTCTAGGGCGATCATTGGTTAGTCCTCGTCGTTAGGGTTAAAAAAAGAACCGAATGAACCAGTTGATCCTTGGTCACGATTCTCTAATGCGTCCAATATACCATCTGCACTTTGTATTCCATCTATCTGTGAGATCATCTTTGCGATCTCTTTACAAATCATAGGTCGCTCATTACGAGCGGCAAATGCTAAAGCATTACGAAGATTAGACTCTGCCTCTAAAAGAGACTCAATCACCTGTCCAGAAAGTGCCATACGATACAATTGTGTGGGTATAAAGATATATTGTAGTTTATATATACAAATTCGTCAACTCTTAACGATTCCTTTATATTATGTGAACCAAGTTATGATAGCATAGCGTGTACCAGCGAGGACTGGCATGATCTCGTGAGGGTACATAAAGTTAGCAGGGAATATCACTACTGAACCTGCTGAAGGTTTAATAATATGCTCCCTCTCAAAAAATGCTATCTCTCCACCATCATAATCATCATTCAACATCAATGACATTGCAACTGTTCTCGGTCTATCCTTATAGTTATCTGTGTGTATAGTATAGAATCCACCTTCATTGTATCTTAATAGATCATAACCACTATCAGTGCTGATATTACAATGAGGGAACTCTTGAATGTATTGAGATGCTGCACCACCTGCCCTATCAAATACAAGTGTGTCTATCTTCCTTCTAATCTCTTCATTCTTACTAATCACTTCCTTCAAGGATATATGAGCAATCTCACATTTCCTAACATTATCCTTCTTTACACCACCACCAACCATTGCATCATACCAGTCCTTAGACTCAGCATACTCATCAAGTATTAACTTACATTCTTTATGTGTAAGTATGTTATCATATACTCTTATATACTGGTCGAGACTATTTGTTTTAACAATGTCAGGATGTGGAGCGTATAGAGGTCCCTGATAGTTACCAGCGAACTTTACCTTTTCCTTCTTACGTGGTTTATCTGTCACTACCTTACGATCCTTATTAAAATAGAATGTGGCATACTTACCTCTACTCCTAACATAGTGCATGAATAGTTGTGTGCAAGCATTACCAGTGTACTCTTCTCTCCAATGTGGTGCGGTCATACCAAAATATATCATAGCATCACCACTATTCAATACAACCTCTTGCTTCTGTCCTTGAGGGTTCTGTATCCATATAGACCAAGGTACATCTGATGCTAGATTCACAGTTAAAGAGATCTCACACTCTTCCTTATCAACATGTGGAGTTAGAACTGCACCATGCTCATATATCCTTGCGTAAGTATATGTTGGTAGCACAGTCTCACCAACCAGTTGAGATACCTGCACATTCTTTTCACATAATAACTCTACAAATGAGATATAATCATACTTACCAAGACACTTATCAACTTGAGGATCATTAGTTATATCAAACTCCTCAGCATACAAGTTAAAATCTTTTGCTAGATCACTTGCTCTCTCTGCTGATACGAAGTTAGGAACAATCATATAATTGTTCTCTATCAGTTTTTCATTCATCATTTAAAAAGTCTTCTTCTTCCTATGTTTACTATTGGTGTGATTCGCCACCTTGCTGCTGTTAAATTAAAAGTTGAACCTCCATGTGCCAATATACGTTTAGAATATGCTAATGCAATGAAGTCCATTATAGATTCAAATACATCCTGATTCATATCATTTAAAGGACAAATCTTTTTAAACTCATCAATCAGATCATTCTTGTCAACGATCTTATATGTATCCTTCCAATGAGCATAGTATTTACTAGGTATATCTGAAGCAATATAATATTCCTTCTTAATATCCATCTGATCAAAGTAGTCACTATCCTGAATGTACTTATAAGTATCATCCTCAACTACATCATGATTATGATTCAATTTATTATATAATTCTAAGTAATCAATCTTTAAATCAGCAGGTATGGAAGCAATATCATCCTCCGTAAACCACATACCAGAACCCCTTCTCAAATGAACACCATGATACTTACCAAACAAAGTCTTAAACTTCTCATCATTCTTGGGATCTTTTACTGTAATGGTGCTTATGATATTATCTTCTAACTTAATTTGACCTGCCATATTTTGTAACCAAGTCTCCTCCCATTGATCTTGCAAGTTCTCTAAAGTATTATCCCAACTACCATCATCCTCAAATATACTATTTGGGAAGTTCAAGAACTCACTCTCAGGATAGTATTTCTTTTCAAAAGATAAGAGATACTCTGTTCCATATAATAATTGTGCTTGCTCCCAATGATATAATCTATTACCTAGAGAAGTATCATGAGGATGATACCCATCCCAAGGATCATCACCCAACTTACATCTCATTACTGTTTTATTATCTCTCTGCTTCCAACTCCTTATCAGGAGTTCCAACTCATTTATTCTCTCCTTTGCATTTCTAATCTTCTCATTTACAATTTTAATCTTCTCATCCAAATTAGTAACACTCATAGGTATTCATCATCTTAGATATTATAATCCATATGTTAATTTCTGACAACTACTATATCCCCATCATCGTCTTCATCATCCTCATCTTCATCATCAATACCCTCATTCAAAGCATCTATCCTATCTTGCAATGATATGTTTAGAGGATCACGAGTATCTTTATCAAAATTTACAACTAAGAGTTCATCATCACCTTGGATCTCTTGAACCTCTGGATGGTTAGAGTTTAATGGGTTCTCTGGTTTTTTATCCATTGGTTTGCTCTTAGGTTCAATATATTTATTAATATCTCTTAAATTGGAATACATTAAAGCAAATGCTCCTCCTGCTATTGCAGTAGAACACAATATAAAAAGTAATACTTCAATCGTTCCCATTTTTTACCTTTTTGTTCTGCTTCTTAATCATCTTAGCATACCAAATATCCTCCCTTGTCCACATATCAGGATGCTTCTTGCCTTGTTTAATTAATCTTTTTGCAGTTTTTCTCAAATCTTTACGTATATNTTTAATATCATCACTATCCAAACTAACTCCTCTGTATGTTTACTATTGGCGTTTCTTTCCACCTTGCTGCTGTTTTATTAAATGTTGAACCTTCATGTGCTAAGATACCCTTGGAATATGCTAATGCAATGAAGTCCATCAAGGATTCTAAGACATACTGATCATTCAAAGGACAAATCTTCTTAAACTTGNCAATCAAATCATTNNTGTCAACAATTTTATATTTATCTTTCCAGTGAGCATAGAATTTAGAAGGTATATCAGCAGCAATATAATATTTCTTCTTACTATCCATCTCATCAAAGTAATTACTGTCCTGAATGTACTGATAAGTACTAGAATTAACTACCTTTATCTTTCCATTTAATTCATTATATAATTCTAAGTAATCATCCTTTAAATCAGCAGGTATAGAAGCAATATCATCATCAGTAAACCATATACCACACCCTCTCCTTAAATGAATACTATGATACTTACCAAACAAAGTCTTAAACTTCTCATCATTCTTTGGATCTTTTAATGTAATAGTACTTATGAGTTTATCATATGGTCCTGTTAAACCACTAAGTGTTGTAGTTTGACTTGCCGTCAAGTTCTCTTCTTCAAATATAGTATTTGGGAAGTTAAGGAACTCACTCTCAGGATAGAATTGTTTCTCAAAAGATAAGAGATACATCTCTCCATGTAATGATTGTGCTTGCTCCCAATAATATAACCTATTACCTAAAGCAGTATCATAATGATTATTGTACGGACCATTACCCAACAAACACCTCATTATTGGTTTATCATCTTGAATAATTAACTTCTCAATCTCATCAACAACTGGAACCTCTTCCTCTTCAAACATCATCTCCAAATCAAACTCATCATCTAATTTACTTAAGTCAAAGTTCTGGAACTGACCATCCCCAGTTGAATTTGCAGGAACCTCATTAGTCTCATTACGAATCTGATCATTCACCAAATCTTCTGAATCATCGACTCCAGTTGCTTTATCAAAATATTGATCATCAATAGCATCATCAAATAAAGATTCATCAACCTCACCATCAAATAATGTTACCATAGGTGATAACTCACCTTTATTTGTCTTTGGTAAACCATCAAACATACCTTGACTATCTTTTGCAATATCCTCCATNTNATCTTGNTTCATGAAGATCTCATCATGATCCTTCATAACCTGNTGTTGGATACGTTCTACTTGAAGTTCATGATCCTTCATTAAGAATGTCATNTGTCTNTTATGTTCCTTCTCATGTAATTCAGCATTAGTATATAATCTNTNCTTCTCAGTATCATGCTTTAATTCAATNTCTTTCATCTCATCATCATGATTCTTCTGCATANTNTCCATCTGCAACTCAAGTTCTGCCATTGCTTCTTCCCATGACACAANCTTCTTCTTCTCNTCNTCTTCCTTTGCNNTNTGNTCTGCTATCTGACGNTCATTCTCTATGTTAAAATGATNAACATACTTTTNAATATCTTTCTCTGTGATAGGAGTATGTGGTATAGCANTATCATATTCTACCCATCCACTACCATTCTTCCATTGGATTGCCCATAGATGCTCAATATCATTAAAAGGCCAATTCTCTTTACTAAAGAATATACCCTTATCGTCAACTTTAATGTAACGATCTGCTTCTATTAAAGTNAATANCTTCATTNCGATNCTCCAAGTTCATGAGTATGGTCATTATCATCCTTTGTATCTACATCAGTAGCATTGATGATNTTTCTTTCTTGCATCATCTGTGCNGCAGCAGATAATACATTTATGTTANTTTCATTTGCCTTCACCATCTCATTNCTAAATGACTCAACAGCAGCACCAGTAGATCTAGATTGCTGTGATGTTTCTATCAATAACATAGGCAACCATGTTACTGCACATCCCCACTCATCAACAGGTTCACCTGTCTGTGGATTTGCACCTCTAATTTGTGTATACCAAGAACATTCAAGACCTTTGCAAGGTGCTTGAATCAATGGACAAAAATCGCCTGGTTTTAACTGTGCCATAATAATATTATATATCTAGTCCAGTTCACATACTATAACATCTAAGTATTGGATTGCCAAGTTAGATGTTGCAGTATATGTTCCTTGAATTTGTACTGTACCATTAAAGGGATGGTCATGAGGACCACCAGCAGCACCTTGATCTACTCCACCAGTGTTAGTATTACCATCTCTTACCCTAGATCCTACATTACTAAATGGTGTAGCATTTGCACCACCAGTAGGTCCAAGTAAGTGTTCATGTTGGTGTTCTGGTAACTCAGCAATTGATAGAGTGTGGTCACCCACCACTTTTGGTATACCTGAAGGTGGTAAAATAGATTCAGTATTGTTTACAGTTATTGTTATATCTCTTGCAGCAGATAATACTGTGGTAAAATTAAATGTACCACCAGATCCACCAGCAGTTCCTGTTACTACTCTAAGTGATTTATTATTAACAGATGTATCAGTTATCTGAGTCCATCCTGGTGGTGCAGATGGTTCCCAAAATAACTTCTTTGTTCCAGCAGGATACATCCAATAAAATGAATTTATGGAATCACTAGGATCTGCTAAGTTAAATTGTACTCCACTGGATGTTATCTTCGCCATATCAACTAAAGGTGCATATTAGTACATCAACATATTGAAGTCTTAAGTCAATCTGTCCTGCCCCTGTAGCAGAGAATGTTGCTGAACCATTGAAGGGATGATCGTGGGGTTGTCCTATCAGTCCACTAGGAGATACCACATTACCTGTAGGTGATGATCCTGAAACCCTAAAANTTCCACCTCCACCTGAAGCAGAAGCAGTACCACCTGTTAATGAGTTATGAGTATGATCTGGTATTTGCGAGATTGCCAAAGTAGTACCACCAACTGTACCAGNTACAGTNGTANNAGCACTAAATGGTACTGCTAGTGATGAGGTANTATTAGGGAATACTTGAGAGAATGTTAACCCACCAGCACCAGAAGTTCCACCAAATCCAAATCCACCACCTGTTCCATTGACAAGTCTTAATGCTTTATCGTTATGTGAATTTTCCTTTACCCATCCAGTTGGAGCAGCAGCTTGGAAGAATACCATAGCAGCACCCTGCTCAACTACACCATACTTTGATGCNAGTGAGGTNGAGTCTCCAAANGTAATTCCAGTCGCAGTTAATGTTGCAGACATTGATATAAGANTTCTATTCCTTTATTCTTTATTTAGCACCTTTTTAGATCCGTCATTTATCCAGAACCCATCATCAGTCAATTCCCATCCATCATCTTGCATTGCTTTCCAACTACCATANCTCTCCATTGCTTCCTCAGTTAGATTCATCTTGATCCAAGCAGGCCAAAGTTCNTCCTCAACTTGAGGCATTTGTAGTTGCTGTCTACGATCCATTGCATACTCACGATACATCTCTTGAGTCCACCCATCATTATAAGGTGACTGTGCTTGTATCTCAGCATCCATCAACTTATAATCAAACAGTAGTTCTCTATCTTTATCTGGAGTGTCAGTGTCCCTGACGTAGACAGTCTTGCCACCGTCAGGGGATTCGTAGATCTTAGCCATTTGATAGCGATGCCTCCGCATAATCACGATTGAATAGATCAAGACCTTCTCTTGTTAGCACACTGTTATACATGCTATCGAATGTCTTAATAGGTAATGTAAGAACATGAGCACCATACAATAAGCAACGTGATGCTTGATGTGCTTCTCTAACAGATGCTGCTAGAATCTTAGTCTCCATCCTATGTTCCTTCTGAACACCACAAATTGCTTTGATTAACTCAACACCACTAAAACTATTGTCATTGAGTCTACCCACAAATGGTGAGAGATATGTAGCACCTGCCTTCATTGCTAAACATGCTTGAGCAACAGAGAATACTAAGGTTACATTAGTCTTAATGCCACCATCACTCAATCTCTTACATGCTTTAAGTCCTTCAACTGTGCAAGGTACTTTAATAGTAACAGCAGGAGCAAGTGGATAGAATGTCTCTGCCTGTGCAATCATCTCGTCAGCAGTCTCAGCAACTACCTCAGCAGATATACTCTCCATCAAAGGGAATCGTTCTGCAAGTTCTTTGATAACATCATGCTGAGTACGACCTGACTTCAGTATTAATGTAGGGTTTGTCGTGACACCATCTATTAATCCAGTCTCATATCTGGATGCAATAGCGTCAACGTCTGCGGTATCTAAAAAGAATCTCATGTTTGTTATTTGTAATTGTACGGATCATGTTCCGTGGATTTCCTCTTCTGGAACCAGTCTCTAATCTTCCTCAGTAGTCTCTTCATTAGGAACCTCCTCTCTTCCTTCTGGTCCAATAAAACCGACAATTTTAGTTCGGCGGTCTCTATTTACATAACCAATGTTAACAACGACATCCATGACCTTTAAAATATCCTTAACGGATGTTCCTTCTGGGCATCTTGTCATGATAAAATCAAATTTATTAAAGAACTCATCAGCGGCATCTGTGAGTTCTTCCATTGATAGGTTATCAGTCTTCATTTACCTACACCATAATCAGGTGCAGATGCTTCCAGTTTATGTAGACCTTCACTTAGATCTTCAAGATCAGGTTGTACTGTCTGATGCAGTTTCTTGACTGCTTCAATCACTTCAGGAGTTTCTTCCCACTCCCAAACAGACTCACGTCCCTTGTTATCAGAAGTTTTAAACTGCTTTTTAGTCATATGGTCTCCTAGTACGTTAACAGTATATCACAATGACAACTGTTCAGCAATACATGTTGCTACATTGTTGTAGGTTTTAACACCTCCATGTGAGAGATCCCTACCATGATCTATAATAGGACAATATGGAACATCCATAATCTTCTCAACACTTTTAAACAAAGTAAAATCAGCAGTCATCCCCATTTGTCTAGCAATGAGTTGTTGCAACTGTAATACACTCTGACTATGCCAATCATAGCATCGCATTGCTAAACCAAGTCCAGCAGGATCATCTCTCCATGATCCACAATGAATAGTACGATCCTTTAAGTATAAGGGAACTCTACTTGAATCTGCCCAACCAATAGCAATTGCTTTTGGTTTATAGTGCTCCAATAAACATGCTAAATTATGTACTGCAAACTGTCCAGATGAACCAGAGACACCCATATTAACAACATAATGTCCTGTTATCTCACTCAACTGATTTGCTATTGTATCCTCCTCAGAGACACCAACACCATATACTAAAGAACATCCTAAAACAACAATAGATTTTTTCCAGTTGATTTTATTAAATTCTTTGGTGCGATACCCAAGAGAATTATTTTTATATGTTATAGTCTCAGTTCTATACTTCCAATCAGATGGAGTTCTTTGTAGATTTTGTCTGAACTTTGCTTCACTATCACTATCATGATACCAGTGCTCTTTGTTAGAACACAAACGATCCTCAGTCTTAAAGATCTTTACACTTCTACCACCAGTAGGATTCTGAGTATATATTGTCATGTAAATACCTCAACATTATTCATAGTTGCAAATCTCTTTGCATCATCTATGTCATTAACCATAGGTTCACCTTTTACATTAAGACTGGTATTTAATAGCATTGGGCAACCAGTTTTAGTCTTCCATAATCTAAGTAAGGTATATAGTGGTTTGTTATCACGTATACTCACAGTCTGTACTCTGCTAGTACCATCTACATGTGTAATACCCATGTATTTGTCAGGGAAGTTACACTTTGCTGTGAATTGCATATACGGTGACCGTTTTACAGGTAGATCAAAGTATATCTTAGCATACTCTTCTAATATCACTGGAGCAAATGGTCTGAATGATTCTCTACCCTTAATCTCATTTACTTTATCTTTAATTGTTATGTCTCTAGGATCTGCTAGTAAACTTCTATTACCCAATGCTCTAGGTCCAAACTCTGCTCTTCCTCTAGCAACACCACATATCTTATTGTCTAACAAATGATTAACAATAACTTCATTATTATACTTAGATGTTATATTAACTCCTGTATATGGAGTATATGCGATATGCTTCCTCTTGTGTGCTAACACTGCACCTATGGCAGATCCATTATCGCCTGGTGCTGGCATGATCCATACATTCTTAAAGAATGAATATGCTTTAGGATTAGCAGAACAGTTCAAAGCACAACCACCCATTAAAACTAAATTATCACTATTAACTAATCTCTTTGCCTTCCTCAATATTAACTCAAATAATATCTGATAAACATCCTGTGTTGCTGCTGCAATATCATATATGTTTTCATCTGGTCTCCAATCCTTACATCCTTTATGAAGATTCTTTTTAAACTTAAAATCATCACCAATAAAGTCATTGAACATTGCTTGCCTTAACTTATTAGGATCACCNAATGCAGACATTGCCATAAGGATATACTCNTCCTCATTTGGTTTTAATCCACACCTNTGAGTCATAGCAGTNTACCAAAGTCCAATACTATTAGGATATCTCTTCTGATACTTTAATGNTAANTTATNTCCAACTGCTTNCCATATTGTTAGAGTCTGGAACTCTCCAATNGCATCAATAACAACTANACATGCATTTNTAAAATNACTGGTATAATATCCACCACACGCATGAGTATANTGATGTCCATAAAACTTNACTGGTGCATCAANATACTCTTTAAAATTCTCNTTTAAACCTTGACCNGCACGTAGTTGTCTTAACTGTTTTCTAAATGGTCTTTCATACCAACAAACCAANTCTGGTTTACCATATTGTAGAGCATGATGTATAAGATTATCNGGTATTACTGGATCATTCTTTATACGACTAAATCTCTCACTCTCAGAAGCAAACAANAACCTATCATCTGCAAACACTGCTAGTGCTGCATTATGACTCTCGGATGANATCCCCCATGTTATCATTGNGNTTCTCCCAATAACTAANTGGNANNGTNGGATCTGGTTTNNTGTATGGTTCTACTTNATTAGCAGGACACATNGAACAAAATGATTCNTCCTTCTTTATTTAAGAAGTTTTNTAATTCCTCATCAGTACATTCTACCTCTAATGGTTTATACTTCAAGTATTCATCCCACTTTGCTGACAGATTATACTTCTCTGCTTGCATAGGAAGATATGCTAGAGGTGGACACTTCCANANNTTACCNTCATGTANTTGTANAGCATCNTTTGANATACANTNCTNCCAACTCTTCNTAGGNTTNTNATCCTCNNATGGCATCATTNTATCACCANATCCNTTATATTGTCTAATCCATTCTTTATTAGTAAAATCCCAAAACTCTACATGAACACCCATACCATTNTTCCAGTCNTTAGCAATCTCATANCCACGNTTAAACTTCCTAACATAATTCATATGNTCTATNCTATGAATTGATACTGCTAGNTTNGCNTGTGTTGCTANTANNATNTGTGGTAANTTAGGATGCAAATGTAAACCAGTTGCATTGGTTATNAAATCAATCTCAGTNTATGGATCTGGGAACATNCCNCGAACCATGTATAATATATCNGNTANNTCNNTATGTAATGTTGGTTCNCCACCNAGTATAGTAAAAACCTTTGGTCTTATNCTCTTACTCCAAGTATATAACCACTCCTCACACTCNTCTAATGTTATGTTACCNNTNTGNCCNTGATTTGAATANTGNGAACATCCCTCACATGTAAAATTACAAGCATGAGTAACATGAAGTTCTAATTGTTTGACATCATATACCATCTATATGTTTGTCCTTTGGGACATAATAGTTAAAGTTAATTATTATTCTACGATCCTCATCAGTACATGTACTACCAGTATGCTTCANNAAGTGTGGGAACCTAACCAATCTATTTGCTTTACTCTCAACATACTTACCATCCTCAAAGATAGTCTTACCATCATTTGAATTAACATAGTATATTGATGTTATTGCTTCATCACCCAACTCAGAGAAGTCNGTATGAAATGCCCAATCAAATATTATTTGTTCTTCAGTTTTAATAAGACAATTTGCTTTAATCCTAGCAAGAGCAATGACTTCCTCCCTCTCAAGTATTGGTTTTAATAATTGAAATGCTGGACTAAGAATAGTATGATCAGTGTATACTTGATGTACAAANTGGAAGTGACCATCATTTGGAGTTGAGATACCACCCAACCAANTCCAACAACAAGAATTTTGAAGATCTCCTTTATCCATGTGACCCATGAAGNAATCATAGATCATCTTATGATCCTGCTCTTCTAGATAATCATCAATTATCTCAATCATCAATATATCCTGTCTCTTTTAACATATCAATCGCTTCATTCCAACTTGTATCTAACAACTGCATACAAATNGCTCTNCTTCTTATTGGTTTTGGACCNTCAGGTGTTGGAACCAATGCGTGTGGATGTGATACATTCAACAAGTATGCTTGCTTTGAATGTGCCATGAATCTAGTAGACTTCTTAAGATACTTATCATGGAAGATAGCACCATCAGTCTGGTTAGCAATNTGAACTGTCTCAATATCCTCTCTTGGNTGATAGAACTGTGTTATCATTCTATCNTCAGTCATNTAAAAGTTTATTATTGCTTCAATACCACTATCAGTATGTGCTGGTATCTTATGATTAACTTCCATCAAAGAGAATGTACATCTATCTCTATATTTTGCAGGAATAACCTTTAATAATGGATCTTCTTTTAATCTAACATATGAATATNTTATTCCAGCAAATCCCATTGGAGTATCAATTCCATACTCAATCTTCTTACCAGTCTTGGNTANTGAATCTATTTCAAATTCACNATTCAATNTCTTGTACATGTTATTGNAGTTTAAGGTCGATTAAAATTTCTTCTATAGTATCTGATACAACATCTTTAAAATGTTTGTCATCATGTATTTTACTATAACTTCCTGCCTCAGCGACAGTGTGCATGATATCTGGTCTACTCTTCAACCAATCAAGTTGATCGCCTGATAATTGAGATATATCACCATCTTTAATCTTCGTAAGAAGATTTAAATATAAGATCCTCTCATAACTATCCATTGTTTACACTCCTGTAATATTCTAACTTATAGGGAGCAACGAAGTCAACCACCAATACACACCTATAATAATCTTTAGCAACCATTGGTTCTGGATTAACTGGTTGATGATTAACATTTGATTGGTGTATTAAGAGAGAGTTCTCGTCACCTGGAATAATTATCTCTCTATCATCATTCTCTATGAGAGTACCATAGATTCTAGAAGGATTCTTCAAATAGTATATCATTCCTAAATCAAAATGCTCATGTTTATGTGTGTTACCATAATTTATATACAGTTGCCTATCATATAGTTTCTGTGTAACACCCTTCATTCTCTTTGCCCAACAAGAAGCAACCTTAAGTTTCCTAATCTCTGGATCACCAATTTGATTAGCATAATTATAGAGATGCTTCTTAACTAACTTAAAGAATAATCTCCAAGTCTGCATGTGAACTAACTTCCTTCTAACCAAGTAATTAGTAACTTCAGTACATCTATCCCACTTGTCATCATGTTGCTTCAATTCATCATCAATCTCCCATAGTAAATTCTCCCGATCATAATCACTTAAAAGATTATATGCTCGGTACAACTCATTACCACAAAATGACCAGTGAGTTGTTGTTCTATTATCTACCCAAGGATCATGTGTCATATAGTTTCTTCCAATAACCTACAGGNAGTAATGGATCTGCTGGTTTAAAATACTCTGCATGAGCAGGACACATAGAACAAAAAGATTCTGCCTTACGAAGGAAGAACTTCTTAATATCTCCATCAGGACTCAATGGTACATATTTTAAATATGGATTCCATTTATCCGATAGATTATACTTCTCTGCTTGCATAGGAAGATATGCTAAACCAGGACACTTCCATAGTTTACCTTCCCATAACTGAACACACAANCGTGATACACACACNTCCCAACTTGATANAGGATCATTATCTTCATANGGTTCCATCTTATCACCAAACCCNTTATATTGTCTTTGCCAATGNCNTATAGAAGGTCTAAGTTCAACTTGAACACCTCTATCTATCCACTCTCGTGCCAACTCATAAACTGGTTTAAATCTCTCCAAATATTTCTTATCTTCATTACTATGTACTGATATTGCAAGTACNGTCTTTGTCTTCCTTAAAGGTTCATANAAATTAGGATGCCTAGNNAATAAGAATCCATTAGTAACTACCTCAGTATATGANTTTGGCCATCTCTTCCTAGTCTCCCACACAAAATCTCCCAGATCAGGATGGATACAAGGTTCTCCACCCATCAGGGTAAATCTTTTAGGTATAATCTTATCCTTCCAGTTATCCATCCATTCTATCGCAGTCTCTAATGATACATTACCAGTATGACCTTGATTCATGTAATGAGTACATCCTTCACACGTTAAATTGCATGAATGAGATACATGTAACTGNAACTCATGCGGTACTTTAAGCATTAGTTCATGTTCATNGAGAGTATNATACGGGNTTCATCACTNNTATTCACGGGAACATAATGNGGTAANGAAGTTGGGAATACAATTAATGTTCCNTCCTCTACATCATCTGGTTCGTATTCTATTACATTNCCATCTATATTACTCATAAATGGTGCTACAAAAAAAGTTGGNGAGTGCTTCTCTGAATTGAACTTCAAATACAATACAGAACTAAATCCACCAAACCCATGATTATGTATATAATGAGNGTGTTTTTTATTATANTGTTGGAACCATGCAGAGTTTATTCTAAACTGCTTATCTNCATANCCAAANTCCTTCTTAATCTTNATAAGATCATCCATAAGNATTCCTTCAAGCAACANNTGATATTGACGATTANTATCATAATCANTCAACTGATCACCNTCTACCATATTCTTTTTANATCTATCAAATATTGCCCANAGTTGTTTACTCTTTGCTTCCCAATCACTTATCTTACCNTTCCAAAATGGAATAGCAAACTTCTTTAGATAAGGACCAGAGTAATTATCATCATNCATTATTCCATCTCCTCCAAATAATTTATCACACTCTTCCTTGCTCTCTTCAACTCCAACATATCTATCCCATCAGATTGTGCTTTGGAACGAAGTTTCTGAGTGATCTCTTCACTCAATATAAAATTAAGTACGAACTGAGATGCTTTAGACATTGTAAAAAGTATACTTCAANAATAGTTCNTCGTNTTTCTTAATTGGTTTGATAGTNNTCATNTGATANATCNTACNCCATTCTNTTTCNTCACACTCCTTTACACANTTAGGATCNTCACTATGATTTANNAACCCNCCNANAGGNGTTCTNATNATNTCNTCATNNACNANAACATGNGANANACCAAGATAAACATCTTCTGGCACATCATCTTTAGCGAACAGTCCTTGCCCTGCNACACGACTATCCTTAACATGTATCCAATTAGGNAGTGCTTTGTACATATTCTTAAAGTTNTTACGTATTCAATGACNAAGATCTTTGACNANCATNAGTTCATCATAACATCCTTGGTTGTGAGCACAACCTCTGAGTTTAGTATCTGGTTTATATAAAGACTCNANCATTAAAGTCTTNCCACGNTCCCATTTNTCAGCAGCAGTTTNTTCTTTCATAGTTATTGTANTTTAAGTCCACCGACAAGTANNCTNTTNGAATCAGAGAATTTTGCTGANTGTTCNGTGTCGGCACTAAACACTAAAATNCTATTCNTCTTCGGTGTTATATAGTGANTCTCANAATCATCATNTAAAANGGTTGCACCATCNTTACATGTATTGAGGTATAATATAAAACTATAATCCTCNTTGTGTTCATGACTATGACGAGTCATATANCCACCATTATCATAACTTATCATATGTAAGTAATGATAAGANAATTCTGCTTTNGCAGNTGCTTCACATATGTCTTTGAGATACCCANTGTATTCATCAAATANNTTATCCTTAACTAAACCAAGNATATTNGTNGTTGCAAAACAATCTTCAGATAGAGAACTATAAGTCTCATCACCATAAAGATCTTCACGCAACATGAAGTANNCTAACCATTTNTCAAANTACTCNGTAATGTCNTTAGTACATTCTAATACAANGTGCATTATTCTGCAAGAGCANNCTTCCANTCATCATNNCCATANACNGANNNATACTGNTCAATTANAGTNTCCTTCATNTCATGGAATGGTGTGATATCAGTATCATACTCATCNCCAAGNTTCCACTCNTTAGTNTGNTTNATNGCTTTATGTGCAGCAGATATCATTGTGATAAGACCTACCTTATCAACAGTAATNGTTACCAANGAATCCTGTGGTANTTGNGATTCTANNATCATTCTAACCTCCAGTTTTGATCCCCTTCTTTATTTACCCAAAANTAGTATTGCTTGTTAAGGGATTCNAANTAATACTTGTTNTCTGTAGTCTTTTGCACTCTACATGAATGAAACTTATTCATTATNTTAACAAAGCGNTCCTTTGCNTGANNAGTCGTTGGAGTGACGCAAATGAANTTGGTTTTGGTTTTCATGGTAGGATTACAGTTCCTTGTTTAGGTNNTTTACGNTGNTNTGCTANAAAGTTACGAGCAGANTNTTCATTCCTGCAAACTTTTANCATTTGACCCTCATGTACNATGCANNAGTTGAGTCATACTGCCAGCATGAGGGANAGCATAATANCCATCTCTNGTNGCAAAACCCATCTTNGTATCTTTATAGAAATTGTAGATGGAGTTTAGTTCTTTTTCTTTATCANTCATACCCAATCTGGTTGTCGGGATGGGTCACGTAGATAATTAGNTGCAACCCAAGGTTTGCTCCTAATGTAATTTTTGTAAGCAGTAAAAGTGTCAATGCTTGTGTCATGTTTNTACTCATCTGGCATTGCCCTAGTAAATGATGTTGGAGGAGAACAATCTGGGAATATGATATTCGCATGTTCTACAGTATGTTGACAACTATGAACTTTGTTGTAACGATGGGTATACTCAGCACATAATGCAAGAGCATGCTCTATCAACCAACGATAGTTGTCTTGTGCCCAAATAGTGCAAGGATGATTGCGAAATGCACCCTTAGCAGTTTTATATGGTGTACCATCAACTTTAGGCAAAGAACCAAAGTCATGACCCCACTCAGGAGATGCAACAATAGAAAGCATTTGACATGATTCTAATGGCATCTTGACTACATGCTTATCGGGTAAGCATTGAGCAGACTTAACTGGAGATGGATCAGTGACAAAGATATTCATGGTGCAACGATAACAACAATAGACATCAATACCATTATAGCAGATATAGTTGCCCAGATAGGAAAAAATGGGAGAACTATAAAGGCATGTATCAATTGTGCTATTACAATTCCGTAGAAACTCCACATTAAGACCATACCTATCTTATTATGGAGACTTCCACGTTTGTATGGGTGAGAACCACGAGGTCCACGATCCCATCCATCTACCATATATTCTTTTGTATCAAGTTTTGGTCTACCGAATAGAAAATTCATCATCTCACGTTAGCAATAACAGGATCGCCTTCGACAAAGGCGGTATCATAGACAGTCTCTAAACGACGAGCAGTTGATATACCAACATTGTTACTATAAGTAGGAACAACAATGTTCCCAAACTGCTTGTCTGGTGCAGGACGAATAACACGACCAACAGACTGACACATCTCAATGACATTCATATTCCTAAGAAGAATAAGAGATGTCAAACCAGGAACAGAGATACCTTCACTCAAGATTGAGTAGTGTAGAAGAACGAACTTCTTATCAGGATCATCTCCATATTCCTTCATGGTATCAAAGAACTCATCACGAGATACCTTCTTATTGTTGATAAAAGCACCATGCCTTGCAGTAATCCAGAATAGATCATATCCTAACCATTTAAGCATGGAACAGAATTCTGTCTCACTGAGCATCCTCATCATCACCTTAGTGTTAGGTGCAGCAACTAGAACCTTCTCCATGTGGTCTTCATTCACAATCTGATCTAGGAGAGTCTCACAATCAAGATGATGATCATCCTTCTCTCTAGGAACAGGAATACTCACAGTCTTAATCTCTGGAGGTAGAATAGTACCAGACGCAACTAACTTAGGTGCAGGTACATTGTAGATAATCCCACCAAAGAGACCATCATTCATTCCAACTCTCTTATGAGTCCTGCTAAACTTAGGAGTAGCAGTAAAGAAATAGCACCCACTAAAAACTCTGGTTGCAAAATGTTTTACAGAAGGGTAAAAGTTCTTCTGTACTGAGTTATGTGCTTCATCAAAGTAAATGGCATCTACATGGACACCTGACTCAACTACCTTCTTCAAAGAGTGATAGGTAGTAAAGATAATTCTATGTTGCTTACGAAAGTAATAACAAAATGTAGAGATCTTATCAGGTTTAGTAGTAGAGTGGTAGTTACCAGCATCTCCACTATGAACATGTAGAACACATGCGTTAATAATATGCTCAGTAAATTCTGAACACAACTGATTAGCAAGCAGAAGTCTAGGAGCAACAACTACAATGGTCTTATGACCAGTGAATGTAGGTCTGTCAAACAACTTCTTAGCATGCTCTATGGCAATCATCGTCTTACCACCACCAGTGGGGACGCAAATGATTCCCTTACGCTTGTGGTTCATGACCTCAAGTGCTTCTTTTTGGTGTGTACGAAGTTCCATATTCATATTATATCATACAATATGAAGGTCACTCGAAGAACTGGTCTAATGTAACATCTCCAACAGTTCCATCAAAACGATAATGATATTCCAATGCATCAGCATTAACATAGTGAGGATGATCTACAGGCACACCTAATCTCTCACACATCTCTTTATGATTATCTTCCATAAACTCTACAGCATACAACATATTATTAACAATATGATCTCTACTGTGATACCTCATCAGTACCTTCTTTAACTGAATAACAAAGTTACCATTACCTGCTGAATTATCTAAAAAGGTAGAAGTTGGATCTTTAAGAACACTTTTAGGTATACCACGAATCATCTTGTCACACAAAGAAGGTGGAGTAAATACTTCACCTGTATTATTAATCCTATCATCACTCCTAGTGATGTCAGATCCATGCTTTTGATTGTGTCTATTCTTTGATGACATTGATATCCACCAGATAGGCAACTTCTTCTTCAGTAAAGTTGAACTGAGTATCTAGATTATCGTAATCTGTAATATCAGGTACTTCTCCATTCTTAACAGCAGGAGCAAAACCACTAGTTCTCTTATGATTGTCAATATATAACTGAATCAAAGGATGCTCAAAGATCTTAGATAATCTCTCACCTTCTTCCTCATCTTCAATAGGACACCATGCATTGAGCATACCAATATGTGCATTGGTTATAAATCTCTTCTTATATGACATAGAGTATGGTACAACAAACTTCAATACATCACCAGTATCAGGTTCTACATTAGTATTAGCAGGATTATTACCTGAATGTAAGACCTCAAACTCACCATCATCACAATAATCTTCAGTAGCAATTGCTTGACCCATCTTCAGTGGGATACGTGGATGACTAGAGTTAGCAATCTTCTCCAAAATAGAAGACTGAACTAAATTATCACCCCATAATGGTACACCATTACGAAGATCCCAATTAAACTCACCATCATCTGTAATAACTTTAGTCTTACCTTTATATGGTTCTTTAGTTAAGTGCCAACTACAAATCTTTACATTTTGATTGAAGTGTTGGTCTGCTGTATAATCAATCTCCTTTAAATTATAAATCGTAGAACAAAGTTTAAGGAACTTCTTACCAAACCCAGTAGTACCAATAAATGATGCAGGACAAACCTCACACATATCACCACCATCCACTAACA
>PAHT02000049.1 GCA_002705045.2 Paracoccaceae bacterium | reverse complement strand
AAAACTTGATCGAAGAGACATCCAAAATTCGTCAACTGCAGAATGATTTATTTCGCTCTTGCCGTTAGGATATTCTAGTTGACACGCTCGATCATAAGCTTTGGGGACTATCGAAAAATCCGACTCCATCATCTTTTGGAGTATACTGGCATATTTTTCTCCCCATTTATTATCGTTTCCCTTTCCAGTGTAGGGGCCCGTAACGTCCATTCTTGGGCTGAACGGCATGATACAGTTCTTACTGCCGCCTTCACGCTCGATTAGACTACGCGCATAGTCCTTCGGCCTAAATCCTAACTGTATAACGATTGCACCTTGATCGCGTATTAGCCATTCATCATCAATTTGATTATTTTTAGCGTGGCAATCAGCAATCACTCGATATTTTAATTGTTTTCCTGTTGCCTTGCCATAAACTCCATCACCCAGGTGCGTAGCAGTAGTATAAATTCGATGGGACGATAGCATCCCAATTTCAGGGTTTCCCGACCAAATGACATCTTCACCGAGTAGTTTGCGATCCGGAAATTCTGCCAGAGTTGCCATTGTAGCTCCAATGACATCTTTATTTCCAATGATGAGAGANCCTGGAGATCGAACAGGTATATTTTTTGAATAATAGTGATCTAGGGTAGCGATATTTCGATGCTCCCAAATTTCTTTTGTAATTCCAAGTATGAAGTCTGGAAAATCTTTCCATTTTTGATCGAACCCTTTCATTTGGTTTCCTTTAATGTAGAAGTACTATTTCTTATAACAAGTAACGGATCAATTTTAATGATTTTGTTACTTTCTCCCTCAGGGTAGTTAATTTTATCAAGTAAGATGTCGACGGTTGAGTCCACCATTTGCGCAATTGGTTGTTTGATGGTCGTTAAATCATAAGCGCTATAAGAAGCAAGACTGACGTCATCAAAACCAATTACTGAAACATCTTCAGGAATTTTCAATCCAATATCTGACCGCAAAATGTCCATAACAGCAAAGGCCATATGATCACTTGCGACGAAAATCGCCGTAGGACGGTCTTTAGTAGCAAACATTTTCTTTGCAGCGTCTTGAGCTTCACACCTAATAAAATTTCCAACCTCACGATGTGTAAGTTTCAATCGTTTTTCTTTCAGGCAAGCGACGAAACCTCTTTCTCGATCTAATTGAGTAGATGCACCCTCCCAACCAGCAATATATCCAATTTTTTTGTGGCCTAATGCAACAAGATAATTAGCTGCTTTCCAGCCTCCCATGTAATTATCGGATGTCACTGATGAAAGAGCTTCATTTGCTTGGCCCCTGTTAAACAGGACTATTGGTACACCAGCATCCTGACAACGAGCGGCTAGATCTGAAGACATCCCCACTGATGCTGCAACGATCGCATCAACTTGATATTCCAGTATTCCCTCAATGACATTTGTAATATCATCTTCGGTATTTTGAGCAATGAATATAAGAACTTGGTAGCCTTCTTTTTGCAACCTATTTGAGAGTTTTTCTAAGACTTCTGGATAAAACCGATTATTAAGATAAGCAACCACTAGTCCGATAATGCGTGATTTGCCAGTAATTAATGATCGCGCCAAACTATTTGGTCGATATCCTAATTCGTTAACGGCGGATATAACTTTCTCAGCAGTTTTTTTACTTGCGGACGCACCAGGCGTTAACACCCTACTGACAGCCGATTGGCTCACTCCTGCCTTTCTTGCAACGTCTAGAGATGTTATTTTTTCATAAGCCATTTTTATATGGTTAAACCTTTCTTAGATCATCGCACCGACATAGTTCTTGTTACCCTGAAAACTTCTTGATTTATTAAATTCTTTAAGTCGTGCGAAAACATCAATTCCAATTTGCCGATATATATCTAAAAGATCTAACAGAACCCAGTTCTCTCTAATCTTCCCATTTTCAAGACGCCAGAAATCTAACGATCGAATTTGGATCTTTTTATTTGGGGGAGCGATACCCAACCACCCATCATGGGATAAAGTTTGTATCATATTAGGCCAACCAGTGACTGCAACATAATCGTCTTCAGCAAAAAAATGGTAAGATATTTGATCGCCCCATCCGTGCTTGTCGTTATAAGTGGTTGTTTTCCCTCTATCTGGCATTGCGTTAAGGAATGGAATTTGGTGCCAGTTTCTAAATCCAGAAATACCTCGACCTGTGCCTATACCAGAAGGTCCATACCAGTTCAGTTTAGGATGCCAGTATTTCGTCATCTCCATTATTTCAGGCCCACCTTCAGCTGGATGTTTTTTCATGGCACTCAACATCTTCACTACAGTCTTGAGGGAGGCCGCACTTTTTTTTGTGTTTCCAGGCTCCAGTTTGATGCCGTCCATTGTTACGGGACCCGGGATACACCATTCCTTACCAAGGCTTGGCGCCAAAGGCCATGCATTTGCCTGCATCATGAGTTCAGGAATATCCCAAATTGACTGTACCTCTACTATTTTATTGTTTTTGAAACGATAAAATTCGTGGAATCTCATATGTGCTAAATGTCCTGTTGGCGGAATATCTAGGAACGGATAAAGAAATGTTCCGCAGTAAAATCCAGAGCAGCCAATCCATTGATCGCCATTATCTGTTGTCCCAGATATAACAATATAATCCCGCCTCTCTAAATCTGGCATAGACTTAAAAATGGAACCAACTGACTTTTTATAAAAATTTTCCAGACCAATGACGTCACCAATAGGATAAGGTAAATGGCAATATGCATCTGGATCAAATAACTTTTTGATTTGGTTTATCACCATTTCTTCTTCAAAGTCGTATTGTGATAACCGGAATGGATTAAAGATATTTTTTATTTCGTCCATCAGTCTGCCGCTTCTCCATATCCAACATTTTTTCGACCATATCGTCGAACCCTAATATTACATTGCTCTGCATGACCAACGAAACCCTCTAGCATACAAAGCCTTGAGCCATAACTGCCAATTTCTGCCGCAGAGTTATCAGTTGTAATTCTTTGATAACTATGCGTTTTAAGAAACTTNCCAACCCATAANCCTCCTGTATAACGTCCAGCTTTTTTTGTTGGTAAAGTATGGTTGGTTCCAATTACCTTATCACCGTTGGCAACGTTGGTCCTAGGGCCAAGAAATAACGCGCCATAGCAGGTCATATGCTCTAAGAACCAGTCATCACGATCTGTCATTACTTGAACGTGTTCTGATGCAATTTCATTTGCTACCGTAAGCATTTCAGCGTAGGTATCACAAACTATTACCTCGCCATAATCTCTCCAGCTGGCCGACGCTGTTTCAGCCGTTGGAAGAATTTTTAAAATACGATCAATCTCTGATAATGTTTCATTAGCCAGTTTATTACTGTTAGTTAACAATACGGCTGGGCTGTTGTAGCCGTGCTCAGCTTGCCCAAGTAAATCAGTCGCGCAAAGCTCTGCGTCAACAGTTTCATCAGCGATAACCATCGTCTCAGTGGGTCCGGCAAATAGATCAATTCCAACACGACCATATAATTGCCTTTTTGCTTCGGCCACGAATGCATTCCCTGGACCAACCAGCATATGAACGGCATCAATTGTCTCTGTTCCCAAGGCCATTGCACCAACTGCTTGGATTCCTCCTAAGCAATAAATTTCATGGGCACCTCCAAGATGCATGGCTGTCACAATCGCCGGATGGGGTTTGCCTTCTTGGGGCGGTGCTGATGCAACAATTCTTGGCACTCCGGCAACGTTTGCTGTTAGAACAGACATATGGGCGCTCGCCACCATTGGAAATTTTCCACCTGGCACGTAGCATCCAACAGATTGAACTGGTATGTTTTTATGACCAAGAATTACTCCTGGTTGCGTCTCAACTTCAATATCTTTCATNCTGTCGCGTTGAGCCGCGGCGAATGATCGAATTTGATTTTGAGCATACTTAATATCTTCTAGGTCGCGCTTTGAGACCTGAGACATTGCATTCTCAATATCTTGGTCACTAAGCCGAAATGATTTTGGTGCGTAGTTATCAAATTTTTTGGAAAGTTCAAGAACGGATTTATCGCCATTTAAATCAATTAAAGCAAGTATTTCTTCCACACTCTTCTTAACTTTTTGGTCTTCTGCTGAGCGTGAGGCTTCTGACAAACTATTTTTAAGATATTTAANNNNCATTTTTTTCCTCCTCGCNGNTATTTACTTTTNATGNTTNATTNTCTNGATCAAATTTTTCCCANCCGTGCCCGGAGAATGCATCAACACCAAGCTGCGCCATCACATCAGGAAAATCGACCATTACATAATTATCGACAATTTTCTTACCCTTTACTTTCCAAAAATCCATGTATCGAATGGTTATTTTTTTACCCGTGGCTTTAATGCCCATAAATTCGCCCGAATGCGTTGCTTCCTGCCGGCCAAAAGCAGCAGCCCATTCTCCCATGAAAAGCCGTGCTTCATCAATGCAAACTTTATCGCTGAACGCCTCTTGAAAAGGACGTTGCCAATTTTCTTGAAATTCTTTCAATCCAATTTTCGTTCCACAGCCTTTGTTCCCCATCCAACGGAAACTCTCAGCAAAAAATTCGCCAATATCTGAAATTCGGTGATCGTTTAGCCCATCAACCATATTTTCGATCACCTGTTTGGTTTCGTTCGTTTTAGATAGGTCGGTGTCGCGAGATAAGAGCGCTTGCTGGGGTCTAGAACCTCTCATTTTTTTATCCTTTTACTGCACCGGCGGTAAGACCAGATACAATTTGACGTTGAAAAAACATTACCAAGATGAACAAGGGTATAGTTGCTGAGACCACGGATGCTACGGCAAACATGATGTTTCCTTCGGTATAAGTAGTGCCTAAAAAAGCGGCCACTTGTGGAACCATGGTTCGATTATCTTCCGATAATAGCATCGCTGTAACCGCGAAATCATTATAGGCCAAAAGAAAACTAAATAGACCTGTTGTAATCACACCCGGCCACATCACTGGAATAATGACATGTCGGAAGGCTTGAAATTGGGTGCACCCATCCACTTTAGCACTTTCATCTAACTCTTTAGGAATATTTTGAAAAAAAGAATGTAACATCCACAGTGTGAAGGGCTGGTTTATAGCCACCAGCACAATAATTGTGGTCGGCATTATGCCCCATACGTTCCAATGGAAAAAAGGTAACATATAGCCTGCTACTAATGTTATGGGTGGCATAGCTCGAAAAATTAAAGCAGTGATAAGTAATATAAATGTATAGCGGTAGTTAGAACGCGACAACGCATAGCCGCCAAGTGTCCCTATAGTTAGGGACGTACAGACTACAAAAAAGCAAATAATAAATGTATTAAAAACATTTTTATAGAAGGACTCTTTTATCCATGCTCCTTTATAACCGGCCGATGTGAAAGCACTATTATGCTCAATTTTAGTACGTTCGCCAGTGATTGCGTAGGTCCAATCGGCGATTGAGAAAAAATCCAATTCAACTTTAAAGCTACCCCAAGCTGTCCATAAAAATGGAAACGCAGCAATTATTACCCAAATTGTAGCAAACAAATAAATTGTGATTTTTAATCCTATGGGTTGTTTTAAGACTCTATAGCTCATTTTTAAACCTTACTTTTAAAATCACGCCACGTGCGCAGCAAAACGGGAATTAGTAAAATTGCAACTCCAACTATAGTAAGTACTGATGAGGCAGATGCTGAGGATAATTGGCGGGTTTCGCCGCCTAAATCGTTATAAATGAACCAGCTAAGACTTGTTGCATGAGCTGCTGCATTGAAACCAACAATAGGCTCAAAGACACGGAAATTATCCATTAATTGGATCAAAGCCACAAATGTAACTAACGGCATGAGATGGGGAATTACAACATAGCGAATGCGCTGTAGCCGAGTTGCTCCGTCTATCTCTGCAGCCTCAATTTGGTCCATAGGTAACGTTTGTAAACCAGCATAGAAAATTACAAAAGCAAATGGCGCTGCGTGCCAGATTCCATAGATAATTAGGGAAGTCCACATTAAGCCAGTTGATGCTTTCAAGGATAAATTAGGATCTGAAAGGAGCCATTGTAATGCGCCACCTAAAATCCCTCTGCTATCTATCATCCAAAATAAGACTAGTGCGCCAATCAAGGGCGTTATAACAAACGGCAGTAATGAGAAAAAAATTACCAACCCTCTTATTTTTGCATGTAACGCATTGACAGTTAACGCAATTAGTAGGCCTAACCCAATGACCATGGGCGTTACTACAAAAGTAAAAGTTAGGGTAAACGTCATAGCACGGTAAAAAGGTAAATTTCCAAGTTTTGAGAAAAAAACTGTCCAGCTATCACTCATGGACCACGCCCCCGCTATCTCATTAATTGCGAGGTGTCCTCTATCAAAATAAATTCCTAAACCAACAAAGCGGCCAAAGGGCTGTTCCTGACGCAGGTTTTCAGTGGCCTCATGGTCTATTGAAATAACCTCTTTACATCCAAACGGGTCACAGTTTTTAACCGTTTTTAAGACTGCCTCATGAGGGGTAAAAATTGACTGGCTCACCACCGATATGATTGGCATTGCAATGAAAAAAAACATTGCAAGGCCAGTCGGCAAAAAAAACCAGAAGAAAACTCGATGTTTCATAAATTGAACTTTTTAATATCAAAAGCCAGAGAGCAGATACCTGCTCTCTGGCAAAACAAGTTTAGTTTAAAAGCCCTTTTTCTTTGGCGGCCGTAACGTATGCAGCAGTAATATCAGCAAGAGCTTGCTCTGCTGTTTCATTACCTTGCATGAAGTCTGATAATTCATTTCCAAGAGCGGAATGGAGAAGGGGCTGCTGAGGCAAAGACGGATATGGTTCAGTTTTTCGACCAGCAGCGTCAAATACTCCCATAGCCGCAGCCGTTGGCTTATAACCATCAATCAACCAAACAGCCTGTACTTCTGTTTCATCTGTTATCATCTCAGGGCGTATCGCATGGACCATAGCTATGAAACTTGCTTCTGCTTCGGCATCAGAGATATTTTTAGCTATAGAAAAACCATCCCACCATAATGTCGCGGCACTTGTATCGCCACTTCCAACGGTCATAGGTCCTGCTATCGCAAAACCATCTTTCACTTCTTGGCTTACACCGTCAACTTCAACCATTGTAGCTGCCCGTGAACCCCACATATTCATTAATGCCACGTTGTTAGCTCTGAACTCAGCATTAGTAGCATTACTGTCATGCGTCAAAAAATCTGGGTTCATATATTGGCTTAAAGCTTTTAGCATGTTTAAAGTGTCAACTCCTTGATCGTTTTGGATTGAAAGTTCTGCGCTTCCAGGTTTATATAACTTTCCTCCATACCCAAAATACATGTTGATAAATTCTGTAGCCAAGTTCCAACCGGCCATATATGCACCCCCAACAGGGTTTTCCATGATACCTTGTTCACGGATCATTTGTGCCGCTTTCAGAAGCTCTTCATAAGTCTTTGGGGGGGCAACTCCGATTTTTTCAAGCACATCTGAGCGGTAGATTAGATGTGCGGCATTTGCCATGAATGCAACTGCCATTACCTTCCCGTCGATTGTAATTAATTGATTAGGCATAAGACTTTGGCCGTGCTTGGCAACTAGGTCGTCAAGTGGCCGGACCAAGTCCTCATTTAACATTGTGGTTAGTACAGAATTATTATTGATTACAACTGTAAATTCAGCGGGGGTTCCTTGCATACCAGCCACATTAATTTTTTGGTGGTCAGCTGTAAGATTAGTTTTAACTTCTGCACCGGAGCATTCTTGTGCCCCCGCTCCGACGGTTTGAATTGCAGGGAACTCATTCCCAACTATGCTAACTCTCGCACTTATATCACAAGCATAAGATCCAGTGATTGAAGCTGCTAGAAACACGTTAGCAAGAATTAATTTTTTTAAAAACATTTTTAAGTCTCCTATCGGTTTTGGCACAACTTTTACATTGCGCTCTCGTTTGACCCCAGCCTTCTGTGGGGCGTAAGTTAAAGGCTTAGGGCCTTATTCGTTCACCTGTGCTTGCATTAAACAAGTGACAAATTTCTTTTGGAATAGAGACGGTCACCTCTTTTCCTATTTCAATTCTATAATCTTTATCTGCTTTAACGCTTATAAGTGAGTTATTTGATTTTACTGTGACCATGGTACTTTCACCTAGTAATTCCATTGAGTAAACGGGTCCAGTTAACTCAACTTTTTTATTTGACGAAATACTTGCATCTTCTGCCCTAAATCCTAAAGTGACAGGTCCCTCGACATGGTCAAACCCTTTAATTTGAATATACTGGGAGTTGAAAGCACCTTTTTTAATATTTCCGTGTAATAGATTCATTGCAGGGGAGCCTATAAAGCCGGCTACAAATGCATTTTCAGGCATGTTATAAATTTCAGTTGGTGTACCAACTTGCTGCACGATACCTTTATTCATCACGACTACTCTATCAGCGAGAGTCATTGCTTCCACTTGATCATGAGTTACGTAAATAGTTGTAACCTTGAGTTCATGACTTAGGTTTTTAATCTGCGCTCTTGTTGAGACCCGCAATTTTGCATCAAGGTTTGAGAGAGGTTCGTCCATTAAAAAAACGTTTGGTTGGCGAACAATTGCTCTCGCAAGAGCAACGCGTTGACGCTGTCCACCGGATAGCTCGGAGGGCTTTCGATGGAGAAATTCTGTTAACTCGACCATTTCGGCTGCACTTCGGACTTTAGTTTCGTGGGTCTTGGAAGCGATTTTTCGAACCATTAAAGGAAATCGTATATTTTCATAGACATTCATATTTGGGTACAGTGCATATGATTGAAATACCATGGCTACATCACGGTCTTTAGGTTCTAAATCATTTATTCGGTTTCCAT
>PAHT02000053.1 GCA_002705045.2 Paracoccaceae bacterium | reverse complement strand
TATTTTATTATGCAAGCGAACATGTAGCATCGGGACTCCTCGCCGTCGTTTGGTCAATGACATCTATAATCAATATCTTTATGGTCGCAATAATCACTAGATCAAAACCCGATTATTCCCAACTTTTGGCCTCAGCAATCGGTTTAACTGGTATAACTTTAATTTTCATTCCTGAACTCAAGGTTTCTGAATTAGCATTTGAAAGTTTAATAATGTGCATTATCGGCACAATATCTTTTTGCTCAGGAAACCTCGTTTCAAGATCACTCCAAAACGAAAATATTCCAGTGATGAGCGCAAATAGTTTTGGAATGCTATATGGTTGCTTTGTTCTAATAATTTACGCTTTTGTATTAGACCACCCCTTTAGGATTTCTTTCGAAACTCCTTATCTTGCAGGACTTTTATGGCTTTCAGTTATCTCCACAGTCCTCACTTTTACCTGCTACTTAACTTTGCTAGGCCGTATAGGTCCTGGCCGAATAGGCTATGCCACTATCGTTTTTCCAATTTTTGCCTTACTTATTTCAACAATTTTTGAAGACTATGTCTGGACACCAATAGCACTCGTGGGGGTGGGTTTGGTAATCTTAGGAAATTTAATTATGACAAAATCAAACTAAACCGAAAGGCAGAATAGATTTTTGTACTTCTACAAAATGAAAATATTTAAAATTAACCTTTACATCCTTCAAAAAAATCCTGGTGAGAACTTTGCTTCATGTATAGAAATATACGGCCCTAATAAATTATAAACTTAACAAATATAACAAATTTTACTTGTGTTAATTTAAAGAGTTCACGTTTTTCAAATTACATGATATCGATACCACATTCAAACAAAAGCAAAACTTTTGTAAGTTAAATTAAATTGTCAGATGGGAGGAAAAAATGACAAATAAATTTTTTAAGGTACTACTGACTGGTACTTTCCTGACAGTCGGTACAGCTTCAGCATCATTTTCGGCTGAATGTATAGCCCCAGCGAACCCTGGGGGAGGATGGGATTTTACGTGCCGAAGTATAACAAAAATAATGTATGATATCGGCGCTGTTGATTCACCAATTCAAGTTACTAATATGGCTGGAGGCGGCGGCGGGTTAGCTTATGCGCATGTTGTAAACGAAAGAAATAGTGATAGTGAATTAATTGTTGCAGCATCGTCGGCAACTGCGACAAGATTAGCGCAAAATGCTTATTCTGGAATGACCTACGATCAGGTAAGATTTCTTGGTGCAATTGGAGCAGACCCAGGGGTTATCGTTGTAGCAGCTGATTCGCCCTACCAAAATCTAAACGATCTTCTCAATGCAGTAATAAAGGACCCAGCTAATCATGCCTTTGCCGGAGGTTCAGCCGCTGGTGGTTTTGATCACCTTAAGGTTCTCATGGCCCTGGGAAAAAANGGATTCACNGATATTTCCAAGGTTAAATATATCGGGGTTGATGGAGATGCAGACGCTATAACCCAAACTGTAGGTGGCTTTACTGCAGCAATGACTGGCGATATTTCAGGAGTTGTTGGTTTCATAAAGTCTGGCGATGTTCGAGTACTGGCTTCATTTACGGATGAAAGAATTCCAGGCTTTGAAAATATTCCAACAGCTAAAGAACAAGGTGTCGATATAGTCGCAGTAAATTGGAGAGGCCTTTACACTCCCAAGGGAGCGTCTGATGAGTCATATAAGAACTGGACTGAAGCCCTTAGAAAAGTTGGGGACTCACCCGAGTGGGCCGCAGCTATGAAAGCTAATGGATTAGCACCTTTCAACAAGGTTGGACCAAATTTTCAAGATTATGTGGTAGGCGTAATGGCTGAAATCCAGNCACTGTCCAAAGAACTTGGTGTAATGAAATAGTGTCAGATAGACTATTTGGTTTTANAACAGCCGTCTTAGCGCTTGCATTTTTTGCAAGCGCTTACCAGCTTGAATCTCCCTTTTTTGCAGATCCGGTTGGACCTAAAACATTTCCATATATCATAGCCGCAATAGCTTTTATTTCCGGATCAGTAATGATAATTGTGCCAGAGCCTAATCCTAAATGGCCAAATTTTTCAACTTTAATAAAGCTTTCTTTTGCCATAACTATTTTGGTTGCCTACGCCTTAACACTGCGACCAGCTGGCTTCATTATACCAACTGCGATTGCGGCAGGAATTTTATCATATCAAATTACTCCGAGTCGTTCAGCGGCCGCCATAACCGGTACTCTTTTATCAATATCACTCTTTATTATTTTTAAGTACTTTCTAGGACTAGGGCTTTTTCCTTTTCCACGAGGACTATTATAAAAATGGAATTATTTAATAACTTAGCCTTGGGCTTTCAAGTCGCTCTNACGCCAACAACATTATCTTTGGCAATAATTGGCTGTATTTTAGGAACTGTAATTGGTGCTCTTCCAGGGCTCGGTCCATCAAATGGTGTTGCCATACTTATTCCCTTGTCTTTTTCATTNAATTTGGACGCAACNCAAGCTTTAGTATTAATGACNAGCGTTTATTACGGAGCAATGTATGGTGGANGAATATCTTCAATTTTATTAAATATACCTGGAGACGAACCAGCTATGATGACTACTTTAGACGGTTATCCAATGGCAAAGAAGGGACGTGCTGGCGATGCACTGGTCCTGTCTGGATTTGCGTCTTTCGTTGGAGCGTTTTTAGCTACCATAGGTCTAATGCTTTTAGCGCCNGTCCTAGCAGGTATAGCGTTTTTATTTGGACCTGCAGAATACTTTGCATTGTATTTACTAGCCTTCTGNACGCTTGGTGGGATTGGCTCAAAAAACCAAGCAAAAGCTGCAATATCAGTTTGTTTAGGGCTTGGGCTTGCAATGATTGGAGTTGATAACTCAACAGGAATGACCCGTTTTACTGGAGGTAATTTACATCTTTTTGACGGAATTGATTTCCTNGTCGCAATTGTTGGACTTTTCGCAGTAACTGAAGTTTTTGTCTTTATTGAAAGTCATGGAAAAGACTCTACAATTGGAGTCAANCTTGCNAAGATAACAATTCCTTTCAAAGAAATTATTTATACTNGATGGACACTTTTACGGGGTACGTTAGTNGGCTTTGTAGCTGGTTTACTTCCAGGTGCCGGGGCTTCCTTAGGGAGTTTTTTGGCATATATGTCCGAGAAAGCACTTGCTAAAGATAAANCANTTTTTGGAAAGGGTGACCCGCGCGGAATAGCAGCGCCAGAGGCAGGAAACAACGCTGCGGCTGGTGGTGCTCTGGTGCCAATGTTAACTTTGGGAGTCCCNGGATCTGGCACTACTGCTGTTTTACTTGCTCTTCTCATGACACTGAATATAACACCTGGCCCTCTTCTTTTCACAGAACGTCCTGAAGTTGTTTGGGGCCTTATAGCGACCTTATTAATAGCAAATTTCGTTCTACTCATTTTAAACGTTCCTTTGGTGAAAATCTTCGCACAAATACTCCAAGTACCTGCATCCGTTTTGTTGCCTGGNGTTACTATGATTTCGTTTGTTGGAATTTTTTCCTTATCGGGCAGTCACTTTGACTTATTGTTAATGATAGGATTTGGTGCTCTTGGTTTCATTTTGAGAAAATTAGATGTTCCAGTTGTGCCCGTAATTTTGGGTATACTTCTGGGCGAACATATGGAAGTAAGCTTAAGACGTGCAATGGTTTTATCTGATGGAGATTGGACNTATCTGTTTTCTTCTAATATTTCTATAGGATTATGGACAGCAGCTGTAATCGGGTTTCTAGCTCCAATATTTTTGCGACCNTATCTTAAGAAACCTTTGCCCCATAAATCTGATCAGAAATGACTATCCGCGTTCTTGTACCCTCTGGTGCTCTTGGTCTAAACTACGATAAAAGAGCGCTCAATAGGGGCCTTANTCNAAATCCTGATATTATCGCAATTGATGGTGGATCAACCGATTCTGGTCCAGCTTATCTCGGACAAGGAATTTCAAAATATTCTAGAATTTCAACAAAAGCCGAATGGAAAGGNCTAATGAAAGCCAGGGAGGTAGCAAATATTCCACTATTAATAGGAACTGCAGGTACGTGCGGAACTAACCGCTCAGTAGATTGGTTTTTTGANATTACTAAAGAAATTGCAAAAGAATTAGATCAATCCCTAAAAATNGTTGTAATAAANTGTTCTCAGAGCAACGAAGAAACTTCAAGAGCATATTTAAATGGAAAAATTCAACCTCTCCCAAATGCCCCAAAATTATCGAAAAAAATACTTTTAAGATGCTCAAACATTGTAGCGTTAGCAGGAGCAGAACAAGTCATCGATGCATTAGAGGAAAAACCAGATATCATAATCGTAGGACGAACGACTGATACAGCTATAATAGCTGCCTTACCAATTATGAAAGGAATAGATCCTGGAACTGCATGGCATGGNGCAAAAATAGCTGAATGTGGAGCGCTTTGTACGACGAATCCTTTATCAGGAGTCATTATGGTTGAGTTTGAAAAAAATAGTTTTACTATTGAACCAATGGATCNTGAGGCTAGGGCGACCCCCAAAACTGTGTCTGCACACATGCTTTACGAAAANACNAACCCATACATTCTTTACGAGCCAGGCGGATATTTGGACACCGCTGATTCAAAATATTTTGCTGAGTCCAATAGAAAGGTTCGTGTAACAGGCTCAAAATGGAACCCATCTGATAAATATACTGTAAAATTGGAAGGTGCATTTCAAAATGGATTTCAAAATGTGATTATATCCATTTTAAGAAACACCCGGTATGTTAAGCATGCACAAAAATGGACCGAAGATATTAAGTCAAAATGTTCAGAATTAGCGAAAAACCGTTTACACCTAAAAGATAAAGATTTTTCAATTGAAATGCGGCTGATTGGAAAAAATGCAAGCTTTGGAAACTTGGAAATTAAAAACATAGAACATTATGAAATTGGAGTCATGGCCCTAGTTACAGCAGAAACACAAGAAATAACTAATGAAATTTCACAGATGCTAAATCCATTTTTACTTCATCACCCACTCACTAAATCTGAGGAACTCCCTACCTTTTCTTTTCCTTTTTCACCCGCTGATATTAGACGCGGAGCAATATATAGTTTTTGCCTTCACCACACTTGGGAAATAAAAACTCCCTTGGAGATTTTTACTAAGGAAATTTTTCAAATTGGCTAAAGTTGGTGAAATTGCGGAA
>PAHT02000038.1 GCA_002705045.2 Paracoccaceae bacterium | reverse complement strand
TTGGAACCGTTACAAGTGCAGTGTTTAGTCCTGGTTTTGGTTGTAATGTAGCCATTGGTATGGTTGATCTTGAAAAAGTGTCACCGGGCATTCGGGTAGAAGTAGAGACGCAGCTCGGGTTTCGCAACGCTAGAGTGCGTTCAGAATTTTGGCGNTAGGGACTATAAAAATATGTGTAAACAAATTAATTTAATTTCTACGAAAAATTGAATTCAAAACTAAATTAGGAAATAATTTTAAATTTATTAACATCAANCACTCCTCTATCCGTGATTTTTAAGGATGGGATGACCGGCAAAGCTAAAAATGAAAGNTGCAAGAATGGTTCTTCCAAAACAACTCCTAGNCTGTGAGCCTCTTGTCTNAGGAGTCGNAGTTCCTGTTCTACTGTTTCGAAAGANTTTAAACTCATCAGACCAGCCATCGGTAAAGANAGTTCCCGAACNACCTTTCCTTCATTTGCGATCACGAAACCACCTTCAATTATACTTAATTGATTTACTGCNATTGAAATATCTTTATAATTCGTTCCAATTACAACAATATTATGATGATCATGGGCAACAGTTGTTGCGATTGCTCCTGATTTTAANCCAAACCCNCTGACAAATCCTGTACCAATATTACCATTTAAACCATGCCGTTCAATAACTGAAATTCTGATTAAATCGCGATCNGTGTCACAAATTTGATCACCATCTATTATAGGAATAATTTCAGTCAAATGATCCGTAATTATTTGGCCTTCAACGATACCAATTACATCTGTTTTCTCTTGCAACCAGTTTGACTGGAAATCCGAGGGTATGACTCTAGGGGCCTTGACCGAGGAACGACCTACAGGGGTAATTTTTTTTCTTTTTTGAAACGAAGATTTATTAACAAGTTTTCCAGCACAAAAGACTTGCTGGGCGTTACANTTTTCAACACTATCAATCACGACAATATCTGCACGCTTTCCCGGTGCTATTAGGCCTCGATCAGTTAACCCAAAAGCTTCTGCCGCTGATAAAGATGCTGAGCGATAAGCAGCTAATGGAGAGACACCAAGGGCTATCAAACTTCTAATCATATAATCGATATGTCCATGTTCGGCGATATCGAGTGGATTCCTGTCGTCTGTACATAAACAAATGTAAGGCGCTGTTTTCTCATTCAAGATTCCTGATAAAGAATGTAAATCTTTACTTACTGACCCCTCTCTTATTAAAACTCTCATACCTTTCTTAAGTTTTTCCATAGCTTCATCAAAACCGGTAGATTCATGATCTGTTTTTATTCCAGCCGAAATATATGCATTTAACTTTCGACCACGGACTAAAGGTGCATGACCATCGATGTGTTTCCCTTCATACATAATCAACTTTTCTAAGACATCTGGTGCCATAGTAATTACACCAGGATAATTCATCATTTCCGCTAACCCAAGAGAGCTCTTATGTGCCATTAACGGTTTAATATCTTTTGCAGTTAAATTGGCACCCGAAGTTTCCATATCTGTTGATGGTACGCAAGACGGTATTTGAACCTTTATGTCCATTAAAGTACATTCACTCGCCCTTTGAAAATACTCAATACCTTCACTTCCAATAACGTTGGCAATTTCGTGTGGATCACAAATGACAGTGGTGATGCCCCTTGGAGTTACACACCGATCAAACTCAAGTGGGGTCAACATTGAGCTTTCAATATGAAGATGGCTATCGATGAAGCCTGGAACGACTATATTACCATTTAAATCAATAATATTCTCGCCATCGTACTCGTCATATGTCCCCACAATTGTATCACCGGTTATTGCGATATCACCTAAACCTAGTTCACCCGTAATCAAATTAAAAATCTGACCTCCCTTGAGGACCAATTCAGCCTTTTGCTCTCCTAATCCTTTGGAAATTTTATTGACCAACTTTTTCATATTTCACTTTTACTCTAATAGTCTTTTAAAACAGTTACTTTTAGTTTCGCAATCAAACTCAAATTTAAAACTAGCATAAAATGATGCAGAAGTTGAAAACTTAAATTACCCATTTTATTGGGTCCAGTTCAAATTTTTCCCACTCTTATATTTTACCTTATAACAATTTTTGACCAGCATGAAACCTACTAAACATTCATAATGTTTCTTACTTGGTCTNATGGAAATTATAACAAGCACAAAGCACTCAAANATGANTGATTTTAACNTAAAATTGCTATAGTGTAGCCGTAAAGANCAAAGGGCATGATAATCATTCGATTAAAACGTGACTACTTATTTTACCAATTCAAACCTATTTACTGAAAGAATTTTTATCAGTGCCTCANAAAAGGAGAAAGAATTGAAACTTTACAAAAATTGTAGAAAAGAAAGCTAAGTTGCACAAATCAAATATTTCTACTGGGCGCAAATTATACGGAAATTCTAGAACCAAAATTCAATCTAAGAAAAAAAAATATTAAATTTATTAATAAGTCACAGGNTCAATTTCGAAATACTCAGCAGATAAGAACCNGAACACTAGGCATGATAGTGATTACAATAAATTGTTAATGTTGAAATCTAATACAGAGGTTTCTTCGATNTATNCTCTTACTCAACGATTTTACCATAATCATAAATTCTGGTTTCAATTAATTCACCTAGCTCATCATGACATTTCCATACTCCGTGAGGTTGACCGTTCGCAAACTCGACGGTTTCCTCAACANCACCATTAGTATAGTATGTCACCTGTGGTCCATTCTGTTTTCCTGATTGATACTCCCGAGTCGCCTCCAAACTGCCATCATTATAAAATTTTGAATAATTCCCATGAAGCAGGCCATTTTTATAAAATGTCTCAGTTGCGATATTTCCATTCTCATGGAAACACTCAGATTTACCGTTTTCCTTGTCTTTAATAAACGTTACTTTGAAAAAAACCTTTCCACTAGGGTAATATCTAGTCCATTCGCCCTCATGATAACCAGCTTTATTTGTTCCCTTTGCCTCTAGCTGACCATTCTCGAAATAGCTTTCGAACAAACCATCTTCTTTTCCATCTAGGTGACCAATCTTATGCTCAATTGACCCATTCTCAAAATATGACATATAAAGTCCATGAAGTTTTCCACTTTTCTGCGTCCAGCGTTCTTTTAATTTTCCGGATTCATAGAAAGTTTCACATACTTCATTATTTTTCGTATTTTCAAAAACTTTGCTCTCTTCAGAAGAGCCTATTTGCACATTTATATTCATTCTAACCTCGAGACTTGTTCAATCGGTAGTCGGAACTTGCAATTAACGTGCCGAAACTTTGACTGAAGCTTTAAACAGTAAATTAAATTAATAAAAAGCATTAACTAACTCAGTGTGTGCTGTTTCAAGTGTCATAAGCAATTCATCCATAAAATCTTCCGAAAGTGAAGTCTCATCTAACTTATTACTAAACATGAAGTTTTTATTAATGGTTTCCATTATTTCTTCGATACCCTCGATCAATAAATCTGCCACATCATCACTTTTTTTACTTGTCATGCGCTCTCCAAAATAAATTCTTTAACATCTGATATCTTTAAGAGATGTCCTCAGTGCTGTTTAAAACGACCATATTTCATTCTGTATTAGCGATTTTTTAATTTTTATTGAATTTTTCAGTTTATATTATAATAAAGTGCGCAATTGATATCATTTTTTTTAGCGATAAGATAAAATAGAATTAGAGTAGAATTGAAAGCAGGATACTTATGAATAGAAAAANTCTTAAGCGCTCAAGCCAAATAAAAATGTCGCTATTCNGTTTTACCATTGTATTACTTTGTTTTTTTTTCACCAGTGCAAAAAGCTTCGAAAGCACGGCCAAATCAGTCTTAGTTGTAGATAATTTAACTGGTACGATCCTATTAGATAACAATGCGCACAAACGGATACCTCCTGCCTCTATGTCTAAATTAATGACGCTTTACATGGTCTTTGACGCGCTAAGGGATAATCGAATCCTACTAACCGATACCATCAGAGTCTCAAAAAATGCATCGCAAAAAGGTGGTTCAAAGATGTTTTTNAATAATGGTCAAAAAGTAAGCATTGAAAATATTATNAGGGGAATTATCGTACACTCTGGAAANGATGCGTGTATTGCAATAGCTGAAACGCTATCTGGCACCGAGGAAGAATTTGCTCGAGATATGAATACTATGGCCAAAAAAATTGGTTTAGTAAACTCGTCATTCACAAATTCAACTGGGTGGCCAGACGATAACCATTTCATGTCTGCAATTGATCTTGCACACATTGCAACCCGTTTAAGGTTAGAGTTTCCTGATTATTATGGCTACTTCTCAGAAAAAAACTTTACTTGGAATGAAATAACACAAAATAATAGAAATCCAATGCTTAATAAAGGCATTGGAGCTGATGGCTTAAAAACAGGTCATACAGAAGCAGCTGGTTACGGCTTAGTTGGATCTGCAAAACGAGGAAATAGGCGTATAACCTTTGTGGTTTCAGGAATGAAAACAAGTAAAGAAAGGACTATTGAGTCGGAAAAACTAATAAATTGGGNATANAGAGATTTTAAGGCGGAGCGAGTCGTGCAAAAAAACCAAGAAATTGGGCGTATCCCAGTATGGTTAGGTAATAAAAAAGAAATTGCACTGGCTCCGAACGAAGACATTTTTATTTTAGTACCAACAAACAAAAATTCTGAAGTTAAGGCGTCAATTTCATACAANTATCCTATAACAGCACCATTCGACATTGGAGAGCGCTCTCCAGCTAAATTACAAATAATATACAAGTTAGGTTCGAAGAATTTTTCGAAAACATATGATCTGTTTACCTTAGAAAATTCAGAACCNGGAACATTTCTTGNTCGTATTTATGCNTCAATTATAATTTTTAAAAATTATCTCAAAAGTGNGATCCAATGAAATGGTAGGAAAGCTTATTACATTTGAAGGAATCGATGGATGTGGAAAGTCAACCCAAGCACGCCTTTTTTATGAAAAACTTAATTTACATTCGATCGATTGTATTCTTACTCGAGAACCCGGAGGATCAATTGGTGCAGAAGAAATTCGCAATCTTCTTGTAACTGGAACTAAAAGTAGATGGTCCCCTGAAACAGAAATTCTACTTTTTACGGCAGCAAGACGAGATCACATCGAACGTGTTATAATTCCTGGAATTAAAGATGGCAAAGTTGTGATATCTGACCGATTTTTTGATAGTACAAAAATTTACCAGGGAGCTTCTCGAACGGAGCTAATCGATTTAGTGGAGAGCCTACATCAGTTAACAATAAAACTTGTNCCGGATTTAACCTTTATAATAGATATGGAGCCAAAGCATGCCTTAAAGCGGGGTCTGGACCGACNAAGTGGCGAGGATCGTTTTGAAGAATTTGGTTTAAATTTTCAAACTAAAATTAGAGAAGGTTTTTATAGACTAGCCGAGAAGGATAAAGACAGATGTTTTTTAATTAACGGTGATAATAAGCCGTCAGATATTGCAAACGAAATATATAAAATATACGCTAAGCGATGTAATGAATAGTCCGTCTCATATAATAGAATCGGATACTTTAGCAGGGGCAAAAAACCCACGGTTTGCAACTGAGCTGATTGGACATTCACAAGCCTGGCAAACCTTTTTAACTAGCATTNAAATGAAAAAAATNCATCATGCTTGGCTTNTAAATGGNGCAAAGGGAATTGGTAAAGCAACTTTTGCTTGGAAAATAGCTGAAAATTTACTAAATAAAAACAATAATTTAAATTATCATAAAAAAGTCAGAGCACTTTCTATTTCAAATTTATTCTTATGCCGAAGGCCATATGACGAAAAAGCTAAAAGATTAAAACAAGTTATCACAATTGATGAGATTAGAAAACTCAAATCCTTCTTTAGCTTATCAGCAACGGAAAATGATTGGAGAATTGCTATAATTGATAGTGCGGATGAGTTAAACAAGTCTGCGGCTAATGCACTTTTAAAGATTTTAGANGAACCGCCTCAAAAAAGCATTTTTCTCATCATAAGCCATCAACCTATGACTGTTCCATTAACCATTCGCTCACGTTGTCGAATACTAAATTTGAATAAATTAACNGGAAAAGAAATTGNACGAGTTTTACGAAGTTCAGATTATAACATTAAAAACTTATCTAAGAATGATCAGCATATCCTAGCANTTATTTCAGAAGGTTCTGTTGGTACGGCANTNACTGCACTTAACCAGGACGGAATATTAATTTTTAAACTTTGTTTTGAAATTTTACTCGAACTNCCTTACTTTGACCGTATAAAAATTTTAAAAATAGCTGAGCTGGTTAAAGGAAATAATGANAAGTTTAGGTTTTTTTCTTTTATTTTGTTACTAATCATATCTCGGATTGCACTCTTAACAACTCCAGTAAACTANATAATNGGCACGGAAGAGGAAAATTTGTTNATTGAAAAATTATCAATAAATGTAAATACCGCCAACAAATTGGCGAAACTGTATATTGATTTATCGCATGCCTTTCTTTCATGCTATGCATTAAATCTCGATAAATCACGTCAGATTGTAACTGCGTTCACAGATATTGAGAAGACAATTACAGGCAAAAACTATGAACAATAGCCTCTTACCACCAATTGTGGACAGTCACTGCCATCTAGACTTTAAGGAATTTGACCATGATCTGGAGAAAGTATTAGAAAGGGCAAAAGGCGCAGGCGTATCAAAAATTTTAACAATTTGTACGAAGCCCAAAAATCTTCAAAAAATATTAAAAATAGTTAGTAGCCACGAAAATATCTATTTTGCTGCTGGATCGCATCCATTAAATAAAAACGATTATGATTGGTTCACTAAAAAAGAATTGCTTGATACAACCGCAAACGAAAAAATGGTTGGGATTGGTGAGACCGGTCTTGACTATTTTTACTCTACTGAAAACGTAGCTACACAGCAAAAACATTTTAGGATGCATATAGCTATTGCTCGGGAATGTTCACTTCCACTCATTGTTCACTCAAGATCTGCAGATTGGGACATGGCAAAAATTTTAGTAGAAGAATATAAAAATGGGCCGTTTAAATGTGTGTTGCATTGCTTTTCATCGGGAAGTAATCTTGCTCAAACAGCTCTTGAACTTGGCTGTTACTTCTCAATATCTGGAATTGCTGTATTTCCCAAAAGCAAAGAACTGAGGAAAATCTTCCATGAAATACCTCTGAACCGCCTTTTAATAGAAACAGACAGTCCATATTTATCCCCGCCACCTTTCCGGGGTAAACGAAACGAACCTAGTTTCGTTGCAATTACAGCTAAAAGAATTGCAGAGTACTTTGAAATATCTGAAACTTTATTTAGGCAAGCTACCTCTGATAATTTTTACAACTTGTTTAAGCGGGTAAAAAAGTGAAGCCCCACCTTAAATTTACTATCTTAGGCTGTGGTTCATCCGGTGGAGTTCCAAGAATTGGAAATTTGTGGGGGAATTGCGATCCATCAGAACCCAAAAATGTTAGATCAAGATGTTCGCTTTTAGTTCAAAAATTTAATCGAGAAGGTGTTACCAGTATACTCGTTGATACTAGTCCAGATATGCGAAATCAGCTTATAAACGCTTGCGTAGGTATACTTGATGGAGTAATTTATACGCATTATCATGCAGACCATGTTAACGGTATAGATGATCTACGAACGATTGTTCTAAATCGAAAAAGTCGTTTACAAGTTTGGGCAGACAAAGCAACACAAATAAGACTTTTCAAATCTTTTGATTATGTATTTGATCGAATCAAAGGGAGTGACTACCCAGCAATTCTTGAAATGAATACTATAGTTCAAAATACTGAAATTACCGGTCCAGGTGGTAGCGTTAATTTTAAACCAATCATAGTTAATCATGGAAACATTGATGCTCTTGGTTTTAAAGTTGATAATATCGCTTACGTACCTGATGTTTTTGACATCAAGGATAGTTCTAAGAAACTTCTCTACAATTTAGAATATCTAATCATTGATGCGTTGAGATACCACCCACATTCTTCTCACGCCCACGTCGAAAAAACTCTTAACTGGATTAGCGAATTCAGACCCAGAAAGGCTATCCTCACTAATATGAATAATGATCTAGATTATACCAAATTAAATTCGGAAACACCTTATAATGTTACTCCTGCTTACGATGGGCTCTTTTTTGAGATATTTGAATGATAGATACGGTCTTACAAGTTATTCTACCAGTTTTTATTATTGTAACTGGAGGCTACTTAACCGTTAAATTAAACATTTTAAGCAGTATGGCTATAAATGGGCTATTAAAATTGACCACAAATATAGCGATACCAGTGTTTCTCTTCCTAAGCATATTAAAACTTGACTTATTCACTATTTTCAATTGGAAACTTTTATTGAGCTATTATATCGGTGCGATTTCTTGCTTTATTTTAGGTTTCATAGTTTCTAAAAAATATTTATGTTGCTCAACATCTGAAGCAACTGCAATTAGTTTTTGTATTTTATTCGCAAATGCGGTGCTACTCGGTCTTCCTCTGACGGCATTAGCATACGGAGAAATCTCCATTGGGTCCAACTTAGCTATTATCTCTGTAAATGCACCTATCTGTTATCTTATTGGTATAAGTGTTATGGAATTGGCTAACAAAAAAAAAATTCTATTAAAAAAGCAACGATTGCAATTTTCAAAACAATAATCTCCAATAATATAACTATGGGTCTTCTTTTAGGACTAATTTTTAATTTAGCTGGGATCGAAATTTTTAGTACATTCAATTCTACTTTTGACTTAATTTCAGTTGGGACCATTTCAGTTGCCCTATTTAGTTTAGGTGGGAGTATTGTAAAATATAATCTTTCTAAAAATTTTAGAAAAATTAGTCTAATAATCATTGCATCTTTATTTATGCATCCTTTGATAACATTTACGATCGGGCACTTTGGTTTCAATTTATCAACAGAAATTTTACGAGGTGCAATCATAACAAGCGCAATGGGCCCCGGTATAAATGCATTTATATTTTCCAGTATTTACGAGCAAGAAAAAGAAGTTGTAGCAGGAGCAGTCTTAATCTGTACTCCGTTATCAATATTTGGCACTCTACTTTGGATAGCAATCTTATAAAAAAAAGAGGGCATTGTGCCCTCTTTTCGTGACTGTTTTAAAACTAGATAGAAAGCTTTCAAACAATTAGAAAAAAGTTAGTTAGGCTCTTACGTCCTCCAACCTAGTTTTTACTCCAAGTTCACTAGACATTGGACCACCTCCTTTCTTAAATTAATATTATGTCTGTTTAGCATCACCAAATGCAAAAACAAAGAACTATTATTTAAAATGAGCAACAACATTCACACGTAATTCATTCATTTCATTTTTTGACTCAAGACACTGCTTCTTACACCCCTCGGAGTAAGCCAAACTCTCAAGACTAAAAATTTTACTCCGTATTTTTCCCTCTAAAGCTTCATACTCAGCTCCGAGCTTGCTAATGAATTTGTCAGCTAAATCTTCAACTGCTTTTCGCTTATTAATTTGGAACTTTATAGCTTGCACAATACGAATAATAAGTAAATTTAGTGTTATCAAAAGACCCAAACCACCTAAAAGCATAGACCAGTACCCAAAATCTTTATCGTAGAAGCGTTCATCAGTCGAAGCAATATATCCAAGGATAACAAATACCCCTGCAAATAAAGTTAGTAATAAACTAACTCCTACCCTGAAGTTTAGATTTGGTAACAAGTTATTCTCCTCGACGATTGTTTCTTTTGATTTTTTTCTTTGGGACCTTAAGTTCTCCTGTTCATTTCGAATTTGGCTTTCAAGTAGCTTAACTTGATCAAGGATCTCTCTTGGAATTGTCACAAGATTACCAACACCCCTACTTTTTAAATCTTTTAATTCTATAGTTGAGTCAACACTGCGACCACTTTCCAAAATTTTAATTTCAAAACCCTTCTTTTTTATCTCGTTCAATTTTTGAGTGAGGTCATCACAAAGTTCTTCATCAACGTTGAACTCATCAATTAAATCTTCAATGCTTAACCTTAGCCTATCAGTCTCATCCATTGCTTCAATTGCCTTGAAAGGGCTTTCTGCTGCAACCGAAAGACCTAATTCTTTGGCTAGTTTTAAAATAATATTTAATTTTGCCTGCATCGTGATAACCTTTCAACTCCGGTCCGCTAAATGCAAAAAAGGAAATTGCACCATTACACAAAAGTAAATTAAAGACAAGAGAAGGGGGAATGTAAAAATTAAACAATTAAAACAATGGTTTAAAATATTTTTAAGACTATAAAACTATATACTATCGGTTTAACCAATTAGTTTTAAACGATACCAGTTTAAAATATACAATTTATTGTATAAATCCAAAATTTGTTTCATAAATTACCGAAGCATATTAACTTCAATATAAAGATGATTGGCTATTTTTTTTATCAAAGGAAGCTCGCAAAATTCGTTTACCACTTGTCTTAATATTTTTGCTGATTGTTAGTTTTTTAAGACTCTCTATATTAAATAAAGAGTCTTGATCCTCAACCGCCTGAGCAGCTATTAGAACCTTTAAGTCTGTTTTACTCAAGGTTACTTCCCTACTTTTAAGAAAAGTAGAAAAATCTCGTTCATTTCTATCTAATTCAATTTGGTATCGCTTCATCATATTATGTACCCTATTAATCCTCTATACTTGTTTCAAAATCTTAACATGTTAAAAGAAGCAAAATATGTGCCATTCAGTCAACAAGTAGAGGTATAACGATTCTTTCAAATAAGACGTTGAATCATAGAACATCAAATATTTACGGAGCACTATTCATGTGCTTAGCCATGTTTGGTTATGTTGCAAATGATACTATCATAAAATATTTTGCAAGCAGTTTGCCAATTTCGCAAACTATATCGATTCGTGGAATATTTGTAACAATTTTAATTTCAATTTTTTGCTGGAGCCAAAGTGCTTTTAAGGACCCTATCGTTAGACGCGATTTACCATTAATAATTCTGAGAAGTATTACAGATGTCTGTGCCACAATATTTTTTTTAACAGCTCTCTTAAAAATGCCGTTGGCTAATGTGAGTGCAATTTTGCAGACCCTGCCTCTGACTGTCACACTTCTCGGAGCACTGCTCTTGGGAGAAAGATTTGGTTTTTATCGAGCTTTTGCTATTTTTTTTGGATTTATCGGTATCCTTCTTATAATCAAACCGGGATCAGCTGGTTTTAATAACTATTCTCTCTTTGCAATCACTGCAGTTTTGTTCATAACTTTTCGGGAAATCATCACCCGAAAAATCTCTTCAAACTCCTCCGTTTTTCTAATCACGTTGATAACTGCTACCTCGATTACGGTAGTTGGGTTTGCAGGCGGCATCATTATGCAAAATTGGGTGCCTGTTCAAACCGACATTTTAATCGCTCTGATGACTGCTTCACTATTTATTTTTATAGCTTACTATTTCTCAATTCCTGCAATGCAATTTGGTGAAATTTCATTCGTCTCGCCGTTCCGGTTTACTTTAATGATATGGGCGGTAATTTTTGGCTTTTTATTTTTTAATGAGATCCCAGATTTACTCACTATCATTGGCCTATGTATTGTGATTGCCGCCGGCTTATTGACCTATTATCGAGAGAGCTCATTTAGAAAAAAAAATTAACTTTTCACTGTTTTGGAAAGTAATCTTGACAATTTCCCTCACGATAAACATCCGCCGTGCAACAATGAAGGCCCCCTCCAAACGCATAAGCGTCACGTAAATCAACCTCTATTACGTTCATACCAAGAGCATCAATCTGCTCCGCCTGATAAACCTCAGATTTTTCAACACATACTGTTTTGTGATCTAAGACCAATACATTCATACTAAGCCACGTTGACGAATAACATAGTGGTGGTGGAGAATTGTGAGCGGGTTGAGCAGAATCAACAATTTCCCAATCGTTGTCATTAAACAATTTGCGTTGTTCTTGGGGTAATCGTCTGTTTGGGTTATTCAAAATTAAACCTGGACGCAACGGAGTAAACGTAGCGTCTATATGAATAGGGTAAGGATCACCAGGAAAATTGACAGTGTGAACCCTATGATTTGGAAAGTGCCTATTTAGCCACTCAATTCCCTTACAATTTGTCGTAAATCCATGTTGAACAACCAAGTCCTTTCCAAAACGAAGTATATCAGCAGCATCGAATAAAGGCTCCTCCTCTGTCGTTACAAAAAATTTTTTTGCTGCCCACTCCAACCGTTTGGTATCACCAATTTTCTCAGACAAATAGTCAGGATAGTAATCCTTATCAGTCAACCGAGGTTTTGGTGCTGACTCATGTCTAAAATTTGAATCATTTTCCCAATATTTTTGCAGAAGCGGTCGATAACATAAATATTCGAACCAACGACACCTATAAGACATTGTAGCCTCCAGTATTTCGGATCCTACCGTGAGAAGCACATCCCTTGGTGGCATACACCCGAACTGACTCTCGGCTTTGAAGTCTGGAGTTTTGATAGGTTGAGAAAAATCAATTGGAGTTGGTCTATCAACAACTATACCCAGATTTTCCAATTGTCTTGAAAAATTGTCTAAAAGTTCATTCGCGCGATCGATAGTTTCTTGCGTCCGTCTACCCCAACTTCCTTTCATATCACTATCTTCTGGAACTTTGGCATCGAGTGCCGGCTCAGGTGCTGGTATATGACAATTATCGGCTTTACCAACAATAACATGTTTTAGCGGGTCCCATTCATTCCAACTATTTACGATCATATTTTATTCCTCATTCAACCAATTTTCCCAAGTTACGAAAAGACCACAACCAGGTAAATTTATATCCCTCACAAATATTCATAAAAAATAAACATTTCAAACATAAAACGACATATTTTTGTCGAAAATAGAAAAGTCAAAATAAAAAACCATGTAACTATAAAATGGAAATGAGCGTGAAATGAACAAAAACTTTTCAGTCAAAAGAAAAATCTTTCCAACTGACAGTGGGGACATCAGTGCAAACTACCATAAAAAAAATAAAGTTGAGATTGGACCCAGCAAACTTGCACTTGATGAATGGCATAAAGCTGGGCTAAACCTCCCCAACTTGTCCAAAATGAGACAATACCGGCTGAACCGAATA
>PAHT02000004.1 GCA_002705045.2 Paracoccaceae bacterium | reverse complement strand
TCATAATGTTTATGATGCGGTAATTAGCCTTGGGATTTGCGACAAAATTGTTCCTGGCATAGTGATTGGGGCGCTTTCACATGGACATTTGCCGATGATTTTTATTCCTGCAGGACCAATGAGTACTGGGATCTCTAACGAGCAAAAAACTAATGTAAGAAAAGAGTTCGCAAGAAATCAAGTGGGCCGTGATGAGCTACTTCGAGTTGAGTCGGAGGCTTACCATGGGGAGGGAACCTGTACTTTTTATGGAACAGCTAATTCGAACCAAATGTTAATGGAAATTATGGGACTTCAAATACCAAGTTCTTCCTTCGTTCATCCGAAAAGTGCTTCCCGTCGGACTTTTAATTCAGAGGCGGTAAAAAGAATTTTATCAGTAAGCCGAAAGTCAGAGAAGTATTTTTGTATTGGTAAGGCTCTTGATGAACGGAGTTTTGTAAACGCTATTGTTGGGCTACATGCAACAGGTGGGTCAACTAATCATTTATTGCATCTCCCAGCGATGGCGGCTGCTGCAGGCATTAAATTACTATGGGAAGATTTTGAAGATTTATCTAAAGTTGTTCCTTTAATTGCCCGAATTTATCCGAATGGCCGTGCTGATGTAAACCAGTTTCATAATGCTGGCGGAATGGGATTTGTTCTGCAGGAACTTATTTCTGAGGGGTTACTTGATACATCTGCAAAAACTTGTTGGGGAAACAATGTGTTAGACTCGTTTAATTTACCAATTTTTGATGGAGCCAGGCTAAATTGGTCAAAAACCAGAGTCGAGAGTTCTGACAAGAATATCCTAAGGCACGTGTCGAAACCCTTCGAACGAACAGGTGGTATTAAAGTTTTAACGGGCAATTTAGGTAAAGCAGTTATCAAAACCTCCTCAGTATCAAAAGACCACCTTAAGGTGTCTGCTAGAGCCAGAGTTTTCAGTTCACAATTAGAAGTTAAGGAAGCTTTTAATTCTGGTTTGTTAACTGACGATGTAATTGTAGTAGTAAGGGGTCAAGGCCCAAAGGCAAACGGGATGCCAGAATTGCATAGTTTGACTCCAATGCTCGGCATCATTCAAGACAAAGGTTTTAAAGTAGCTTTGGTGACTGATGGAAGAATGTCAGGGGCTTCGGGAAAAATTCCTGCAGCAATCCATCTTTATCCTGAAGCTTTAGACGGGGGACCGATAAGTATGGTTGAGGACGGTGATATAATTACTTTGGATGCGACAGAGGGTACGCTTTCGATTCAGGCTGATTTTAGTCAAAGGGAACCATTTGTAAAACCGCTAGATACCCAAACTGTGGGTTTTGGTAACGATCTTTTTTCAGTATTAAGAAAAAATGCGGTGAACGCTGAGATGGGCGGGGGAGTTAACTCTCTTTTTTCAGATTTTTCTAATTAATATCATTTTATGGTTCACTTTAGTATCTAAGGTATACAGCCGTCGTCATGTATTTTTTTGCACTATTTGGTTTTGTCTTAAAAACGGTCTTAACGGCTTACACTTACATTTTATTTTTCTGTAGAAAACATTAATCGTTTGGCTTAGTCCGCAAATTTACCACACCAGTCTTTAACTTGCACCACTGGCCATTGAGCGACTGGGGCCATTGTCTCCATCATCAATGGTGGATTATACCGACATAACCCCGCTTTATTTGATACCGCTTTTTCAATGGCGTCAGTTTGCTCAAAATAATTACACGCTCCACAATTTCTGCTTGCCGTCATTGTCTTTATCCTCGTTTTAAGTTATCTTTACTAACTTGTAGATAGTTTTTTTGAGCTATTTTTTAATGGTAGGAAGTGCGAAAAAATGTCTCACCTTCTAAAATATAAGAAATAAGTTTCAGGTACAAAAGTTGAGTTGAACAAATTATCATTTCGAATTTCTATCGCTCACTAAACTAGCTGGACCAAAATATAAAATTGCAATAGACAGTATATAATTGTAGCCGTTATATCTCAGAGCTGGTAATGAAGGGGCGAGATGCTTTTTTTGTGATGATGTTGGTAAAGATATATAAAGTTTTCTTTTTATTTCCATTAAGTTGGTTTCTTTTTTTTGGTGTGGGGTCTGCGGCGGATACCGGATCAAAAATTGAATCTGGTGTTAATTTTGTCTCGGCTATTGCGATTGCAGTGGTGGCAGCCTCAATATTGGTAATAATATTTTTTAAACTCAATCAGCCTCAAATTTTAGCATATCTTGCCACTGGTGTAATACTCCAATTTTTTAGTGGTTTAATTCCTAAGGAGATTTTACCAGTTTTTAAGGACGTGGCTCAACTAGGAGCTGTTTTTTTATTTTTCATTATCGGAATGGAAATGAGGTTAAAAAATATGCTGCTTCTTGGGGGTGGTACAATCAGTTCTGTGGCGCTTTTAGTACCAGTTACAATGCTTATAACTTTTGCCGGTATTTGGTTTTTAGCCAGCGCAGGTTTATGGAGTGGTGGAACCAGTAAGGCCTTTGATAGCTGGATATTTTTTGCTGCAGCCTTAGCACTGTCGTCCACGCCCGCCGTCATGCAGCATTTAGCTGATAAAAAAGAGGTGGAGACAAGACCTGGAAAAATAACAATTGCAACACTTTTGAGCCAAGAGTTGTGGGCGGTAGTAATTTTAACTTACCTTTTAATTGTAGTTGGAAGTCGTGGTAACGAGGTATCGATTGCAAACCTAACTGTTTTATTAATAAAAGTTGGAGCCGTCTCGGTAGCAATTTTCTTAATTTTTGATAAAATCGTTGGTCCAATCTTTAAAATGATAGGCCACTCAATTGAAATAGCTTCATTTGTTGGATTGGGATGGTGCTTCGCTAGTGCGCAGGCTTTTCACATTATTGGATTGCCTCCTGAGGTTGGAGCATTGATTGCGGGTATCGCTGTTGGTCGACATCCAATCCATCATGAAGTGCTGCCAAAAATTTTATCTTTACGAGATTTTTTTCTTGCTCTTCTTTTTATCGCGCTCGGTATAACTTTGCCTCAACTTACTTTTGACATATTTATTGGTGCATTGGTACTGGTCTCAGTTGTCTTGTTGGCTAAACTTTTAATTTTCTCACCAGCACTTTTAGTATCGGGAGAGGGGTTTATTGTCGCAATAGTTGTGGCAATTAACTTAACTCAAATTGGCGAATTTGCTCTTAAGTTTTTACCTCTCGGCTATTATCAAGGATTACTGACAACTTATGAATTTGGCGTAATTTCGTATGCCACACTTATTTCAATTGCAATATCAACTTATTTAATTAGGTACGAATATCAGATAGCATTTTTTTTAGATCGTTTGCTTGGAAAGTTCTTTATGAAAACGAATACTATTAATACTCAGACTAATCATAAACATTATAAAATAATTTTTCTTGGTTACCACCAAAACGCCGCTTCATTATTTGAATATGTCAATAAGGAGGGCAATTATGAATTACCAGAAACGGTAGTTATCGATTATCGATATGCTATTCAAGATCAGATAAAAAGTTTTGGAGCGGATGTATTCTATGGGGATATTTCAAATCCTCACACTTTAGAGGCAGCTGGCGTTGCGAATGCAAATGTTGTTATTTGCTGTATTGATGATTTCTTACTTAAAGGCACAAGTAATCGCAGACTTTTGGATGCCTGCAAGCATTTAAATTCGGATATAAAGTTCATAGGTACAGCTAATGATATGAAAGCTGAGGCTGAATTAATACAAAATGGAGTATTTGCTGTGCACAACCCNTCAAAAGANGCAGCCCCAGCACTTTTCGGCAAAATAACTAATGCACTTTGATGGTTTTAGNGANCGAATCAAATTTCATNAAAANGTTANATTTTNTGGTTACCTTANTCNTTNACAATGACAATANTGGAACGAGNGATATTATCTATGTCCGATAAGACAGCCATACTTTGCATGTTGCTAGCAACTTTTGGTTTTGCTATTCAAGATACGGTTGTAAAAATTTTATCAACTAATGGCTCTCTTTGGCAGTTAATGCTTTTGCGTGCATTTCTTGTACTGATCATTTTATTACTTTGGTTTAAAACTCTTGGTCGGCAATCTAGTATCATTCCAATTGGTTGGTTTTGGCCAATTTTACGAGGAGTTTTTATGAGTTTTGCGTATACTCTATTTTATGCTTCTCTTCCATTTGTATCCCTATCTGAAGCTGCTACATGTTTTTTTACAGCACCAATTTTTGTTTGTATTTTTTCGGTATTTTTTTTACGTGAAACTATTGGATGGAGACGATTTAGTGCCGTAATCGTTGGTTTTATTGGTGTGGCACTGATAATTCAGCCTAGAGCGGATATGGTAAATTTTATTCTTATTTTACCTCTTTTAGCTGGTTTATCTTATGCATCGGCTGTAATTATCACACGGGGTTTTTGTAAGGACCAGCCGTCTTTATCACTGACATTTTCACACAATGTTTTCTATGCCTGCCTTGGATTGTTGATGGTTAGCGTTCTACCAATGCTTCCAGTTTCTGAGGGAATACGCGGTTCAAATTCATTCTTTTTTATTGGGTGGGTATCATTAACGCGTGAAATCCTCTTATTAATTGGAATTACCTCAGTAACGCATATAATAGCCATGACAGCGACGATAAGAGCATATCAGACTGCAGAAACTAGTTATGTAGCTCCGCTAGAGTATTTTTATTTAGTCTTTGCTTCAATAATTGATTTTTTTGTTTGGAAAGTAGTACTTGGATTTCCAGTGATGATTGGAATTATTTTAGTGATAATTTCTGGTGCATTTATTTCTGTTCGGGAAGGGACAAAAAAGAACAGCAAAAAATTCCAGTGAAGATTAATAATTTAGCTATTTCTAATTCCACAGATAATTCTATTCTCTTTTAACTTGAAAAATTTCGACTCAAGGTTGAATCTTGATGCATATATTTAAAGACTGTAGCATCACGATTTTCGATAGGTGATTATCCAATTTTGGCTCAAATCAGCTTTCATTTAGCAACTTTTAAATAGGTTAAAAAGTTCACTTAATTTACTAAAATTAAATTTCTTGCGTCGTTTTTTTGTTTGTAAGAGGTAATGAGCAGTATTCCAATGTGTAGCTGAAGGGGTGTCGGTTTCTGACAACTCTTCAGTCCACACTGCAAATTTTAGATAATTAATTTAAAAATTTTGTGAGTCGCAGAATAAAATTAAATATAAGCAATTAACGATTTTAAAAAAACCTAGTTTTTTGGCAATTCTGGTAGACAAATGAATTGCTTCAGCCCAATTCAGAATCGTAAGAAGCCCTTTAATCAATTACAAGTTTATAGTAAACGATAATTATAAATTAAATTACAGGTAGATTCTAGGAGAGGCTATGGTTAAAGATTTAGGTATTAACGCGCTGCATATTGATAAATTGGCGGAACTGGCGATAAAAACTGGATTGGCTTTAGAGCCCGAGCAAGACCTATTGATTAGTGCGCCAATAGAGTCGCTTCCTTTAGTTAGGCGACTTTGTGTTCATGCTTATAAGGCCGGCGCAGGGATAGTAACCCCTATCTTTACAGATCCAGAAATAGTGTTATCCAGATATGAGTATGCTGCTGACAACTCTTTTGATGTCTCAGCAAAATGGCTTTTCGATGGAATGGGCAAGGCTTTTGATAATAACACTGCTCGATTGGCGATAGTTGGCGATGATCCCATGCTTCTATCCGAGCAAAGTCCCGAAAGAGTAGCCCGGGTCAATAAGGCTAATTCTTTGGCTTCAAAACCCACAAGAGAGAGAATTACTCGTTTTGAGATAAATTGGAATATTATCTCATGGCCAGGAATGTCGTGGGCCCGACGTATGTTTCCGGATCTACCTGGTCATGAAGCACAATTCAAATTAGCAGAAGCAATTTTTTCTGCTTCGCGGGCAGATCTGGAAAATCCAATTGAGGCTTGGCGCGAACATAATATTACTTTGAGATCAAAATCTGATTGGCTTAACCAACATAATTTTAAGGCATTACATTTTTTTGGTCCGGGAACTGATTTAACAGTTGGTTTAGCTGATGGGCATGAATGGATGGGAGGTGCTTCCATGGCTAAAAATGGCATTACTTGCAATCCCAATATTCCTTCTGAGGAAGTATTTACCACTCCTCACGCTTTGAAAGTCGAAGGACATGTTTGTTCAACCAAACCGTTATCACATCAGGGTTCATTAATTGATGAAATTCAAGTTAGATTTGAAGCAGGGCGAATAATTGAAGCTAAAGCATCGAAAGGAGAAGAGGTATTGTTAAAGGTTCTAGACTCTGATGCAGGGGCACGCCGTCTTGGGGAAGTAGCCCTAGTACCTGACAGTTCACCGATTTCTCAGAGTGGGCTTTTGTTTTATAATACACTTTTTGATGAAAATGCAGCAAGCCATATCGCTTTGGGTCAATGTTACTCAAAGTGTTTTAAAAATGGTGGAAGCATTTCAAAAGAGGAGGTTGCAAGGTCTGGAGGAAATAGTAGCATTATACATATTGATTGGATGATTGGATCGAATCAGATCGATGTCGATGGTCTTTCACAAGATGGAGAAAAGATTCCTGTTTTTCGAAAAGGTGAATGGGCGCAATGAGTATCGTTAAATTAATTATCCTTAAATTCTAATTTTTGTAACGGCTTGAATCAAATAAACGGTCACGAGTTAACTTCGCGAAAAATTCTTGTCAGTGAGGGGTTCCTGAAATATACCCCCTGCCTCGTAAAATTTGTAAGTTGTGATCGATTTTCAACTTTTTGATTCTGCGGATCTGGATTATTAAATTCCACATAATCTAAGTTTATTCTACCAAAACTATCGATGCTTTGAGTGGTTTTCGAAAACCGTTCTCGTTGTGATGTGCTCAAGCTTTTTGAAAAGGCTTAAGTTACTAACCAATATTCATTACTTTTTATCTGATTTTTTAATAACCTCTGTGCTAATATTATATTTTCGTCAGCTATTTCTTGAAATTTCTAATTTTTTGGATAGAAAAATCTCCTTTGTAAGCGACTATATTTAATTTTAAATTCTCTTTTTGAAGGCAAGGGTCACAACCGCAAGCTTAAACAAAAATGAGCTCGGAAGCCTTTGTTTTTAATAACTCTTGAGCTTTATCCATAGCCTCAAGAGTTCTATCACTATCAAAATTATCAGCTTCACTTTCACAAAAGAAAAGAGCTGCGTCGCCTTCTAGTTTATTTAAGTGCATTCGGGGCTCAATCGCATCTATGACTGATTCATGCAAATCAGAGACAACTTTCTCGGTATTAGCCTCGCATATGTTAGCCATAGTATTGCCAACAAGTGGAGTTTTTCACATATTATATAAGCGTATGAAGTCCGTTACACCCGCTTATATCTTCTATCATTATATAGCCATGATTATGCATCAGCACGTCCTCAAAATTTTTATAGGTGTCTGATTTATATTATTTTTTTGTTCTTTTGTAATTCGGTCTACAAAAGAAGGAGGGTTATATTCAAATAACCCTCCTTTTAAACAACAATCTAGAAGTTAAAGTCGTCAATATTCGCAGCGTTAAATGTTGTTAATGCAGCTTGTGTGTTTATTGAGTTTCCTGGGTTAATTGTAATTGTTCCGAGGTTAGGTACTTCAAAAGTACCACCAACTTTATTTTCCATTGACCCATTTTTAAGCCCAACAGAAAAATGAGCTGCTAACCATCCCTCATTATACGGAGACCAAAGTTGAAATCCCTCGACTGTACCGTCCTTTATAAAGTCTCTCATTTCAGAAGGTAGCCCAAGACCAGTAACCTTTACAGAGTCAGATATTCCACGACTTTGAACGACCTGTGCTCCCGCGGCTATACCGACAGTGGTTGGGGCTATAACTCCCTTTAGATTAGGAAAGTTAGCTAAAAGCGACTCCATTTCTGTCGTTGATTTTTCGGGTTGATCATCACCGTAGACGGTCGCCACCAAAGTCATTTTAGAATACTTTGAGTCTGTTTCAAGAGTCTTGTTCATTCCCTCAATCCAAAAGTTTTGGTCTGGAGCTTCCGTTGTTGCTGATAAAATAGCTATCTCGCCCTCATATCCAATTAATGAACCAACCATCTCAACTTGATCGGCGCCAACTTTAGTAAAGTCAGTGGGCAATATTGTGGCGTCACGGTGTTCCTCGTTGCCTGTAATATCACCATTTACTGTTAGAACTAAAATGTCTTTAGCGCGAGCGGCGTCGAACACTTGATTAAGTGCATCTGGACTATTAGGCGAAATCGCGATCACGTCGACGCCCCGTTGAATCTGAGCTTCGATAAAAGGTATTTGAGATGTTGCTTCGGCCGTAGCTGGTGCTACAAATTCAAAATTACATGCGATTACATCGCATGCCTCAACAAAGCCTTGAGTCAATGAGTCAAAATATGGATTTCCAGTATTTTTTCCAATAAAGACGATATCAATGTCGTCAGAAAATGCCCCTCCTGATGCCAGGGTAAAGGCTGCTAAGGTCGAAAGTATAGTTTTTTTAATCATGTTTTCCTCCTTGATTAAATAATTTGGGCTTTTGCCCTGTGGTAACCCGTCAACGCCGTTCACGGGAATAGATAAAATTAGTAGCTATGATCGCTATTATAAGTAACAGCCCGAGAACAGTGAGTTGAATTGCGGGTAGTAAGTTTGCTACGGTCATGCCGGTAGATACGATCACTAAAAGCCAAGCGGCCAAAAAAGTACCTAAAATTGTTCCTCTTCCCCCAAAAATATAAGTACCTCCTAACATCGCCATGAGGACCATTTGAAGTTCCCCTCCAAGAGCTAGATCGTAACGAACTGAACCTAATCGTGATGCCGCCATAATTCCACAAGCCGCACTAACAACGCCAAGCAATATGAAGAGGCCAAATTTAATTTTATCACTTTTTATACCAGCGTGTAGGGCGGCGGTATTATTTGTTCCGATTTGATAGATTTGACGACCATAAATTGTTGTTCCCAAGACTAATCCGAGAAGAATAGCGGTTAAGGTAAATATTACAACTGGGAAGGGAACGCCCAATATCATTTTGGTATTAATTCCGATAAACCANTCAGGAACTCTTATNGATTTATCGCCAGCTATNACCTGTGCNAGCCCTCTGTAAAAAATTAAAGTACCGATTGTAACAATTATTGAGGGGAGTTGATAAATGATTACTAAGATTGCATTTAGGGCGCCCATTATAAAACCAGCTAAGAGGCCTGCAAAAATTGCCCCAACTATTGGTACGCCACTCGCTTGAACATAGGCAAAGACACAGGCCGATAAGGCTATATTTGCAGCAGCAGACAGGTCGATTTCACCTGAAATAATGACCATTGTAAGCACAAGAGCTGCGATGGATAGTTCGGCTGTNAAGGTAAAACTTCTGAGAATATAATTGATATCTAAAAAAAACTCAGATAACAAACTTGCCCCAATNAATGCNATTAANAGAAGAACAAAAGTCATTGTTTCTGGGCGNTTAAAAATNNTATTATAACTTTGNTCNGTNTCCTTCATTNTCTTTTTATTTTCCATGATTATGCCCGAGTTCGTTTCGTATTAGCGGAAGTCCTTTGCCGTACCGACCTATCAATCAATAATGCGATTAAAATTACAGAGCCATAAATCGCGCTTTGTGTTGTTCCAGGAATCCCAAGTAGAGGAAGAGCAGCAGCTACACATCCAAGAAGAATAACACCAAGAAAGGTTCCTAATACTGTTCCAATCCCTCCATTAATTGAAACTCCACCGATTACGACTGCAGCAATTACTTGAAATTCAAACCCCATNCCGGTGTTGGAGGGATTTACAAAGCCCCATCGACTAGCGTACATTATACCCGCTAAGCCACTAAGAGCACCAGAAATNGCAAAGACGATCAGCGTAACTTTTGTAACGTTAANACCTCTNAGCGGGGCTGCTGTAGGATTAGAACCAATAGCATATATTTGCCTACCCAATTGAGTGTAGCGTACAATATAAAAGGTAAGAATTGCTATTGCAAAGGCCATCAAAATAATCCAGGGAATACCTAAAATTGGTGATGTTTGTGACATTGCTTTAAGTTCGCTAGGGATATTTGCTCGGTTAATTTGTCTTGCATCAGAAATTATAAAGGTAAGACCTCTGTATAAATTGAGTGTTCCAAGCGTCACAATTATAGAGGGCAAGTTGAATATCGTTACTAATAGGCCGTTAAAGAGCCCGAGAACTGCGCCTGTACCAATGGCCACTATAAAACCAATTGGCCACCAAATTTCAGGTATGTCCCGATACATTAGACCGGCAACCATTGCNGAGAATCCTAGCATCGAACCCATTGAAAGATCAACATGTCTTGCAACAAGTACTAACATTTGAGCCATTGCACCGATCATAATAAGTGGCACTAATAATAATATAATCCTAAGACTATTGGTCGAAATGAAGTGAGGTTTGTATAGCCCGACTGCAGTACAAAATAATATTATCATTACGACAAGCCCAGCCTCGCGACCAGAAAGAATTTTAACCAATTGATTCATGGGTTTGTAGCCATTCTTGGAACTGCTGCTTTCATAACTTTTTCTTGAGACGCNTCTTTACTNGGGATATCTGCTGTNATTTGCCCTTCAGACATGACTAGTATACGATCNCAAAGTGCTANNAGTTCGGGTAATTCCGAAGAGATNAGCAATATTGCTCTCCCACTTTCAGCCAANGTACCTATCATATCNTAGAATTCAGCTTTAACACCAATGTCAATACCTCTGGTTGGTTCATCAAGTATAAGAACATTTGGATCAGTGTGAAGCCATCTGGCTAGAATTGCTTTTTGTTGATTTCCTCCGGAAAGCTCAACGATCGGTTGATCGACGGAAGCTAACCGTATGGATAATTTGTTAACAGACTCTTGCGTAAAATTAGTTTCTAAAAGCCGTTTAATAATTCTTCTCGGCGCAATCTTATTTGGAATGGCAGCAGTTAGGTTATGTTCAACTGATAATGAACTAAATATACCTGCCACGGCTCGGTCCTCCGGAACGTATGCAATTCGTAAGTCTATAGCATCTGCCGGATTTGATATTTTAACGGGTTTTTTATTAATCATTATAGTACCACTCTGGGCGGGAACGATTCCAAAAATAGCTCGCGCTACGTCAGTTCGACCTGCGCCAACTAATCCTCCNATACCAACAATCTCACCCTTTTTCACTTCAAAGCTTACATCAGTGAATGCTCCCTCTAAGTGCAAATTATTCACTGAAAGTGCGACATCGCCAATAGTTGTGTTGTGTTTTCGCATATATTTTCCCAACGGACGACCAATCATGAGACGAATTACATCCTCATCAGAAAGCTTGTCTATGGTTTCGGTTATTATTCTTTCTCCATCGCGAAAAATGGTTACTCTGTCGCAAATCATACGTACCTCTTCGAGACGATGAGAGATGAATATGATGGTCCTACCTTCGTCTCTCAGGCGCCTAGCTATCTCAAAAAGCGTTTCTACCTCTCTGGGCGTTAGTGGTGCGGTTGGCTCATCCATAATAATTAGCCTGGCGTCTGAAGCAATTGCTCGTGCGATCTCAACCATCTGCTGATCGGCAATTGACAACCCTTGCATCGGTCGATTTACATCTATTTCCACACCTAGTATTTTCATTTGTTGTTGAGCATGGCTTATCATCTCGGCCCAATTGACCCAACTTAATAGACCATTGCCCTTTTGACCCATAACTAGATTTTCGGCAACTGAAAGATGAGGAAATGAGATTGGTTCTTGATGGATTAGGGCTATTCCAAGGTCTTGAGCTACAATAGGGGATGGTATTTCAACTATGGTATCTTTGAGTTTTATTACACCTCTTGTTGGTTTATACACTCCCGCGAGAATTTTCGCGAATGTAGACTTTCCTGCGCCATTTTCTCCCAATAATGCGTGAATTTCTCCCTTGTTAAGGCTGAGATCTACGTTAGATAAGACTTCAATCGCTGCGAAACTTTTGGATATTCCTTGCGTTGATATTAGTGGAACTGTCATTTTTGACTCTTTCATAGCTCTAATACTAATATTTATTTTCTGGGGTAGGGGCATCTTTTACAATCAATTGTTTTTCTTTTAACTCTTCCCAAAATATCTCGGGGATCTTACTCTCTAAACAATCAATGTTTTCTTTTACTTGATCTGNATTTACTGCACCGGGAATTGTTGACACAACCGCGGGGTGCGCGAGNACAAATTGCAAAGCTGCCGCTTTCAGGGAGACTGTGTGGNTTTGGCAAANAGNTTCTATCTCATTTACTTTNAGTTGTAACTCTTTTGAAGCATNNGTGTAGGCATATTTGCTATTAGNAATCGANCCAGTAGCTAAAATGCCTGAAGCGAAGGGTGCNCCTATGATAACACTGATTGAATTTTTGAGACATTTCTCCATACCATCGTTAAGTGATTCTTGGTCAATTAACGTATAAGGCATCGCCACCAAAGCAAAATCAATTGGTAAACGTTGGGCAAGTTTAGCTAATGACTCTTTTTGATTAACTCCCATACCAAAAGCTTTGATGTCGCCGGCATGTTTTAACTCCTCTAAAGCTCTTATGCCTGTAGCTTCTAAATGACGTTCGTGGTCAAGTTGTTCATCTGGCGAATGGAATAGGGGGTCCAGGTCATGAATTATGAGAGCGTCTACTGTATCCAGAGAAAGTCGTTGGAGGGCTTGCTCATATGATCGCATTATTCCATCGTAAGANTAGTCAAAGTTTACTTCGAATTTTAGTCCTCCTAACCAAGGATCGCTTTTAAATACGTCCAAGTTACTCGGTCTGTGCAAAGTTCTTCCTACTTTAGTGGTGATTATAAAGCTTTCTCTTGGTTTCGTTCTTAAAAACCCTCCAAGCCTGTGTTCTGCCAAGCCTCTACCATACCAAGGGGCTGTGTCGTAGTAACGGATGCCGGCGTTCCAAGCTGCCTCCAAAGTTTTGTGCGCCGTTGCTTCGTCAACTAGGTTGTACATTTCTCCGAGGTGAGCACTACCAAATCCAAATATTGGAAGTGATAGTTTTGTTTGAATTATATTACGCGATGTTGATATAGAATTCTGCACCGTAAATATCCTTACATTTGTCTATGTCGGTAGTTGACGATTCTCAACTCGTACAAATTTGTCAGACAAAAATATGTTTGACAAGGATATTTTTGTCTGACAAATTCTATTTATGTTCCTGAATTCATTGTGGCTTTGAGAAGGTTTTAAAATGCCCAATTTCCCTATAATTGATACCCATCTGCATATTTGGGACTTTGATCGACTAAACTATTCTGCCTTTAAAGGGCATCCTCTTTTTGGTCGGTCTTATCAAATTGAGGATTATCAACGCGACTGCGAAAGTCTTGATATCGAGGCTATGGTATTTTTAGAATGCTATGCTGATTTCTCTGCTTCTGAGGGCCAGTATATTGCTGAAATTAAATACGTTGAGGAAAGTGCAGANCGTGATCCAAGAATTAAAGGGATTGTTCCTATGGCGCCAGTAGAATGGGGCAGCCAAGTTGGAACGGTCCTCGAGGAAATGCAAGAGAATCATCCAAGTGTAAAAGGGATCCGTAGGATAGTAGAATTTGATCATAATCCTAGAGAGTTAACTCTTTCAAAGAATTTTATCGAAGGTGTCAACACTTTAGAAAAGTTTGGATACCACTTTGAGATCAATGTTAATCATACTCAGATGGATATTGTACGTGAGTTTGTTAAGTGTATTCCTAACGTTCCAATGATCCTCGATCATTGTGGAAAACCAGGAATTGCAGAAGGTGAAATTCAACAATACAAAGATGACATAGCTGAATTATCCCAACATCCAAATCTCTGGATAAAACTTTCTGATTTGCCTGTTGAAGCAGATCATGAAACATGGACTGATGACGATATCAAACCATACATTGACGCTACCATTGATGCGTTCGGTTTTGACAGAACTATTTATGCCGGTGATTATCCAATTTGTCTGCAGGCAACTACATTAACCAGATGGGTAGATGTTCTAGATCGGGCGTTAGCTGGGTCATCGGAAGAAGAGTTAAGAAAATTTTATAGAAATAATGCCAATGCATTTTATCGACTTGGTCTTTAGATGTAAAAGGATCCTGGATTGTCACAAATGTCCGGATTAAAATTAGATGATTCAGACCGAAAGAGGGACAACTGGGCTTCGTTTTTTTTAATAGAAAATGCTTGTATTCAAGAGGATTTATCCGATGATGCTGCAATGGCGCTGACACGAGAATCGGTGGCAACGGCTGATCAATTAAATCTCAAGCATATTCGTGATATTAATATGCCCGTTAAGATGACCATTAAAATAAATTGAAGTAGGTAGGAGAAATATTATGTCTGAGCGTATTGCATTTCGAATGAACCTGAACCCTGGTGAAGCTGCTGAGTATGAAAAACGGCATGATGAGGTTTTTCCAGAACTAGCGCAGGCGTTAAAAGACGCTGGGGTATCAGACTACTCAATATGGTTAGATTCTGAGACACATCATCTTTTTGCTATTTTAACCCGATCAGACGATCATACTCTTGATGCTTTGCCAGATACGGAGATTTGTAAAAAATGGTGGGCGTTTATGGCTGATATAATGGAAACAGACGAAAACAACGTTCCTTCTCAAATTCCCTTAAAAAGAGTTTTTTTGTTACCTTAAGCTTTTATTTATCAGAACCTAAGATTTACGATTTTGCTCCCTAAGCCAAACATATAAACCTGAGAGAACAATCAGAATGCTACCAGTTATTGTAAATTGGTCAGGTACTTCAGAAAACAGATAAAATCCCCAACAGCTTGCAAAAATGAGCTGAATGTAAGTAAAGGGAGCTAAAAAAGAAGCATCTATTAGACGAAACGCCAAAATGATCAAAAGGTGCCCTAAGGCTCCAAGCAAGCCGAAGCTCATAAAAGTAAATAGATCAACGGTGTTTATGGGAGTCCATGATGCAGGTACTAGGAAGGAGGCAAAAATAAAACCGATCAATGAAGTGTACAAAAAGTTTGTGGTTGCTGACTCTTCCTTACTTAAGTATTTTGTTGCGATTAAATAACTAGCATAGCTTAGAGCAGCACCGATCGGTAAAATCAATGTCAATGAGAACGCTGTACTTCCAGGTCGAATGATAATAAGCGCGCCTATCATGCCGACCAAAACGCCGCCCCATCTTCTAATTCCGACTGACTCTCGAAGGATAAAAACAGAAAGCGCAGTAACAAAAAGTGGTGCAACTTGAAAAATAGCATTTACTTGAGCAAGTTGAAGGTACTTTAAACTGGAAAAAAAACAAAATGTTGCTCCAAATAGGAATCCTGATCTAAGGAGTTGGATTTTCATATTTTTGGTTTTTAGAACTGTTTTAATTATTGGAAAGAGAACGATCAAGCTTACTAAAGTTTGACTAGTATACCTAGCCCACACTACCTGAATCGGTGGATAGGTTTGGATTAGATTTTTTGCGATAGCGTCTTGAGTGCTAAACAGAAACACTGTCGCTATAATTAGTGCAATACTTTTGGCCTCAGGCGAGATATTGCTGAAAAATAGTTTCAAAAGTAACTCCAAACATTAAACATTAGAGGTCTATGTTTGCTAGTTCTTGTCGATAACACAAGGAATTTTGTTGGAATGAGAAAGTTTAATTTGAATTCAGATCGTTTTAAGCTCTGGTTCCAACTTGTCCATTAAGTTGTATGTAAGAG
>PAHT02000070.1 GCA_002705045.2 Paracoccaceae bacterium | reverse complement strand
AGGTATTCCAGCATCAGCGTCACCTAATAACTAACAGTAATGAAAGGATAAGAAATGGGATTTCCATATAATGAAGCAACTTGGAATGTTGTAGATGGGGCCATGTTCATGGGCTGGGGTGGAGTTACACCTTTTTTCTATACACTTATAAGCATTATTATTTGTATCGTCGTACTACTTTGGGGCGATGCCATTGAAAAATCAAAATATGAAGAAGCAGAAAAGTAAAGCTGCCAGAACGTCTAATGGGCCACTTTAGCAGTGGCCCATTTAAATTCACCGATTCTGCCACCTATCGCTAATATTTCTATACCAAAAATCTGCAACAGACAAAAAATGTGGTCGTTCAAAAATATGAAAAGGGCTTGTTTTAAAACTAGTGTTAGAGTAACCCGTCTTCCCTCTTGGGTCATTAAGGGCTTGGTAAGCTGCCTTAGCGCCCAAGTATGCCGCCAAAACAGTTCCTGAACCTGAATAACCCATAGCGTAATGGATCCCATTGTATTGTCCGACATGTGGAATATGGTTAAATGAATAGCCAGTAAATCCAGTCCAAACGTGTGATAATCGATATTTTTTAAGCTCAGGCCAAATATCATGCATCACTATCTTCAATCTTTGAGCTGCTAAAATTAGCGGTATTGGTTTCATTGCAGCTCTTCCACCAAAAATAATTTTTTTTCCATTTGGACTAGTTCGAAAGTAACTATATTTAAGTCGTGTTTCAACCATCATGCGCCCTCGTGGTGAGAGCTCTTGAATTAACTCAGAGGGAAGGTCTTCGGTAGCAATAAGAAAACTTGGAACGGGAAATACTCTTTTTTTAAACCACTTAAAGCTGTGCTTTGTATATCCATTTGTTGCCATAACTACATTTCTTGCATATATCACTTTGGTACCACAATGAATTTTAAAGCGATCACCCTTCCTTTCGATCGAGAAAACAGGCATGTTTTCAACTATTGGAACTTCCTTTCTTCTAAGGGCATTTATTAATCCGTTGTGGAACTTAAATGGATTAATTCCGCAATGATCTTCAAATAATATACCACCATAATACCGTTCTGTTTTTATTTCATTAACCAATTCATTCCTAGGAATAATCTTTACATTTATATTTGATTTTTCTTCGATAACTGAGACTAGTTTCTTTTGTTTTTCATGGTCATTTTGAGACCAAGCAAGTTGAAGCCGTCCAGATTCTATTAAGTCACAATTAATTTGCTCAGAACTTATCAGATCTCGTACAAAAGTTAAGGAATCAAACGCTTCCTTAAATATTTGATCAGCTGTTTCTTTGCCAAAATTTAACGATAGTTGTTCCCATCCTACCCTTGGGTGAGCACCAAACATTCCACCATTTCTAGTAGAAGCCCCGTTGCCTATGTCCTCTGCATCAACGATGAGTGTTTTTGCGCCCAATCCATTAGCAATAATACCGGCCGCTAAGCCGGTATAACCGGCCCCAACAACTAAAACATCGAGTGTTTCTGGTAACGCATATTTTTCTAGAACAATCTTTTGATCAGTTTCCCACCAATAGGGTTCAAAAGAAAATGAGTCCCCTTCAGAACGTAATTGCTTCAACTGTAATTGCCTTTAACTCGTTCTTTTTTTGGATCAAAATGTGGGAAGGAAACAACTTCAGCTTTTAACCTCTTTTGCTGACCATCGAGCTGTCCAATTTCGAGTTGGTTCCCAATGTTAGAGTGAACCACATCCACTCTTGCTAGAGCAATGGTCTTTTCTAGTATTGGGGATTTTACAGCGGAAGTGATTTCGCCAACCTGGGCTCTACCGACTCTTAAACAATCTCCGGTTGCAGGCACAGTTCCACCTTCAACAGAGAGGCCAACCAACTGCTTTTGTGGGTTCAACTTTCGCTGCTCGAGAGCAGACCTTCCAATAAATTCAGCCGTTTGAGTTTTTAACGGAACAGTAAAACCAATACCGGCCTCAAATGGATTAATTTGATCTGAAAATTCATAGCCTGAAAAAATAAGACCAGCCTCAACTCTTAGGATGTTTAAAGCTTCAAGCCCTAGAGGAACCATACCAAAGGTAGTACCAACTTCCCAAAGAGCATCAAAAATATGCTCCGCGTCTTTTGGATGGCAGAATATTTCATAACCTAACTCTCCAGAATAACCCGTTCGACTTACAACACACGAAGGGCCATGAAAATCGCGAAGACGGGCAATTGAAAATCTAAACCATTCCAACTCCTTCATTGTTGGTTGTGTTGGAGCCGTCCAAAAAAGATTTTCTAATATTTCTCTACTTTTTGGGCCTTGTAAGGCAACGTTACATAATTGATCAGTCGAACTCCTGACCCATGCGTTCATCTTATTTTTTTCGGCCTGTTCCCGCAACCATAGGCCACCCACATCATTTCCACCAACCCATCGAAAATTATTTTCACCAAGACGATAAACAGTTGCATCATCAATCATGCCACCATGCTCATAACACATTGCAGTATACACTACTTGTCCAATTGATAGTTTCTCAATATTTCTTGTAACACAGAGCTGTAATAATTCTTTTGCATCAGGCCCAGTTACCTCATACTTTCTCAAAGGCGATAAATCCATAATTGCGGCTTTTTCTCGGCAAGCCCAATATTCTGTTATANTTCCAAAGTTGGTCATATCATTTGCTAACCAATAGCCATTATATTCAATAAAATTNCTTGTATGCTTTGCAAAGCTATTATGAAATCCCGTTTGTTTTGTNTCTTCCATCTCAGCCTCCACTGTTTTTCGCCATCCAATTGAACGNTTGAAATTCTCCTGAGTCCCATAAGTTCGGACCTGTATATCAGTTGGGTTCCAACCATTCGCAGGATCAACGTCACAAGGACAAGCCGTTGATATACAAACTAAATCCGTCAAAGCTTTTAACATTACATAATCGCCAGGCCTTGACCAAGGATCATCTAAACTAAGTGCGTTTGTCTCATCTAGCATCGTGTTGAAGAAAAAATTTATTGCGGGCCAACCACCTCTTGGCCGAATATTAAAATTGCGAAGATCAGCATTCATGTTGTCAGAGCAATTAATATGACCGGGATACCCCAAATCCTCATAATATCTAGCAGTGCAAGCCAAGCCAAAGGTGTCATGACGGCCACATGTATCCTGAATTATTTCAACAAGCGCCTCATGATCCATAGTCCAGTACTTAGAAAAAATACCTGGTGATGGATAAAGAGAGCCCATCAAGCTACGAGTAGTAGTAGGATCTATTTCTCTTTCAAGACCTTTATCCAACGCCCGAGCACTGAATGCCTGAAAATCAGAGCATTCACGCCCCTGCACATCCAAAATTTGAATATACTCTCCCGCTTTAACGGAAAATGTTTTAGCATTGCCGGGTTGGATATTCAGATCGATAAGTGGATCAGCCAATGGATCGGGTGGTAAGAGACCACCCTTAGGTACTCCCGGGGTAGCACGTCGAATATACACGATCAACTCTGTGCTAGAATTTTGGGATTCTGGTAGCATTGCCCCCCCCGGTGCCGCTAAAATTAACAATCCGTCGCTAGATGCAAAAAAATCCACAGTATCTCCAGCTCTCGATCCTTGTTCAAATATCCTGACAGAATCAGCGGTTTTAATATCGAAACCAGCATGATCAAGAGCGTTCAAAACCTTTAAGCCTGAAGGGTCCCCTTTAGCTAAGGTATTAATTATATTGGTTGCTCGACCTTGCCCACTAGCACCAATCATTCCAGCATCTGATACCCCATTCATGGAGAAAAATACCAATTCTCCTAGTTGAAGCCCTTCACGATCCACAATAGAAATTTCATCCCCTATTTTTATTTCAATTCCACGACTTCCTCCACCCGGAACAATATAACGCTCAACCCCGTGGGGAAGAATGGGAAGGCCAGGCACCAGGACGCCAGACTTTTCATTTTTTATTTCAAATCGATGTTTAACCGCCATTATAACTCACTTTTATCCAAGTCGATGACCTTTCCTCTATGCGTAACAACAATAACACACCCACTGGGGGAGATGCTATTGTGCCGCGAACCCGCCGCTAAAGATACGAAATCTCCCTCTTTGTAATAAAAACCATCACTATCTTGTAAATCTCCCTCCAATATAAAAAATTCCTCTGGACCATCGTGTTCGTGTGGATTTGATCTAGCGCCCTTACCCATCTTATACAAATAAGAACCTGCTCCGCGCTCAGCGTCATAACTAAGATTGTACCACCAAACTTTTTCATTCGGCAAACCTGGCTGTTCTAAAATTTCCCACTTTAATGTGTGGATATTGGCAACAGTCCGTAATTCTGAGAGATTAGTCACAATCTTAACTCCCGTTTCTTTTTTTCTGCCCACGTTCGAATTAGATGATCTGCAGCCAGTCCTATAAAAGCAACGCAAAGTCCCAGTGAGAGGCCATTTCCAATGCCATTTTTGTCAGACAGGGCTTTGAGAATATATTGTCCTAAATCATCAGTACCTATTAACGCACCAATAATGACCATAAATAGTGCAAAAACTATAGTTTGGTTTACCCCTAGCATAATATGAGGAAAAGCCAGTGGCAATTCAATTTTCATCCACCTTTGCAATTTAGTTACTCCTGACATGGATGCAGCATCATGAAGCGATTCCGGAACACTTCTTAAACCTTCAACAGTATAACGTGTTGCAGGTATAGTAGCGTAGACAATGACTGCGGTGAGAACCGATGTATCAGTGACACCAAATAACATAATAACTGGAATTAAATAAATAAATGAGGGGAAAGTTTGGAAGGTATCACAAACCAATAAAATACTTTTACTTGCAAATTGACTTTGTGCACACAAAGACCCCACGGTGATACCAATAATCGCAGAAATCATAACTCCAAAGGTAGTCATGTAGGCTGTAATAAGTGCTCGATCCCACCACTCAGTTAATGCAATAAACGCGAGAAAACCACCAACTATAATAGCCGATTTAAATCCACCGATTAGATAGCCAACTCCCATAACTAAAACAAAAGTTGCAACCACAGGCATACCTAAATATGCCGTTTTCATTGGAACCAAGACATTAATTATTAAAAAATCGCTAAAAGCTTTCAGACCAAAAAAGAAAGTATCTAAGATCCAATCCACCCCAGCCTGCCAAAAATGCTCGGTGGTAATACCTTTATTGTGAGGAATCATATATAAATAATTAAATCCGTCTTGAGCAAAAAAGCTTCCTAAATATGCTATTATGGACCAAATCAGTAGTAACCCAATTAAAATTAATTTATAGGAATGCCTAGAAACAAAGTCCATCTTACTGAAGTAATCTACCTGTTTATTTGCCCAGGCCAAAGATAATTTATCTAAAACAACTGCAATAAGAACGATACAAATCCCTAATTCAAGCGCCTTTCCAACTTTGAGAGAATTTAATGCTAAAAGTAAGTTAAACCCAAGTCCTTTTGCACCAATAAAAGACGCAATAACTGCCATTGCTAAGCATTGCATTATCACCTGATTTACACCGATCAAAATATCTCGTCGTGCAGTTGGAATTAACACTCTAAACATTAACTGCAAATCACTGCATCCACTCATTAAACCTGATTCTATAACCTCTGGCGGTACTTTTTTTAAGCCAAGCAAAGTAAGTCGGATCATTGGCGGAGTCGCAAAAATAATTGTTGCAATTGCCCCTGCGTGATCACCTACGCCAAAGAATACCATTGCCGGTACGAGGTAAGAAAATTGCGGCATAGTTTGAGCAACATTTAATAATGGAGCGAGCACTCCCTCAGCAGTGCTACTTTTATAAGCTAGGACACCGAAAGAAAGACCAATTAGAAAAGATACAGGGGCAGCTATCAATACTAGCGATACCGTTTGCATGGCTGGTTCCCATTGACCAAATATAGCTATGTACAAAGTTGCTAACCCAGACAAGCATGCGAGCCTCACTCCTTGCAAAGAGTAACCAAGAAGCATCGTAGCGCTACAAACAAAAGTCCATGGAAGGCCCGGCCAATAAGCCCATTTATTTTCACTTACAAAGTCCCAACTCGTAAAACTAACAATTGTTTTAACACCTCCAACTAATATTTCACGAACAAATTGAATACAAAATAAAACAGCACTAGATATCGATCGTGTAATTTCTTTGATAAGAGGACTCTTTTCATAATCATCAATATCTGCATCATAAATCTCAACCGGCATAAAATCATACATCAAGTAGCTTACGAAATCATTTATTAAGAATGGCAGTCCAGCTATTAAAGGGGGTAACCGCCATAAAAGATTATTTTCAGATGGTTCGACAAAAAAATACAAAGCAAAGAAAACAGTAAGTAAGATAGCAAACTGCACTACCTTGGCATTGAACTTAGTTGATATTTTAGAATCTCTCATTAGGCCTCAAATTTTTAGATTCTTGTCTCCAAACAAAACTTTAATCACTTTTAGATGATCTAGACAGCCAACAATTTTTCCTGACGCGTCAACTACTCCGATTGTGGCAGCTTGACTTAAAACTGACTCCGCAACCTCTTCTATGAGAGATTCTTTTGAAACTCTCAAGTCACCTAATTTTTGATTATCTTTAATTGGATCCATAATTGACTCTATTTTAAGAACTTTTTCTCTCGGTACGTCTTGTGTAAACTTTCTGACATACTCTGTAGCCGGTTTAAGAACAATATTAGCGGGAGTATCAAGTTGTTCAATAATTCCATCTTTCATAATTGCAATTCTATCTGCTAATCTCAAAGCTTCATCGAAATCATGCGTGACAAATAAAATGGTCTTATTCAAAACTCCCTGCAATCTGAGAAACTCATCCTGCATTTCTTTCCGAATTAACGGATCAAGTGCCGAAAAAGGTTCGTCAAGAAACCAAATATCGGGTTTTACAGCAAGTGAGCGGGCTATTCCGACCCGTTGCTGTTGACCTCCTGATAATTCTCTAGGAAAATAATTCTCCCGTCCGGATAACCCCACAAGGCTCACCATCTCCATTGCTCTCGCTACACTTTCTTTGGTTGAACTACCCTTTATTTGTAATGGGAAAGCGATATTTTCTAATACAGTTTTGTGTGGGAGCAGGGCAAAGCTTTGGAAGACCATTCCCATTTTATTTCGTCGGAGCTCAATAAGTTCTTTATTTCCCATCGATAAAAGATCGTTACCATTTATCGATATTTTGCCAGATGTAGCATTAGTAAGCCTCGAGATACAACGAAGCAACGTGGACTTTCCTGATCCAGATAAACCCATAATAACAAGCATCTCACCCTCAAAGAGCTCAAAAGAGGCGTTATTTACTCCTACAACACATCCCGCTTTTTGGAATACCTCCGCATCAACTTTTCCATTAGCAGTTTGAAGCATCTTCTTGGCATTTAAACCAAATATTTTATAAACAGACTCACACTTAATAACGGGCGATGTTTTTGATTCCATTTGCGTTACAGAAACCATAAACTAATACCTTTGCTAGAAAATTAAAATTGGATATTGTATACTGTTTTAATTATTGTAGCTAGTCATTGTCCCAAAACAAATGACACAAGATTTTCACAAATCATCCCTACATTATTATTTGTAGGGATGACTATTTCTTTAAATTTTGCAAGCTGATATTTTTACATTCCAGCTTTAGTGAATGGCTTCCAAACAGCTTCATTATCAGCTAACCACTTCTTCGCCGCATCCTGATGGCTGAGCCCTTCAATATCGACCAATTTAGCCATGGAACCGATTTGACCAGCGTTAAATGACATCTGTGAAAAAGCCGTGTATGCCGCAGGGTGCGTTTTTGGGAATTTGTAATTAGCTGCCTTCTTTAACCAACCTTTTGGCGACCCGCATTTGCTATCTCCACCATCTTGCTTTCGGCAACCAGGATAGTATGGCGGCCACTCTATGAATGCAAAACCGTCAGCGTCTGTAAAATTTGGCGTCCAGTTAAAAGTAATCGTACCTCGACCTTCCTTTTTAGCCGACGCCAATTCAGCCCAAAGTGCATCTGCACTTCCAGCAAATTTAACAACCCAGTCGTCGCCCAAAAGAGCTTCAACGCGATCAGGGTATTCTTGTCCGTGCCAACTTTGTGGGCCTTCTAAAATTCTTCCCTTACCACCAGAGTCAGCAGTGGCAAAAACATCTTTACAATTCTTAAGAGCTTCCCAGTTAGGCAAGCCGGGGCACAAATCTTGGTCTATAACCCATTGTGGGACTCCAACCTCCTCTAAGGTCATAGCCTCATGAGTTCCAGCATCAATTATTCCACCTTTGGCCATCGCTGTGTAAAAAGACTTACCAAAAGTTGACTGCCAAACTTCATGAGAAATTGTTACATCTCCATTTCTTATCGCTTCATACACGGCCTGTGTGTCTGCAGGAACATATTCAACATTATTCCCCATACTTTCAAAAATACCGCCAATAACATAGGCCATCACAACCTGACTTGACCAGTTATGTGTCGGAATGACAATTGGCTCACTGCTATCCGCTTTCGCGACATTAACCAATGACGTCAGTGACACAAAAAAAACTGCAAGTAATATCACACACCTTCTTAAAATACCGATCTTCATTTTATCCTCCATTATTAATATTTCTGCCCAATCACTTACAACTTTGCCCCATCCCATGTTTATTTTAAATAAGTCTCCTTACTATCATCCAATTCCTCAGACCATTTTTTGCGGTGAGGAGGAGAAACGGATTTATCCATAGGAGAAATAAATCCACCGTGATCTCTGAATGTCATAATTCCTTTTTTCTTATGCTTTTTCCAGCGATAGAAAGCTTGGTTCGCCGCTTCAACGTCAAAAGAAGGGTAGTCCGTATCTGCGATTAATTCCGCTGTATAGGCTCCTTGGCACGCGATACAGGCATAATCATCCTCAAGCGCATCTTCAGTAGCCTGTCGATCTAAAACATCTTTTTTCATTTCCTCCAGAGAAGGTAACTTAATGTTACCAAGGATTATGTCCCTTACGTACCAAGCCTGAGCATCAAACATGTTAAACGTGTACCATTGATCCTGCATTCCTAGGTAGAACAATTTAGTATTACCATTCCACACAACACCTTTGTAAAGATCAGAAGCTGCAAGCCTGTTAGCTGTCTTTAAGCGAAGATCGTCCGGTAAAAATGGGAAATGATGCTTATACCCGGTACATAAAATTATCGCGTCAATTCTTTTAGAACTCCCGTCTTTAAAATGAGCAGTCTTGTCAACTACTTTTACCAACGCTGGAACTTCTTGCCAATTCGTTGGCCAGTCAAAACCCATGGGAGCTGTCCTATGAGCTACTGTCACAGACTTACACCCATACTTCCAACATTGAGATCCAATATCCTCAGCTGAATAACTTGTACCAAGTATGAGTATGTTTTGATCAATAAATTCTCTNGCATCTCTAAAATCGTGTGCGTGCAAGATACGTCCATTAAAGCTTTCAAACCCNTCATAATANGGNGTATTCGGCGTTGAAAAATGTCCACTCGCAACAACAATATGATCNAAAATATCNGTAGACTCAGTATCTGTANTNGCATTNCGCGAAACTACGGAAAATTTACTNTCTCTATCNATATATCGTACATCACGGACNATNGTATTGAATTTTATTTTGTCTCTNAAATTTGTCTTTGATAACCTCCCTTCAATATAATCAAGTAGAACCTCTCGAGGTGGATATGATGGAATTTCTTCACCAAAATGCTCTTTAAAAGTATAATCAGCAAATTCTAGTCCTTCTTTCGGTCCATTAGACCAAAGATACCGATACATTGATCCATGACAAGGATTGCCAGCCTCATCGATACCCGTCCTCCAATTATAATTCCAGAGTCCTCCCCAATTATCCTGCTTTTCAAAACAAACGATTTCGGGAATATTTAAACCTTTTAATTCAGCCTGCTGAAACGCCCGAAGCTGTGCTAATCCCGAGGGACCAGCCCCAATAATACAAACTTTTTTTCTCATCCTTGAGACCCCACAAAGTGCATTATAAATATAGTTTTTATTTACATCCTCTTTACCTTAATCAAAAAATTTCAATAAGCAAACGAATTACTTGAACTAGACTCGTTCCATTTTGGTTCAAAGCCCAAAACTATCGTTGCCGGATGAAGGTAAGAGTTGAATAGACTATTATGTGCAATCGTCGATTTATAAAGCGGATCATCTTCACTCAATCTTCGAACCTCACAGTTGATATCATAACGCTGATTGAAGGCATCAAAAATCAAAAGACAAGTTCCACTTTGCAAAATATTACTGGCCCCTCTTGAACGGGGTTCAAAAGTCGCGGTGAGGGTATCAGAAAATTCAACATACTTTTGATAATAGGTAGAAGATAAAAACTGCACTGCTTGATCCCGCCTTTGCGCAAGATCCATAGTTTTTTTGACCATATGAGTCAATTCTGAAGTAACAGAAAACTGAGGACGTTTGTGAATAAGTGTAATGATCGAACCAAGAGGGGACTTAGTGTTCTTTAATTTTAGAACTGGCATAATTCCATCGTCAGGTTGACCAGCATTCTCTCTCATAGCGCTTTGTCGAACGCGACATTGCCACTTGAGAAACGATTTTCGCAACTCCACTCCGTCTGAACTCTCATTTATGGAACTTAAAGAGTTCATAATTTTCTAATGCTCTCAATTCTCATTCTCAATTTAGTTTTGTTAAGCAAAGTTTAAAATTTCATGTAAGCTTTTCTCAATGTAACTAACGGATGACGATCTGACATCTGAAATTTAACCAAAAGTTCACGAGCAATCATATCCCGATCCTGTTGGTTATCCGGTAGCTCTATCTCGTCAGGAACCCTAACCCAACCATTAATATTTCTATCGAAAACTGCAGGCTTTCCATCTTCATACCCCATGTGCACATCTTCCAACCAATTGAGATCATCCCAACCCATTATCTCCATGTATTTTGAGAGAAATGGGGTAATAACCTTATAATCTGGAACAAGATTCACATCGTAGCGATATCCAATATGTTGCCCAATCTCTTTTTCTCGTTCACTTGATAAACCTGCTGAGTCGTCAATAAATTGATCGACATTTTTTATTTCTGATCCTCGATACTGTGTTCCAGCCATTATTTTCTCCTAAAAATGATGATAATCTTTAACACCGACCGTATGGTTAGTCCCAGCCAATGGAACCCCAGCCATGGCAGAGGACTCCATAGTTAATGCTGCTAAATCCTCCGGTTCTAAAGAATGAAGATTTGTTTTCCCACAAGCGCGCGCAAAAAGTTGTGCTTCAATCGTCAGCGTGTGTAGAAAGTTGTAAACTCTCTCCGCCGCCTCGTCGGGATCTAATCGAGCTCGCAAAATTGGATCTTGAGTAGCCACTCCAACGGGACAACGACCAGTGTGACAGTGGTAACAGTGACCGGGCTCAACACCCATTTCTTCTTGATAATTTGCTTCTGGAATATCTTTGTTACAATTTAATGCCATCATAGACGAATGTCCAATTGCTATTGCATCCGCACCAAGCGCTATTGCTTTGGCAACGTCGGCTCCATTTCGAATACCACCAGCGTAAATAAGTGTTATATCTCCTCGCTTACCAAGGTCATCAATCGCTTTTCGTGCCTGTCTTATAGCCGCCATTCCCGGCACCCCAGTATCCTCTGTAGCGAGATGAGGGCCGGCTCCTGTTCCACCTTCCATTCCATCAATATAAATCGAGTCTGGATCACATTTTACAGCCATCCTGACGTCATCATATACTCTCGCGGCGCCAAGTTTTAACTGAATTGGAATTTGCCAATCGGTCACCTCTCTAATTTCTTGAATTTTTAGAGCTAAATCGTCCGGACCCAGCCAATCAGGATGCCGTGCTGGAGAACGCTGATCTATCCCCGCCGGAAGGGATCTCATTTCGGCAACTTGATCTGTTACCTTTTGTCCCATTAAATGACCTCCCAATCCTACTTTACAGCCTTGTCCAATGAAAAACTCACAACCATCAGCAAGAAGCAAATGGTGCGGATTGAAACCGTACCTAGATTGAATGCATTGATAAAACCATTTCGACGAATACCGTCGCTCGTCTGGAATCATTCCCCCTTCTCCAGAACAAGTTGCAGTCCCCGCCATGGTCGCACCCCGAGCTAACGCAGTTTTAGCTTCATAGCTCAAAGCGCCGAAACTCATGCCCGTTATGTATACAGGAATATCCAGTTCCAAAGGCCTTTTTGCTCTTGGACCAATAACAGTCTTTGTCTCACATTTTTCACGATATCCCTCTATCACGAACCTTGTAAGTGTTCCCGGTAGGAAAGTTAAGTCATCCCAATGAGGTATTTTTTTAAATAACGAGAAGGCTCGCATTCTATACCGACCCAACTCAGACTTAATATGGATATCATCCATCACGTGCGGAGGGAAAACAAACGAGCCACCCAACCTATAAGTATCTCGATCTACTTTTTTCTTTATAGGCATATCTCCATCAGCCATGTTTTATTCCTTTCGATGATAGTATAATATATTATAATATAAGTTTCTTTTCAGACGGTTCTAAGTTGTCATAATTCCATAGCATTTTACCGGCGACAATTTTCTGAAAATGATTGACCCCTTTTGTGGGTACCATACCATATTGTGTAAGCTTGCGAGTTAACCAATTCTTATCCAAATCGGTCAATTCTGCTGGCACAGCATCTACACCAAGCGATTTAATTTCACCTCCAACATAAATTGTACCATCATACATTGAGTCACCTAGATTTTTTCCAGCATTTCCACAGACAACCATCCGTCCTCGTTGCATCATAAAACCTGATAAGGCCCCAGTATCACCACCCACCAATATAGTCCCGCCCTTCATATCAATTCCAGTTCGCGAACCTACCGAACCTCGGCAAACGAGGTCTCCCCCTCGAATAGCTGCTCCGAAAGTAGAACCAGCGTTTTTTTCGATTAAAACAGTTCCAGACATCATGTTTTCACCACACGACCACCCTACGCGACCAGTGATACGAACGTTTGGGCCATCAATCAAACCAACACCAAAATAACCCGTCGATCCCTCAATGATCAAATTTAATTTACTCAGTATGCCAACGCCAATAGAATGTTTTCCTCTAGGATTTTTTAAAACAATAGTACCATACCCCTGATCCATAAACTTCTTTATTTCTTCATTAACTTCAGTAGACGTCATCTGATCTGAGTCAATCTCAATCCTCTTATTAAAATCCACCTCAGGCGCCCATGGATATAAAAAACGATCGCTTGCATCAGCATCAAATTCCATAAACATAGATCTTCCAGTGAGCTGCTCTGAGGTCATACCAAGAGCTTTTACTCGCTCGTCTTGAGTCATTTCTTTCAAATCGGAGTCACTTATGCTTGCCATACTCTAACCTCCTCATCATACGGATCATATGTATCAATTTCTTGAGGTAAGATAGCTCTTATTGCTACCTCCTCAGAAGCCATTGCGATAAGATCATCGCTTTCATACAAAACTAGGGGCTTAGCAGCCATTGTATCTTTAGCCATTCCTAATTGATCCTTGGTTGCAACTAAGTAAGTAAATACACCATCAATTTCATTGATCGATAACCTTAAGCTTTCTTCAAGGTCTATTCCCTGAGACAAATTATGAGCAGTATAAACGGCCAACAATTCGCTATCGCAATTAGAAGTAAACCGATGTCCTTTGTTTTCCATCTGTCGTCGCATGATCCAATAATTCGTAATTTGACCGTTATGAACAACGGAAACATCATTATATGGGAAAGCCCAATAAGGATGTGCGGAACGAATATCTACATCGGACTCCGTAGCCATCCTCGTGTGACCTATGCCGTGAGTTCCATGAAATGAATTTAGGCCATAAGCTCCAGAAACATCTTTCGCATCGCCCAAATCTTTTATCAACTCCAGTCCATTACCAATTGAAAGTATCTCAGCACCTTTTACCTCTTCAATATGATTAGCAAGCCGACCCATGTCACCTTCAAATTTAATGACATATCTAAGCGCATATTCCGTTGCTTTGATCTTATCCTTAACTTCAACACCATTTTCCTGGAGAATTTCATCTATCTTGGATACTCGACGCTCTAATTCGGCGTAAATACCTCTACCACTCGACATATCATCTGCCTCAGCGACTTTGACACGCATCACAAATTCATCATTTTTGCCCTCACTATAAACCGCATATCCAGTGGAGTCAGGCCCCCGATGCTTTAATGCCTGAAGCATTGAAGTCATTTGAGACCCAACGTTAGATTGTTTTCCCTTATGTATTAACCCAGCTATTCCGCACATTCTAATGCGCTCCTTTTCTAAAATATTTAAATTAATCAATGATAAACTACATCAGCTTTTTATGGTAAGCACTCCATATAAGTTTCATTATCCCAATCGGTTACACTAGACATAAACCTCGCCCACTCATCATACTTATACTCATGGTATAGGCGATACATCTCTCCGGGCATTCCACTTTGTACTACCTTATCTTTTGCAAGAGCTTCAAGCGCCTCACCCAGCGACATCGGTAACTTTTTCACTTGTTTTCCGGCTTCCATCGCCTCATAAATGTTTCTTTCTTCGGGAGCTCCTGGATCTAACTTATTATCAATTCCATCATCTGCAGCAGCTAAAATTGTAGAGCCCATGAGATAAGGATTAACCATTGAGTCTACCGACCGATATTCAAAACGACCAGGAGCACTTACTCGCAAACCTGTGGTTCTGTTTTGAAAGCCCCAATCCGCAAAAACGGGAGCCCAAAATCCAGTATCCCAAAGTCGACGGTAAGAATTAACTGTGGAACAACCAATCGCCGTTAGAGCACCGATATGTTGAACTATTCCGCCTATAGCTTCCAAACCAGCTTTCTGAGGCATCTGAGGATCATCTCCGTCTGGCATAAATGTATTTTCACCACCTTTGACATACATAAAATTATCAGGCATTCCCGGTAACTTCTTTGCATCGTTACCAACGGTAACAAGTTCGTCGTTACCTCCACGCCATAATGACATATTATGGTGGCAGCCATTAGCGGAAACCCCCATAAAAGGCTTGCTCATAAAACAGGCAAATATGCCAAACTCACGGGCTACTTGCGCACATATTTGGCGATATGTTGTTAAACGATCCGCGTTCCTTAACACGTCATCAAACATCCAATTCAGCTCTAGTTGTCCTGGAGCGTCCTCATGATCACCTTGAATCATATCAAGCCCCATGGCTCGACTATATTCCATAACCTTCATGTAGACTGGTCTCAAACTTTCAAATTGATCGATATGATAACAGTACGGCTTAGAAAACCCATCTTTAGGCTTACCGTTTTCATCAAACTTTAACCACATCATTTCTGGTTCAGTTCCCATCCTCAACTTTAAGCCATTGTGCTTTTTTGTGAAGCTTTCATGTAACCTTCTAAGGTTACCACGGCAATCTGCAGTCAAGAAAGATCCCGCGTCTTCTTTTTCTTCTCTGTTCCTAAAGAGAGTGCAATAAAATCTTCCAATTCTTTTGTCCCAAGGTAACTGCATGAAAGTTTCAGGCTCCGGAATACCGACTAATTCTGCGCTCTCTGGACCATACCCTAAATAGTCTCCAGCCCTATTGGTGAAGAGATTAACAGTAGCTCCATAGACAAGCTGAAATCCTTTTTTTGCAACACTTTCCCAATGATCTGCTGGAATACCTTTACCCATAATTTTTCCCGTAACAGAGACAAACTGCAAATAAAGATAATCTATGCCCAATTCATCTATCTTTTTCCGGACAGCTTTTACTTTCTCTTCCCGTCCAGGGGCCTCGACAAAGTTTTCAATATCCATTTTTGACATAGTATTCCTCCCTTATTAAATTATACGGCACAACCGCTCTGATTTATTTGTTTTAACTCCACGGATAAGGACTATTTGATACTGGATGCAATTCCCCATTTTCATATCTTTTTTGACGAAATGGGTTCAACAATTGCTGCTCCTGACCTAGTATCTCATCGGCCATTAAATGCCCAACACCTATCATTTTCCAACCGTGATTAGAGTCAGCTATTATTGAAACATTTTGCTTAAAATGATCAAAAACTGGAAAACTATCAGGTGTGAAGCATCCTATACCACCGGAGGGGTCTTTGTGGTAGTGAGGCATAGTTCCCTCAAACCTTTTATGGCAGTGGGCAAGCGCAGAGACCCACATGTGAGCAAAGTCCGCACTTGAAACAAATTCTGGGCTCGAGGGTCCGTAGGGATCAACGGCAACATCATTAACTGGGGTGTCAACCTTGTATGGGGAAGCACCACCCTGCACACCTCCAAAATGCCAATCTGGCTTATAGTAAATACCCCACATATCATCTGTGATCACAGACCCATCTACATCAGAGTAAAGAGTGGCATCAGTATCCACATGAATTACTGGCGGCATTTCATTGGTATTTGTTTTTAATAACTCTGGTTCAACTTTCAAAACACCTTCCTCTAATTGCCAATAACGCCACATATCGATATTTTTATGTAACTCCCCATTACCATCCTTTAAAGAAATTTTACTTGGCAAATCTAACATTGTCCAAAAATCTCTAACCCATGGCCCTGCAGCTATCACAACATGATCACAGGACAGAGAGCCCTTATCAGTTTCTACCAATCTGATTGCTTCGGACCCACTTTCAACCGTGAATCCCTTTACAGTAACTCCTGAAATTATGCGAACACCGAGTTTTTCAACTTTTGTTGCAAGATGATACATTGCTTTTGTTTGATTTGAATACCCTCCCTTCTTTTCATGCAAAACTGACGTTATCCCTTTTGCTTGCCAATCACTGAAAATCGTCTCCATATAATCAGCCGAAGCCTTCTCTCCCTCGATAAAAACACTGTCGTAACCAATTTTTTGCTGCTGCTCAAAAATTTCAGAGACGTCAGACCTCATAGTCTCAGAAGAAATTTGCATGTAACCAACAGGGTGGTAATTTAATCCTTTCGCGTCAGACTCCCAAATATCGACAGAATGAGCCATTAGCTTTCGCATGGCTGGCTGATAATAGTTATTTCTTACCACTCCACAGGCTATGCCTGAAGCTCCGGCAGCGATCCCACTTTTATCCAGCACAGTTATCTTTCCTCCAACAGTATCACCTTTCTCAGCTAACCTCTCCGCTAATTTCCAGGCGGTAGATAGCCCATGAATTCCTGCTCCTATTACAACATATTTAGAATGTGTTGGGATTGCCATTTATAATACCCTCTCACTTAGCTTGCCTATAACTCACTCCTGTGAACAAAGACTAGTTTAAAAAAGAACCAATTTCAAATGAAAAATGAACCAAACGATTGACTTTTTTGTTAATTGGTTTAATATTGGTACAAAAAGGATGAAAAATTTGGAAGCCCAGAAAAAAAAATTAGGTACGAGAGATATTTCCATCAAAATAAGAGGTGATATAATTGATGGAAAGATAGACTTTGACGAAAAATTACCATCAGAACGTGCATTAGCAAAATTTTATGGTGTATCGAGAGGAACCGTTCGCTCGGCTCAAAAAAACTTAGAGGAACAAAGTTATATTAATATCAAACCAGGTAGTGGAGCATTCGTTTCTTTCGAACGTGCAAAAGGGATAGTTTCTCCCGTAGAAAATGCGAACCCGCTTGAATTAATTGACGCTAGATTTGCGATAGAGCCTCATATTTGTCGGTTGGCAATTCTTCATGGAAAACGAGAGCATTTTGAAAAACTGGATAATTATATGTATCTCATGGAAAAAAACCAAGATCATACGAAAGAATTTGCACTAGCCGATACTAATTTTCATAAAACACTTGCGGAAAGTACGGGAAACAATCTTTTAATTTGGATAATTAGTCAAATTACTGCCGCTCGTTCCCTTCCGGAGTGGACTAAAGCACGAAACTTAACCCTAAACACTGAAATAGTCTCCCTGTACAATTTACAGCATCGTAATATTTTAAACTCTCTGATCGCGAGAGAACCCGAATTAGCTGCCTCAGCAATGAAAGAACACTTAGAAACAGCACGTCTTTCTTTGACGCGTGCCTCCGGCACTTAAGTACGAGCAGAAGTTTGCATCCAATTTAAATAAACTCTCTCTGCATTACTATTAAAGTTAGTCATTTCCATTTTACAATCTACGTTAAGGCGTTCCAATCCCTCAGGACCCATCGTCGCGGACAAGGCTTCGGAATAAGAAGGAATCTTACCCCAATTTTGTACTGTATTCTCTTCAACTTCAAGGTGAAACTGAATAGAGTAAGCTCTAGTTCCCCACTTCAATGATTGGACAAGACAATCCGAAGAAGATGCTAAAATTTCAGCGTCAGACGGAAGTCTTGTCACCTCAGCGCTATGCCATTGAAGACACTTAAATTCTTCATCAACTCCATCAAAAAAAATACCTTGGGAACCAATCTCCGTAAGATTAACATTTAAAACCCCAATCTCTGGCTTTTTAGATTTAGCGACCTTTCCCCCAAGTGCCTCTGCTAATAGCTGATGCCCCAAGCAAAGTCCTAGATAAGGGATACCCAATTCAATAACAGCTTTCTTAATGAAATTTTTCTCATTTATTAACCAAGGATATTTTTCTTCTTCCCAAACATCCATTGGCCCACCCATAACCCACAAACCGTCGAAGTTATCTAGCGATGGAATTTGTTCTCCGGCACCAAGATTAACCCCATGATAAGTATGCCCATCTTCCTGCAACAATTTGAGAAAGTACCCCGGATGTTCGACATCTACATGCTCCAAACCCAAAATTTTCATTATTCTATCCCCCCATCTTGTGCAAATCCGACGCTATCAAAGCAACCAATAAATTAGTCTAAAACCGTTTTAAACGAAAGTTTGACGGAACACAGCCATAAAACTCTGAAAATAGTCCGGTTAAATGCGATTGGTTAGAAAAACCGGTAGCCTCGGCAATTTCAGAAATTTTCAAATGTGAGTTCCTTAATAAATTTTTAGCTTTTTCTAACCTTATAGAACGGTAATAGGCCATTGTCGATCTTCCCAAATTTTTTTTAAATATCCTATTCAATTGTCGTTCCGAAATCCCTACCAATCTAGCTAGGTGTAACAATGTTAACGGGTCCGCAATGTGATTTTCCATTAACTCCACGGCAGAAAGAACTAACTTATTGTTTGTTCCAATTCTATTAGCCAGCCCCCCACGTTGAGCTCCGCCTGATGGTCGAATTTCTGCATGAACAAACCAATCGCTAACAAATTGTGCGAACACAGCACCTTGGTGTGATGAGATTAAAGCAAGAATCATATCAAGAGGCGCAGTTCCACCTGCACATGTCATTCGATCCCGATCAAATACATAAAGGCTCCGTTCAAGGATAACTTTGTGATCTAGCTCCAATAAACCTTCGGCATGCTCCCAATGAACTGTCATTCTGCGATCACCCATAATACCAGCCTTGGTTAAAATAACAGGCCCACCAGAGATACCGCCAATTATTGTCCCAAATTTAGTTAATCGATTTAACCAACTAAACAATTTTTTATTATCAATCAGGAACGGATCTCCCCCCGCGATTAAAAAAAGAATGTCGAATTTAATATTTTCGGCTAAAGTGCTTTTACCATAGATTAGTACTCCCGAAGAACTGCGAACACCATCCTTCGTTGGAGTGATATCAACTACCTCATAAAGAGTTTTTTGAGATAGTAAATTTGCAGCACGCAGGGGTTCTACAACCGATGCATAGGACATCAAAGGGAACCCATCTAAAGTCAAAATACCAATTTTATAAACAACCAATTTCAAACCAATTCGATCAAATGNTAATTACGTGTCTCTTTTATAACAATTAACGTCTTAATTATAGAAGTACTCTCTCACACAGATATTAAGGTATGGTAAAGGAGTTTAAATGAAATACTCAGCACTAAAAGTTTTTTTTCAGGGTCTTTTGGGTAATAAAGGTTGGACACCAATGTGGAGAGAGCCCACACCCCAAAAGAAATATGATATTGTAATCGTAGGTGGTGGNGGTCATGGCTTAGCCACTGCCTATTATTTAGCAAAAGAATTCAAAGAAAANAACATTGCTGTACTTGAAAAGGGCTGGATCGGCTCAGGTAATATTGGTCGTAATACCACAATAATTCGTTCAAATTATTTACTTAAAGAAAATCAGCCCTTTTACGAATTATCAATGAAACTTTGGGAAANCCTTGAACAAGAATTCAACTATAATGCAATGGTTTCGCAGCGTGGCATTATGAATTTGTATCATAATGATTCGCAACGGGACGCTTATGTAAGACGTGGAAATGCTATGATGATATCTGGTGCCGGAGCCGTAATGATCGATGAAAAAGAGTTACGCCGAGTTGCGCCCTTCTTAGATTTTGATAATGCGCGCTTTCCAATCAAAGGCGCACTTTGTCAGACACGGGGTGGAACCGTTCGGCATGACGCAGTAGCCTGGGGGTANGCAAGAGGAGCNGATAGGCTTGGAGTTGATATTATTCAAAATTGCTCGGTTTCTAATATAATCGTAGATGATGATAAATGTACCGGAGTTGAAACTGCAAAAGGAATAATTAACGCTAAAAAAGTTGCCATTTGCGTCGCCGGTTCTTCAAGTCAGGTAATGGGTATGGCAGGCCTTAAGCTTCCAATAGAAAGCCACGTTTTACAAGCATTCGTTACCGAAGGTCTTAAACCAGTACTGCCAGGGGTTATTACATTTGGAGCAGGGCACTTTTATGTAAGCCAGTCAGATAAGGGCGGACTTGTATTCGGAGGAGATATTGACGGTTACAATTCTTATGCGCAACGAGGGAACCTTCCAACGGTTGAAGATGTATGTGAGGGTGGCATGGCAATAATGCCTATGATTGGGAAGTCTAANCTTTTGCGTATGTGGGGNGGAATTATGGACATGTCTATGGATGGATCTCCATTTATAGATAAAACCAAAATTGATGGCCTCTTCTTCAATGGNGGCTGGTGTTACGGCGGNTTCAAGGCGACGCCTGCAAGCGGCTTTTGCTTTGCTCACCTCTTATCAAAAGGAGAACCTCACAAGACAGCATCAGAATTTAGGTTAGATCGTTTTNTAAGGGGAGCAATAATCGATGAAAAAGGCCAAGGCGCCCAACCAAATTTACACTGATCGTCGGAACAAAGCTTATGATAATTAACCATCCCATTTTAGGCCCTAGAGACGCAAATGAATTTGTTTACAAGGGTGACGCAAAATTGTTGNACCGGCCCAAATGGGAATCGAATGCATCGATAGAGGAATTCCATGATTACCTTTATTTACGAGAAAACCCAGCAGGTGAACATAGAGAATTATGGTACCATGAACAAGGAGATCGCTCGTGGTTAATAGTGACGCGAGATACGCGTACTCACGCAATATCTAAAGTTGAACTAGTTAGTGATTTTTTAAAGAGGGAAACGAAATGAGCAGTATTGTTCGATTAACAGGAGGACGAATAGACAAAGCGCATGAAATTANTTTTACGTTTAACGGTAAGTCGTTAGTGGGTTATCGAGGGGATACTCTCGCCTCTGCTTTGCTGGCAAATAGGAAGCATTTCGTGGCTCGTTCGTTCAAATTTCATCGCCCCCGTGGTGTTTTCAGTGCCGGATCAGAAGAACCTAACGCCCTGGTAACTTTAAAAAAAGAAAAACACTCAGAACCAAATGTGCGGGCTACTACAATTGAAATATTCGAAGGTCTGGAAGCAATAAGCCAAAATTTTAAGGGTTCTCTAGAATTTGATCTCATGAGAATTAATGATTTTCTGTCTCCATTTTTGTCAGCTGGATTTTATTACAAGACATTTATGTGGCCNAAAACATTCTGGGAATCCCTATATGAACCATTAATCAGAGCAGCAGCAGGTCTTGGAAAGCTAGATAAAAANTCAGATCCAAGCGTTTACGATAAAGGTTTNTTNCATTGCGATTTATTAATTATTGGTGCTGGACCAGCCGGATTAATTTCAGCTTATGAAGCNGCAAACAATGGTTTGAGAGTANTTTTATGCGACGAAGACTTTTTGTTTGGAGGCAGACTAAACTCAGATGAAGAGAGGATCGAAGGATATTCATCGACCGCTTGGATAGATAAAAAAGTTATAGAACTAAAAAAAATGAAGAACGTACGACTTTTGAATAGAACAACGGTATACGGCGCCTTCGATCATGGTATTTTTGGAGCTCTTGAACGTAGGACAGACCACCTACGAGATAACGATGGGAAACCACGGCAAATATTGTGGAAAGTTTATTCAAAACGATCTCTACTATGTGCCGGCGCTTCCGAACGTGGAATTAGCTTTGGTAATAATGATCGTCCTGGAATTTTATTATCTAGCGCGTTGAGAAGTTATTCTGTGCGGTGGGCAATAAAACCNGGAGAGAAGATCGCAGTATTTACAAATAATAATGACGGTTGGCGAACCGCTNGGGTTTTACGAGAGAAAGGTTGTAATGTCGTTGCCNTCATAGACCCAAGGGAGGACACTTCAGAGCAACTTTATGGAATCCCATCTTTTAAAGGTAGAAAAGTTGTTACTACATCGGGGAATAAAAGGATTAAATCNATTTCACTGAATGACGGAACTAAAATACGGGTAGATTGTCTTGGGATTTCAGGTGGGTGGAACCCAAATATACACCTAACGTGCCACCAAAGAGGTCGTCCACGGTGGAATCAAAAAAATCACTGTTTTGTCCCNGGAGANACTCCGTTTGGGATGGAAGTAGCTGGCTCAGCAAACGGAACATTTGGGTTATCTGAAGTTCTGGAGGAAAGTATTACAAAGACTCGCGATATATGTANAGATTTGGGGNTCGCTCTTAAAAAAAATTCATTCCCTAAAGCTACCAGCGAAAATTTAGATATAGAGCCCCTCTGGCATGTCTCAGAGAGTAAAGGTAGGTGTTGGATAGACATGCAAAATGACGTAACAACTAAAGATATCTATCAAAGTCAGTTAGAGGGTTTTAAATCAGTTGAACACTTAAAACGATACACGACTTTAGGCATGGCGACCGATCAAGGTAAAAATTCTAATGTGATTGGGCTCGCAATTATGGCCCAAATTCAAAAAAGATCAATATCTGAGGTTGGGACAACTATTTTCAGACCGCCATTCACACCCATCACAATCGGTGCTCTTGCGGGACGGGCTCGTGGCAAAGAGTTTCGGCCATATCGATTAACACCATCTCATAATTGGGCTGTTGAGAATAATGCAGTTTTTGTTGAAGCGGGCAATTGGCTCCGAGCTCAATGGTTCCCAAAACATCAAGAAAAATCCTGGCGAGAAAGTGTCGACAGAGAAGTTAACGCAACTCGATCATCAGTTGGGGTCTGCGATGTGACTACGCTTGGTAAAATAGATATAAAAGGAAAAGATGCTGGCGAATTTCTAAACAGAGTTTATGCAAATAATTTTGGGAAATTGGAAGTTGGCAAAACGAGATACGGCCTTATGCTTAGAGAAGACGGCATCGCTTATGACGATGGAACCACTGCAAGGTTATCGCAAAATCACTTCGTTATGACAACGACGACGGCGAATGCAGCTCTTGTGTTCAGAAACCTTGAATTTTACAGACAATGCATTTGGTCAAACTTTGACGTACACTTGATTTCTACAACTGATATGTGGGCCCAATTTGCGATTGCAGGCCCTAACTCACGCAAACTATTGCAAAAAATTGTCGACAAACCATTTGATATTTCAAATGAAAAATTTCCTTTCATGGGATGCAAAGAAATAACGATTTGTGACGGGACACCTGCAAGGCTTTTTCGTATTTCGTTTTCTGGCGAATTAGCTTATGAATTGGCCGTTCCGCGATGCTATGGAGAAAGTTTAATTAGAATATTGATGGACGTTGGAAAAGAATTTGATGTAACTCCTTATGGAACAGAGGCGCTTGGAGTAATGAGAATTGAAAAAGGACACGCAGCTGGAAACGAGCTCAATGGTCAAACCACTGCACAAAATCTTGGAATGGGACGGATGATCTCGAAGAAAAATGATTGCGTTGGGAATCTTATGTCCGAAAGAGAAGAATTTAATAAAATAGATCAATTGCGCTTAGTAGGATTTAAAGCAGAAGAGACAACTCAGCGACTTAGTGCTGGCGCTCATTTTTTCTCTAAAGGTAAATCCTACAATATGACAAATGATGAAGGATGGATGACGTCAGTAGCATATTCTCCTACATTAAAACGTTATGTTGGTTTAGGATATATAAAAAATGGTAACAACCGGATTGGCGAGATTGTTATGTCAGTAGATCTACTTAAAAATCATATTTTTGAAGTTGAAATTGTTTCTCCTCATTTTTTTGACCCTCAAGGAGAACGTCTCCGTGCCTAAGTATAAAATAAAAAGTATAAGTCCCCTTGCAAATTATAAAAGTGAAATAAACAACATAAAAATTTCTGCAATTGAAAAAACAAAACTTTATTCACTCGCAATTCCGAAAAATGGCATAAGAAAAGCTACAACTACAATTATTAAAACGTTTCACTGCCAGCTACCACCGACAGGAAGTTGTTCAGTTTCTCGAGAGCACAAGCTAAAAATTCTGGCACTCTCTACTGACCAAATCTTCTTATATTTTGGTCATCAAGATATAATCCAAATTGAAACAAATTTAAAAGCACTCGAGAAATCTTTTTATATAACAGAACAAAGTGATGCCTGGGCGGGTATAAAAGTAAGCGGGCTAAATATTATCAGTTGCTTGGAACGAATATGTCCTATTGACTTATCTATTGGCGCTTTTGGAATTAATTGTTTCGCAAGGACTGCAATGGAACATCTAAATACAATTAT
>PAHT02000013.1 GCA_002705045.2 Paracoccaceae bacterium | reverse complement strand
AAAATTGGACCACCATTCAAATAGGTCAGTAGTTGCTTTATTAGTTTCTGCTCGGTTGAAGTCAGCTTGAAATGAAATATAATTTGCGCCATACTCAGCAGCGGTTAAACCTGAGTGCTTGGACAAACCACAAAATGCTCCAATCACCTGATCTCTGCACAGAAATGATTTTGCTTCTTGAACAAATTTATGGCCATTTGTTAGGTGAACACCATCTAATTTTAATCGTGCGACAACCCTGAGGTCATTTTCGATTAAAATTGTGATTTTCTTGGAGACTTCTTTTCTCTGGTCAACAATTTCAGTTATTTGACTGTCAGTCAATTTTGACGTTTTTATACGAATTGATGCCATTTTTTTGTAGCTAAGAGTTGATATAACCTTTTTGAAAATCCATTTTTTTTAAATTTTATGACTTCGTATATATTATCTGATGTAACCAGATTAAACAGGGGTTTTATGTCAGACATATTGGTCTATAAAGTATTAATTGCTTTGTTGATAGGTAGTACTGATCTACCAAAGTATTTCGCTTCGGCTCCAAGCTCCTCTTCGATCCTAATAAGCCGGTTATATTTACAAGTTCTATCTGTTCTACTAATCGAACCTGTTTTTATTTGTCCGCAATTGGTAGCAACAGCTATATCTGCAATTGTGGTGTCTTCTGTTTCTCCCGATCTATGAGATACAATGCAACTATAATTATTTTTCTCTGCAAATTTCATCGTCTCTAATGTTTCACTTAAGGTACCAATTTGGTTTGGCTTGATCAAAATAGAATTTGCAATGTCATGTTCTACACCAGATTTTAATCGGTTTTGATTAGTAACAAAAAGATCGTCGCCTACGAGCTGGCACTTGTCACCAATAGATTTGGTCAATAGTTTCCACCCAGCCCAGTCATCTTCCGCCATTGCGTCCTCAACTGAGATGATCGGATAATTTTTTAGTAACCGTTCGATGAAATTCACTTTTTGCTCTGATGTAAGATCTAAGCCTTCTCCAGAAAGTGTATACGATGTTCCGTTAAAATATTCAGTTGCCGCGCAGTCCAATGCTAAAAAGATATCTTTTCCCGCCACCAATCCAGCCCTGTTGACTGAAGTGATAATTAAGTCTAATGCGTGGTTTGTAGATTGAAGATCAGGCGCAAAGCCGCCCTCATCTCCAACTGCGGTGCTAAGTCCAAGTTGGTTTATTTCTTGTTTAAGAGCTTGATAAATTTCTGAAGCCATCCTGCATGCCTCGGAAATTGAGCCAGCTGAAACCGGCATGATCATGAATTCTTGAATATCAATCTTATTGTTAGCATGCTCACCCCCATTTATAATGTTAATCATTGGAACGGGAAGGATATTAGCAGTTTCTGAGCACAAATTAGTGTACAGAGGTTTTAAACAGCTTTTTGCGTTGGCCTGTGCAACGGAGAGTGAAACCCCAAGTATAGCGTTAGCCCCTAAATTACCCTTATCTTTTGAGCCGTCTGCTTCAATTAAAATTTTATCTATTTGCGCTTGATTAACCGCGTCCTGACCGCAGACAAGCGGTTTGATCTTATCGTTCACGTTAGCTATTGCTTTCAAGGTTCCTTTGCCATTAAATCTTGATTTATCTTTGTCTCTTAACTCAATTGCTTCATGCGCTCCAGTAGATGCTCCGGAAGGAACAGAAGCTCGACCGAATGACCCATCTTCAAGATAAGTATCTACTTCAACGGTTGGATTGCCTCTACTGTCAATTATCTCTCGCGCCAAAATATTAGTGATATTACTCATTTTTTTTCCATTTGTTTTTAATTTTTGTGCCATAGAGTTCGAGTCGATGCCCTAGTAGCTTGTAATTTAGGCGTTTTGCTATTCTCTCTTGAAGTTGCTCGATTTCTTTATCAACAAACTCTATTACCTCTCCCGTTTGCATATCGATTAAGTGGTCATGATGGTCTCGCTCTGCGTCTTCATACCGCGCCCGGCCATCACCAAATTCTAGTTTTTCTAATATTCCTGATTCTTCAAAAAGTTTCACTGTTCGATATACCGTTGCAATTGAGATTGCAGGATCAAATTTTATGGCTCGTGAATAGACTTGCTCCACATCTGGGTGATCAGTAGCTTCTTGTAATACTCGGGCGATCAGTCTTCGCTGTTCAGTCATGCGAAGACCTGCTAATTCACATCTTAGTTCTATCGTATCTTGACTCATCGCCTTGTCGCTAAACTTTGTTACTCAATCAGTCACGTATTTTAGCTTGCCCGTAACTTAATTTTACGATTGAACCTGTACTGTGCTTATCACTTACTGTCCATGTTTTATTTTTTGCCAGATAGTATTTAAATCCGTTTTATTGGTGCTTTTGACACTTTTCTCTTTACTAGTTAAAAATTGCTCTAANGCACTGAACCTTTCAACAAATTTTTGATTAGCAGNTCTGAGTGCGGTTTCAGGATCAANCCCNGCATGTCGCCCTAGATTTACGACGGTGAACAAAATGTCCCCGAACTCGTCCAACTTACCTTCTTCGTTATTATTCCCTTCTTCCTCGATGAATTCATCAATTTCTTCATATATTTTGTTAATGATTTCATAGGACGCGTTCCAATCAAATCCAATGCTTGAAACTTTCTTTTGAATTTTTATACTTCGATTAAGTGCTGGAATATTTGCTGGAATATCTTTTAATTCATTTTCAATCTTTTCGTCTCCTTGAATATTTTTTTCAGCACGCTTTATTTCTTCCCATTGAGCATTGACTTCACTAATATTTTTTATTTTTTGGTCTTTAAAAACATGTGGATGACGTGAGACCATTTTTTTAACTGTCTCGTCTATAACTTGATTAAGCGAGAACAAGCCATTTTGTGANGCTATATGGGTATGGAATAAGATGTTGAATAGTAAGTCACCTAACTCCTGACAAGTATCGTTTGCTGATTTATTTTCGATAGAATCAACAACTTCATAAGCTTCCTCAATCGTATGTTGTGCAAGTGATTGATTTGTTTGTATCTGATCCCATGGGCAACCATATGTTTTATCTGTTAGGCGATTAATAACTTCCGTGATTCGATTTAATCCGAGATTCGTATTATTTATTATCGCATCTGACTCTTGTCTACTTAAACGAGTTGATCCTTTGTTTGCCATGATTGTGCCTCTTTNCAAATTAACTATTTTTGTCTGCTACGCTACTTTCTTTTAAAGTAAATGTTGTAGTTCATTTTGTTGTTTTTAAAACTAGTTNTTTTAAACCATAAAAGTGAAAATTATCTTGGTAAATCGGCGTAGAGCTTATTTTCATTGTTGGAAACTTCGTTATCAATTTTACAAGAGCAATTTCTAGTTCCAACCTAGCCAAATGTGCNCCTAGGCAAAAATGGAGGCCAGCTCCAAGAGAAAGGTTAATTTTTCGTTCAATAAACGGATCAAATAATTCGGGTTTCGAAAAATGTTCAGGATCTCGGTTAGCAGCTGCTAAAAGAAGTCCTATTTTATCCCCANCATTGAAGTCTCTACCGCAAAGTGAAACTTTGGTTGTGAAATATCGNGTAAACATATGAAGAGGGGTGGAGTATCTGAGTACCTCATTTGCCAATTTTTTTGGATTTGTCATTAATTCGGTAATTGCAAATCGTGACTCAAGCAAGGTTTTTATGCCGTTGCTAATGGTGTGAACTGTTGCCTCGTGGCCTGCATTTAATAGTAAAATAATTGTTGAAATTATTTCTTCGTCGCTTAACCGAGATTCCGAGGGATTTACTTNGATAATGTGCGTTATCAGATCATCAGAGGGGTGCAAGCGCTTTTGTTTAATTAAAGTTTTAAGATAATTTGAAAAATCANTTGTTGCTGATGCAGCTTTTTTTTCAATCAATTTATTTCGTCGAGCCTGATACATCGCTACCATATCACTTGACCATGCTACCAATTGTGGGGCCATAGTCGCTGGGACACCTAACATTTTTGCAATAACGATCACTGGGAACTTTTGAGAAAAACTTGATATTAAGTCAAATTCTGTTTCAGNAATTTCATTCAATAAATCACTACAGATATTTTCTATTTCTATTTGCATTTTTGCGAGCTTTTTGCTTGTAAAAAATGGAGATACCAATGATTTAACCCGAGTATGGTATGGAGGCTCTCTTTCTAGCATCGATCGTGATTCATTTTCGTAAAAAGGAATTAAATGATCTGGAATTTCCGACTTAACATGTTCAGGGGGTTGACGAACAAATTGCCTATTTCGTAAAATATTATTTACGATCGTATAGTCTGATGTCACAACTAAATTATAGTCATCCCATCGGACTATTTTTCCAGAGGCTCTTATCTTTNGATAAAANGTAAACGGGTTCTGAAAAAAATTAGGGTCNCTAGGTGATTGAAAAAGTGTTTGCAATGCAGTTACCAATAAAAAAACAAGTCTAGTCTTTTCCCCGATATGGAGCCACGTACTGCAATGCCATATCCCATGGAAAAAAAATCCACGTGTCTTGACTAACTTCTGTAATGAACGAGTCCACCATCGGTCTTCCTTTAGGTTTTGCGTAAACTGTTGCGTAATGGGCCTCTGGGTACAATTCTTTGACAATTTCTAATGTTCTGCCGCTATCAACTAAATCATCAATTATCAATATTCCTTTACCATTTCCCATAAGTTTTGTATCNGGTGATTTAAGNATTTTGGCGGCGGATTGAGATTGATGATCGTATGACTTTACACTTATTGTTTCAACAACACGAATATCTAGTTCTCNNGCGATTATCATAGCAGGGACCATACCACCTCTTGTTATAGCCACTACGGCAGACCAGTCTCCGTTAAATGGACCCTTTTTTTCGAGCCTCCATGCCAAGGCCCTACTATCTCGGTGTATTTGATCCCATGAAATATGGAACCCCTTTTCATGTGGTAGTTGCTCCATAGAATAAGTCCTTTATAATTNTTTTAATTCTTTCTATTTGTTACGACATCGATATCTGGTGCATCCTCAGCTTTCATTCCGACGACATGGTAACCTGCATCTACATGGACATTCTCTCCAGTGACTCCGGATGATAGATCGGACAGCAAATATAGGGCGGTTTTACCCACCTCTGATTGAGTGACATTTCGGCGNAATGGAGAATTTAATTCATTCCATTTCATGATATAGCGAAAATCACCAATTCCAGACGCAGCGAGAGTTTTTATAGTGCCTGCTGACAAGCAGTTCACTCTAATATTCTTTGGACCTAGATCCATAGCCATATATTTCACTGAAGCCTCTAAAGCGGCTTTTGCTACCCCCATGACATTATAATGTGGTAAAACTTTTTCTGNTCCATAATATGTTAAGGTCAGCATTGAACCACCATCCTTCATTAATTTTTCTGCTCTCTGAGCGACNGCCGTAAATGAATATACNGAAACGTCCATAGTCATTTGAAAATTTTTAAGAGAGGTATCAACATATCGTCCNCTTAATTCATTTTTGTCGGAGAAACCTATTGCATGGACAAGAAAATCAATTTTTCCCCAACGATTTTCAATTTCTGCAAAGGCGAAATCGATTGAGCTCATATCGCTGACATTACATTCTATTACAGTGTTTGAACCTACGCTTTCCGCCAGNGGAAGAACTCTTTTCTTAAGCGCCGCACCTTGATAAGTAAAAGCTAAATTCGCGCCNGCCTCTGAGCANGACTGTGCAATTCCCCAAGCGAGTGATCTATCATTGGCTACCCCCATAATTAATCCACGTTTTCCATTTAGCAATTTATTCATAGTGATTAAGCCTTTAAATTTAAATTTGTCATACTAATGTAGTATCATACACTTGTTTAATATCATATGATTTTAGTATTGTTAAAGAACAAATTATAATTTTTAAAGAAAACTTATCGGAGAAATTCTATTGTCCCAAATCGAAGACGAAAATATATTTTCTTGCGAAGATCCTTTCGAATTATATCGGATCTGGAGAAAACAGGCGAGCGCTGTTGAAATAAATGATCCTGATGCAGTGGCGTTAGCAACAGTTGACGAAAATGGTTTACCGAATGTCAGAATGGTGCTTCTAAGAATTGTTGAGCAGGATGGGTTTGTATTCTTCACGAATTATACTTCAGCTAAAGGAATTGAAATTGTCAGATCGGGTAAGGTTGCTTTTGTATCACATTGGAAAAGTATAAGACGGCAAATACGGGTTAGAGGCTTAATTTCCAAAGACGAGACAAGTTTGTCAGAAGAGTATTTTAATCAAAGACCGTTAGAATCCAGAATAGGGGCATGGGCGTCAAAGCAGAGTACGGTTCTGGATAGTAAAGAAAACCTTGTTAAAAAGATAGACAAGCTTAGAGTGACGTTGGGAGAAAGTCCAGCTAAACCAGCTTTTTGGGGCGGATTCAGAATTAAACCCATAGAGATAGAATTCTGGAATGACGGTGCATATCGAATTCACGATAGGTTTCTATGGAAAAGAAAATGCTTGAATTCTGAATGGACGATTAATCGTTTGAGTCCTTAGCCCTGCTTTACTATGGTTAACTTTATTTTACACATTTTTTAATTTTGTTTGCTCTAAAATTTTTTTCATCCTATGCTAAATAAAATTAGTTTAGGGAGCTAATGAATGGTCACGCTTAAGGGCCATGTAAAGTGGTTCGATACATCAAAAGGGTATGGGTTCCTGGTTGTTGAGGATGGATCTGGCGACATCCTCCTTCATGCAAATGTGCTAAAAAATTTTGGTCGAGGTTCAGTGGTGGAAGGAACCAGCGTTGATTTTGAAGTGCAGGAGACGGAGCGAGGACGACAAGTATCGAGAATTATAGATATCGAGGTCCCACGAGATGACAGTTTAGACTCCGATGGGTCAGACTTTGGTGTGCCCGAAGTAGACGGAATAGAAATGGTCCCAGCCCGGGTCAAGTGGTTCGATAAATCAAAAGGTTTTGGTTTCGCAAATTCTTTTAAATCAGGGTTAGATATTTTTCTTCATATGGAAGTTCTTCGACATTATGGTTTCTCTGACCTCCAGTCAGGTGAGGCAATCGTAATACAAGTAGTTGATGGTCCGCGAGGGAAAATGGCTGGGGCGATTCATGCTTGGGATGAGCCGAAGATTTTAGAAGAGAATTCTTAAGTGTACTCTTTGGCAAGAAAAGTGAGTCTATTGTTGTTTGTATTTCAGCCAACCAACCTAATAGCCTGTGACATAGGAATTTTGCAGATAAAGTTTTTTGATTTGCATTCAAAAATTAAGGTTGAGGTTGCTGACTCACATCAAGAAAGAAAGAAGGGTTTGATGTTTAGGGATAGTTTGGACCCTGACTCAGGTATGTTGTTCGTTTATGATCATCCACAGAAAGTTGGATTTTGGATGAAGAATACCCTGGTAGCACTCGATATAGTATTTGCAGACAGCAAAGGTACGGTAATCAAGGTTGCCCAGAATAATAAGCCTTTAAGTCTCGACGTCATTCGAGGTGGAGAGAATATTCAGTATGTTCTTGAGGTGAATGCAGGTAAGTCAGAGGAGTTAAATCTATTTAAAGGCGCGAAACTTTATCACCCTGCGATTTATAGTGGGTTAGCTGAAGACTGTTAAATGGTCATAGTTATGATGATGCAGCAACGTTTTGATGGTAGATGAATAAACACAATTCTTGCTGTTAGATAAAAACTTAAAACTATGTTAGACCCGGACTTGCCTTCGGTAATGCCCTAACAATAAGGTCTGTTCAACAGTATTTTAATCGTGTTTCTATGAGTTTTGTATGAGAAGCTATACTGACTTAAGGGTAAAATAAAGATGAGTAAGTGTCTTCTCAAAGCAAAAAAACTCTTTACACTACCATTATATCAGTCGGTAGAATCAGTAACGAGTAATTTTTACACTATCTAAAACAAGATAAAATTAGCTTTTAAATTTTATATGGAAACCATTTGCCGTATATTAATCAAGTAAAGTTACAACTCGGGAGAAGAAAATGAATTTAAGGCCTGATCCAACATTCCACGCCACTGCTGCCCTAGCGATGAGGGCACCGGTGGAAAACTATGCTTTTACAGTGATGTTTAGCCCAGATTTCTCGCAACCAGATGGCATTGCTGTTATAGATGTCAAAGAAGGTTCAGATACATATGGACAAATTGTCCACAAGGTAATTGTTCCAAATAAAGGTGACGAGTTTCACCATTTTGGTTGGAATGCTTGCTCTTCTTCTTTGTCACCTCTTTCAGGGCATACTTTTTTGGAGCGAAGATATCTAATTGTTCCAGGTATTCGATCATCTCGCATCTATATTATTGATGTGAAAGACCCGCTTAAGGCGAGCATACACAAAACTATTGAACCTGAGGAAGTATTCTCAAAAACTGGCTATTCGCGTCCTCATACTATTCACTGTGGACCAGAAGGGATCTATGTTTCTTGTTTGGGTGGTGCCGGTAAGGATGGTACTGATGGGCCTCCTGGTATCTTTATAATGGATTGTGAGACGTTTGAGATCATTGGTCAGTATGAAATGGATCGAGGTAAACAAGACAAGCATTATGATTTCTGGTGGAATCTTCCACAGGACTACATGGTTAGTTCCGAGTGGGGTTTACCACCACAATTTGAGAACGGTGTTGTGCCAGAGGATTTGTTAAGTAATAAGTACGGTCATTCGATACATTTTTGGGACTTGCGAAAACGTAAAAACATTCAAACTATAGATTTTGGCGAAAATTATCAAATGGCGCTGGAAATTCGTCCGGCCCACGACCCAAAAAAGTCTTATGGTTTTTGCGGAGTGGTAGTAGATACAACGAATTTGCAGGGAGCAGTTTTTACTTGGTGGCGTGATGATGATGGCGTTTGGCAGGCCAAGAAAACAATAACAATTGATCCTCGACCTGAGGATCCGAATAATCTGCCACCAACATTAGCTCCGTTTAAAGCTGCTCCAGTATTCGTGACAGACATCGATCTTAGCTTAGATGACAAATACCTTTATGTTGCGTGTTTCGGATTGGGCGAAATGCATCAATATGATGTATCAGATCCAATGAGTCCAGTACTTACAGGAAAGGTTGAATTGGGTGGAATTGCTAAGGGGAAAAAACATCCGAACGGGAAAGACGTTGTTTACGGTCCGCAAATGGTTGAAATCAGCCGTGATGGAAAACGAGTTTATTGGACTAACTCGCTTTATTCAACTTGGGATGATCAATTCTATCCAGATGAAGAAGGCGGTCAGATGGTAATGGCAGATGTAGGTGAGAATGGAGGCTTGACATTGAGCAAAGATTTTTATGTGAATTTTCCCCCAGGTATGCGCTGTCATCAAATCAGACTTGAGGGTGGTGATTGTTCGACCGACAGCTTCTGTTACCCATCTGTATGATTTAACTTTGAATGTTCAGTGAATTAACATCTTTAACGGCCCTTTGGTGGGCCGTTATTTTTTCCGGTGTATATCATGGGATAAATCCAGGGATGGGCTGGCCACTTGCTGTGTCTGCCGCTCTGATGTATCGGGAAAAAATGGCATTTTTGAAAGCGTTAAGTATGTTAGCCATTGGACATTTTGTAGCAATGATAGCCATATTATTACCGTTTTCTCTAACAATTTTTTTAGTTGAATGGGAAGAAGAAATTCGGATAGGAGCTGGTTTTTTAGTAGCTTCTATGGGCACGTATTTACTTGTCAATCGAAAGCATCCGAAATTTTTGGTTAGAGTCCACCCAGCTCGTCTCGTGCTTTGGTCATTTCTCGCAGCCATGGCCCATGGTGCTGGTTTAATGCTATTACCAATTTATTTGGGTATTTGTAGTATTGCGCAAGATGAGACAGGCCATCTGGCTATTCAAACTTTGATGGAGAGTAATTTAG
>PAHT02000025.1 GCA_002705045.2 Paracoccaceae bacterium | reverse complement strand
ACTTCATCAATATTATTTAAATCTTTTCTCCATTCTCTGTTTGTATTCTAAATGAAGTCACGATAACAAAAAAGGTATTGTGTAAATATCATAATTTTTGACTGCTTCATCTATTTTATTAAAGACTGATAAAACCAGTTTTTAAAAAGTATCTACGTCCGGCATAACCTTTTATAACAAATCACATTATATGTGTCATCTTGTCACTTTGTCTTACCTACTGAATTTTGTTAATCTCCATACATGATTTGTATTATATCAGCCTTCTCAACCTTCTTGTTAGCGGTATATGGAGCAGTTGTTGCAGTAAAATGGTTAATTAAGACTGTTCAAAACAATCGCGAAAATATTTTGCGGATTGTTTACAATACTTATAATCTGCCGGAAACAACTTATCAAAAAATAAAGATAAATAATAATAGAAACTCTTGATAGATTTAAAAGCGACTTTAGGTTCAGACCTGTCTTAAATATTAAAATAAATTAATCCTATAAAGATTGTTGTTAACAAAGAGCAAATCGCAATAAAAATTAAAACCTTCATTGCGATTGAGTTTTGTTGACCATGCCATTCATTCGTCCTGTCTAACTTTTCGTGTATAAGCCTACTTGAAATTTCAAGTTGTCGAACTTGTTCAACCAAGATGTCTGCCTTTTCTTTTGTTGATTTTTTAATCACTTCTTTCTATCCCATTCTGTCTCTTTCTTTCCAGTGCAGATATTCTACTTCACCTTTACTAATGTCATCAACTGAAATCAGTAGGTGGTTTTGAACCCAAAAAGGATGCCTCTCAGTCAATCAACCAGGTATGGGGCACCATCAGCATATCTAACCAACTATTTTGTAAGCATATTATGTGTTAACACGGCGTGGTGTGAAAGATAATGAGAAATAAGTATGCAGCAGAGTATGTGATGAAGCGTGACGAAATTTTTAGTTGGGAATTTTTTTATTTCTTTGCTTTTGAGCTATCGGTAACTAATTGAGAAATCCTTGTAAAGCGATTATTGAGGTTCCAATTGCAATTATGGTGAGCACAACTTTCGTGTACGTGTCACTGCTCAAAACCGACTTCGTTGTCTCGACAGATCTGTCTGTAGATAACCTAACAATAAGCCATAGCAGAAGAAACAATAGAACTGCTCCGCCCATAATCAATGGTATAGACATGCTGCCAATCTCCTAATCTAAGATAAGTCATAATAACGATATCGTATTAAAAAAGTATTATAAGAGACCACATCTGTTTTGCAAAGATATTCTGTATAAGGAACTTTTTGCTAGGTGGCATTAGAGAAATTGAAACAGATTTCAAAATGGTGAAAGACGATAGAGCTAAGAGGCAAAGTTCAAGAAATGGCTAACAACGTAGATTTATCTTTGACCTCATCAGTTTTTATAACACATGATAAAATGCGAGGTATGATGGTTTGCTTTGAAGCGACTTCTCTCTCCCATTCTGGTAAAGTGATGGATGGAATAGGGGTGGCAAAAGAGTTTCAGAACTCGTTGTCCTCCGCGGCGTTTTTTATGATTTGCAGAAAGCTTTTATATTTGTTCCGTATAATCTCAAACTTGCTGTTTATTTTTTAACATGCAAATAAAAGTTAGTCTGGTATGCTAACTGCATTAGGGGGATCCATTGAATTATTATAATATCGACGTCTACGAACGTTCAGTTTCTACTAAATCATCAGATGCTCAGCTTTGGTTCAATCGAGGTTTGATCTGGACAAACGCATATTTTCATGATGAGGCCGTGGCCTGTTTTTACCGGGCAATTGAAGCCGACCCNGAATGTGCTATGGCACATTGGGGGGTTGCCTACGCTTCTGGACCAAACTACAACATGCCTTGGGAACGGCGCGATGCGACGATGCGAAAAAAGACTGCGGAGACTTGCCACGCAGCGACCCAGACGGCCCTTGCGCTGATTGAGAAAGTAACTCCATTCGAACGCGCTATTATCGAGGCGCTTCCATTTCGCTTTCCACAGAACTTCCCAGCTGATTTTGANGTAATGCGCGGTTGGAATGATGATTTTGCAGAAGCGATGAGAGCAGTATTTGAATCATTCCCTGATGACCTTGACATCGCCTGCATCTTCGTTGAAGCAATCATGAACAGAACGCCATGGAATATGTGGGATCAGAAAACAGGTAATGTCGCAGAGGGTGCAGGCACAGTTGAAGCGCAGAATGTTCTGGAAACGATGCTCGATCAAAATACGGATTCCTGGTCGCACCCAGGGTTACTTCACCTGTATGTGCATCTTATGGAGATGTCGCCGACACCCGAAAAAGCTTTAAAAGCGGGAGACATACTCCGAGAACTTGTTCCGGACGCCGGCCATCTCATCCACATGCCAACACATATCGACGTTCAGTGCGGGCACTACCAGGACGTTCTTCATTGGAATTGGAAGGCCACGAAAGTGGATCGCAAAGCACTCGATAGTATGGGAGTCTACAGTCTTTATACTGGATACCGCATCCACAACTATCACTTTGCTGTCTATGGAGCGATGTTCCTCGGACAATATGAGCCTGCCATGAAGATGGCACAGGAACTCGTCGAGGTGACGCCTGAGGATCTACTGCGGGTTGAGTCGCCACCTTTTGCAACGTTCTTCGAAAGTTATTTTGCACTCAAGGTTCATGTGATGATCCGGTTTGGACGGTGGCGGCAAATTATTGAAGAGCCATTGCCTGACGATCAGCTGCTTTGGGCAAACCTGACGGCAACACTGCACTACGCGAAAGGTGTGGCTCATGCAGCGCTCGGTGAAGTTCAGGAGGCTGAGACAGAACAAGCAAAATTTCTNACAGCCCGCGATGTTATGCCCAAGGATCGCCGTCTTCATAACGTGCTTTGCTTAGATCAATTGGCGGTAGCTGAAGCGATGCTAGCAGGGGAAATTGCGTACCGGAAAGGTAACTATGATTTCGCCTATCGCCGCNTACGCGATGCGGTTGTGCTGGAAGACGCNTTGCCCTACGATGAACCATGGGGCTGGATGCAACCTATCCGACACGCACTTGGAGCCTTGCTACTTGAACAGGGGCATGTGGATGAAGCTGAAGCAGTCTATCGGGAAGACCTTGGACTGGGAGGAAAGCGGAGCCGAGCACAAATTCATCCAAATAATGTCTGGAGTCTCCGTGGACTGAACGACTGTTTACATGCAAAAGGCCAGGGATCAAGCAAAGAAGGAAAATTGATTGCACAGAGCCTCGCACTCGCCGAGGCCCGCGCCGATAGGGTCGTCAGCGCATCATGCTTTTGTGCTCAAGCGGCGCAATAGTCCGGAAAATGCNAGGAAGCAGCCATGGATGCCACAATCGAAATTAAATGATCTGATAAGATACGGTTTTCGAAATCAGCTAAAGTTAAAGATTGCGATGACGATAAACTGGNGTCATTTGATTTGGAGCTCANCCCCTTTGGAAAGGATAAATGCAGTCTACCTGAAACCCCGACTGTGTAACCTTGTTTGACTTTGGCTGCTCATCAAACCGTAGGAAAACGACACTNACATCTTNAGAGACTGAACAAAAAAACCACTTCAGAACACTATCTTCAAATTGTACAGAATTAGAAATGCTTCACTAATAGATAAATACAGTAAAGAATGTTTCCATGCCAAACACAAGTAAATCAATGGCTTTTTTGGGNTATGCATATGGAACCTAATATTGGCTTCATGTCACTANATAAGCTAAATTTCTCAATTAGACTAATTCGAACGATCTAGAAGGTGCCATTGACGTCGCCCACTAAAATGCCCAAAAAANTNTGCTCAGATTGAATCTCAGAAAAGTTAACCGTAAGGCTGTTGTCGTATGTTNCAGCCGATCGAGATAAATTACTCGTATCAAGATTCTCAGGAACGAATTTCCACTGGGCTGTTGAGCTTTCCATATTGAGAGAATACTTCAAAATATCTAAAGCATCTCGAACAGAGACTTTTCCATCCTGATTCATATCTGCTGCAATAAAATCAAGAGGATTAATTGTTCCATCNGATTTTGTCATCCCAATTGAAAGTTTAAGCGCATCAAGGGCGTCTCTGACAGTCACTANATTATNGTTAACAAAGTCTTTCTCCATAGTTAAAGTTACATCTTCCGTAGCGCCAAAACTAAATTGGCCAGAAACATTGGAAACCGTTGATGCCACCTCATTACCACNCAAATCAAATCCTTTTACAACAACGTTTTCAAGTACTGTTCCAGTACTACTTTTTACAGTTCCATTTAACGAGGGAATATATGAACTATAGGCCGAAATACCTTGCAAGGTGACATTTGATCCATTAGATGCTGTTAGGACTACATCACCAGCATCATTATTAGACTCAGTTAATAATGCCGAGTTAATTTCGACTCCACCACTGTCAAAAAACATTAAATTATCGTCGGTTAAAGAAAAGTCAGTAACAATGTCTGAGCCAGACTCATGTAAAAATCTAAAACTATCAAGGCCTGCACCGCCAGTTAAAATGTCATCTCCAGCACCCCCGATAACAATATTGTTGCTATCATTTCCAATAATGGTATCACCCCCGGCACCGCCAGTCACATTTTCAATTATTGATCCATGGGCAATCCCAAAGTTGTCAGTCATGCTCCAATTATTGCAAGCAATTGTAGAATATTCTCCTGGAACTAGACTGATTGTACATGCCTCAAGAAAATTACTTAAATCTAAAGTGTCGTTACCATCTGAGTCCCAAATTGCCTCCACAAAAGGTTGATCAGCAACATAAGTGAATGTAGTGTCTCCACTGTTGTTTGTTGCAGGTCCGTAAAGATACTGAATAGCTGCAATATCATAAACCATTGGAGTTGATGATATTAGGTATTGATAATCACCATTTTCAGCATAAGTGAAGTAATTGTCAGAAGGGTTTGTGTAGGACATTATACTGTAATTTCTAACATCTCTAGAAGCAGGAAGAACGTCAGTTGACCCTGAGCCTTCTTCAGCAAAAGGATGTGCCAGTCCAAGAGCATGCCCAATTTCATGCATTAAACTCATGAAGTTATAGGAAGAACCTGGTTGCCAATCTACTTCACTAATTTGTTCGGCGCTAATCCAGATGTCACCAGAATTTGCCATCTCATTTGGAGATCTGGCCCAGCCCCAAAAGCCCTCGGTTTCAGAATCGCTAAAGTCTGTGAAAGCAAATCGGATGGTTCCAACTAAGTTTCCTGTCTCTTGAACCTCATGAAATCTAATATTTGCAACTTTTTCCCATTCGGCCAAAGCTTTTTGAACCGACTCTCGTTGTTCCAAGTTTAATTCTGTGACCTGTGCGTTTCCTTCATCATAACCACTAACATATTGAGCATTTGAACCATTTAATGCAGAAAAACTATAAGTTATTACAGTCGTATCATTAGCCAAGTCCGTTAACGTATTCGCGTAATATTTGTCGCTGCTATGTACTTGTACGTCGTCATATAAAAGAGCATCGATTGAATTAGTTCCAGTCTTTTGCTTTGTTTCGGTGCCGCCAGAAGCATAGTAAGTTAGTGGGGCATATTGGGCTGACGAAACTACAGTCGCAAGGAATGTCGAATAATCTAAACCCTTATAATAATTAATGGTTTCTAGACCAGTCTGTTTCGATACCAAGCTTAGTTCACCCCAAGCAGTTGTTGGATCCAAAAAAGTATCACCACTATGGAATTTACTTGTCTCAGCATTGTAATAATAATTATTTGCTAATTTAATGTCCGTCCCATCAACAATTACATAATTGTTTTCTCCAAGTTGAATATCACTATTTAATGAAGAATTATTTGAAATAGTAGCAACTGTTGCACCGACCTCTAATGAATCAAAAGCCACCGGCGTAATTGTAATAGCCTCGTTAATATCGGAAAAAGACAANGCAACATCGATAAATGCCTCTGAACCATCATCAGCTTGATACTTAACACGCCAAGAAAGCTCCTCTTGAGTATATGGCCCAAGAAANGTCCACGAAATACCTCCAGAACTACCTAGAGTGTATTGATAAAACGATGAGGTCTCATAATCAAAGTGGTAACTATCTTCCAAAAATAGTTGATTTCCAATAATTTTGAGCATGCTGGGTTTAGACGTCGCAAACGAATACGTGCCCCCAGAGTCCGTGGCATGNGAAAAAGCACCAAGCAAAGCACCATTTTCGTGTTCATTAGCTGANACAGCACTAAAAGTTATTGTCGATGAGTTCTGNGCTCCNGATACAATATTTTGAAGAAACGATGNGTAATCAAACAGAGTTTTTTCGTTAATTTTTCCATTTTGAACTCCAGATATTGAAATTTGTCCACTACTNNCACTTGGATCCCANAAAGAAGACCCACTGTGAAAATTTCCACTGCCAAGATCAAAATACATATTATCAATTAACTTAATATCGTTGCCAGAAATGGTTACAAATGGATTATCTGTAAGAAGAAAAGTATCCGCCGAAGACCCNGTTGANATTGTCGCAACTGTTGCACCAGTTTCCANNGAAGCAAATTCTACAGGAGTAACATTGAGTTCAGCTATGTCCTCNTANANAGAAATATCTGCNNAAGTCCACTGTAGGNCGTCCTCTGAATCTTTAAACGCCCATTGANNTAATGANTCGGTGGNATAANCANNNGTGACACCGGTNGTATAATCATAAAAAATTTGGGTCTCAAAGTCATAGTGCCAATTATCCTCGAGGAACAATTCGTTACCAACAATCTTAAATATAGCTGGTTTATCATGGTAAAACGCATACCCAGCGTTACCATTAACTGAATTTTCAAAAAAACCTAACTTAGCTCCATTATCATGCTCATTNACCGTNGTCGGTGTAAATGTTATCGACATTAGCCTATCCCTTTANTACACAGTNAANAGCCTCAACAAAGCCATTAAACTNTANGTTTNAAAAAGCTGNANCTAATTTACTAANTTATAGTNTAAAAANAACAATAAAAAAACTATAAAAATANNGCAGCATAGNAGTACCAAAAATAAATCAACCAGCAGTAGTGCTGTAACCCAATTTTTAATAATTAAAACAATTGGNATGCTANTTAATTGTAAAACAAGCGGCCGAAAATAGGTAACAACAATGCTTGCAAACGAGACTCAAGACCCAAAACCGAGTGACAGCACTTACAACCATCAAATTTTATTAGGAGTTACCTTCTCATAATCTTTAAAATTTGAAGTGGGNGTGGCTGCAATCGCCCCCACGTCTCTAGCTTGGAAGGCGAGCAAAGTAACGTAAAATCCCTGTAAATTAGGGGATCTAACTACCTTTAACAACGGTTGACAACTTATAAAACTTAGCTGGTAAACCACAAAGGTAAAGAAATAAACTTACTTAAAAAAAATCCAGATCAAAACTCCCCCGAATGAGTCTACCGAACCAACCCTAANCGTCTAAGCTCCAAGACCCGTCTCCGTAGTCAGGGGGTGTTACAGGGATTGTGTCAGGATTAGAATGAGGGGGTTAGCAATTTACAGAACTTTAGTAATCAAACGCACAAAATAACCATAAAAAAGCGGATGAAGCATCATTGCAACAGCTGGACCTAAATCTTCTAATTTATTTTGCATAAATCCATTAGATGCTATGGTTATGGCAGCTATCAACACACCTATCCAACCAAAATAAACGGCTCCATCACCAATCTTAGCGAAAATTGTTTTGTTATGAGTATTAGCCAAAGCATATCCGATAGTTCCAATGGTGACTAACAGTAGGGCGTCCAAGTGAAAGAAATAGTGTAAGTTTAAAGTTGTCATGATAAAGAATAAAATCCCAACCATAAGCACGATTCCTAAAATCTTACGTCCAAATCTCATATCTTTTCCATCTCTATTCATCTTTTCCTATCCCGCCACATTCTATCTCTATCTTGCCACTGCGAATACTCTACTTCACCTTTGAGAATTTCTTCAACTGAAAGATTATCTGACTGTTCCTCATAAGGTAGTGAAGGCATCTCCTTAATTATCTCACTTTTTATTGGAACATCGTTATTAAATCTCTCATAAAAACCTCGTCGTATAGATTCCTCTAATTCTCCTCCATAACCATGATGCATGATAAAACTGTCATGTACGGGTAATGCAGGGGCATCTATTTTTTGAAAATCAAGCATAACGCTTTCGGCAATACAGCTATCTTCAAATTGAAGTTTATTCCCTAATCCATCAAAGAAAAGATGTTGAATAGGTTTGTGAGCATCCAAGATACGTTGTCTAAGGTCCTTCCAATTCATCTCCAAACTATCCAAGTTTATATCTATAGGTTTTTTATTAAGAGGACTGCGGGCTTGTATCATCGCATTAAAGGCTTGCTTGACTATGTCTCTGTGCTCCCCATCTAACACCCTGTCATAGGCGTCCTCACTGCCCATTTCTAAATGATGAGCAAAGTATATCATGTGGGGATTGAGTTGTGAGAAGTCATACTCAGCTGTCTTCTTACCATCTAATGTGATATGCTTCCTGTATTCACGTGTAACATTCTGCCACCACCCTCTGTAAAAGCGCCCTCCCTCTTTAAATGAACCATTGGAGAAAATACGAGTTAATATTCTTGATGAT
>PAHT02000058.1 GCA_002705045.2 Paracoccaceae bacterium | reverse complement strand
GACTGACCATCTTTTGCATGACGAATACCCATCGTCAGACCGCGAACTTGGCTTTCCATACGGCCAGCTATCGCAGATCCAGCAGCATCATCAGCGGCATTATTAATTCGTTTACCTGAAGAAAGTCTTTCAACGGACGAATCCATTTGACGTTGGACTTCGGCTAAATTTTTCCGTGCTAGTACAGAAGCATAATTTGTATTTATTACAACAGACATTTTAGATCTCCCAATCTTTTATCATTACTTGACAATGATTAGAACGACGTCCCAAAAATTTGTTTAGAAAAAAATTTATTTAAGAAAAAAAATATGATTTCTTATTAAAAAACCTATCTCAAAATAGCCTAATAATTATTTTCCTCGCACTAATTTTGAGGTGATATTAGATTAGAAATAGAATATAGCTACGGTCATTACTTTTATTATTGGACAAGGAGCAATAGCNCTTTACAATAAATTNCTTTGTGTATCTCATAAAAAAATCAGTAGTAAGATTAGCATTTATTAACGATTATATCGTTAAAGGGAAACTATCAAAACCAAAATAGTTAACTTCAACTCTATTGATATTGTATATTGATATTTTATATTTAANCTGGAATAAAAATTGCAATTATGAAACTATCAAATGGCAATTAAATTCTTCAAAATTTTAGGACTGAAAAATGGATGGAAATCAAAAAAAATATAAACCTAAATTTTCTTGGTCCAAGGAACAAACCAAAGTAAATAATGAAATAGATTTAGTAATTGAAGAAGTACAAAGAAACGGTTTTTCGATAATACCCAATTTTCTTGAGCAGAAAGAAGTTAAAGTTATTCGTGACAAAATTGAAGGCATTTATACCACACAGTTAAATGAGTGTGGTGGGGAGGATAAACTTTATGAAATCGGCGATCAACATAACGCGAAAGCGTTAATTGCTTATGATCGTTATTTTGATCGATTTTTAAATAATTCATATATTTTAAAGATATTGGAATGNTTTTTAGGTGAGTATTTTATACTCCATCAACAAAACGGGATAATTCACAGACCAGAAAGTGCCAATCCTACTCATCCTTGGCATAGAGACTTAGTTTTCCAGCATATTACGACCTCTCGTCCAATCGGTATAACCACACTTTTTAGTATTTCTGATTTTGACGTCGAGACTGGAGCGACAATGGCGCTTCCTGGTTCACATTTACATGAAATTATGCCTTCTCAAGGCTATACCAATAAAAATAAAATTTCAATGTGTGCGCCAGCTGGATCACTTTTAATATTGAACTCTATGATGTTTCATCGAGGCGGACATAACATTTCAAATAAAACTCGTTATTCCCTTAATCAAGTTTTCACGTTACCTTTTATTAGACAACAAATTAGTTACCCTAATTTACTAAGAAATGAGTATAATGATAATCCTGATATGCAGAGATTACTTGGTTTTAATTGCGAAACTGAAGAAAGTGTTCAGTCAGCCAGAATGAACAAGATAAATAAAGTACGTCCTTTCCAAGGGTGGAAATTAGAACATTAAAAACTTTTTTTTNGTAAATGTATTACGCTAAGTTCTACGAGTCGTCATGTCGAAGAAGTTGATCCAAAATCTTAATTAGAGTGGTCTTCAAAAAATAGAANATGGTTTNTAGATTTTTGTTATAATGACTATAAACTATTGACCTGAAATAAAATCATGAGTTTTCAATAAAAAGAGATAAACGATGGAACTTGAGCGAAAACAGAAATTTGATGATTTAATCAAAAAGATGTTTAAAAATAAAAANATTGAAAAAGTTTTGTTGGTAAACCCTCCCGATATTGATAAAAATTTATTTAATTTTGAATCTGCCAATAGAGGTAGAAATATGAATTACCCTCCTTATGGACTTGGTTTGATTTCGAGTCATTTGGAACTAATTAACGTTCAAAATGAATTTTTAAATNTAAACCATATCATATTAGANCATGCCGAAAAGGAACAAAGTATAAATGATTTTCATTTTGAAAGGATAATTACTGAGTGCATACTTGATAAAATAAAGTTACNANAACCCGATATTATAGTTATCACATGTATGTTTTCNCAAACGCATCAGTCACTCATCGATACCATAAATATAATACGTTCAAAACATGAAATTCCGATAGCAATTGGTGGAGTACATGTTACAGGTTCTATGTCTGAAGATAAAACAAAAATTCCATTTATCAAAGATGTTAATGGGGTTGATTTTATATTTTTGAATGAATCTGAAGTCTCTTTTAGAGAGTTCATAAAATATATTAATGGCAAAAAAAATGAAGAAAATTTGACACAGTTTGTTGCTATTAATCGTAGTAGCAAGAGTTTCATTAAATTTGAAGAAAGGTTAACACCTACTGGAGATGACTTAAATATTAATCCTAATCATAAAAAAATGTATACTGGTGACATCGCTAAAGTTGGAAAAATAGGTGGTTTTTTNTCCTTGCTTTCAAAGCAAAAGAAACTTTCAACAATTTTATCAAACCGTGGCTGTAGAGCTCAATGTACTTTTTGTAGTGTAAGAAATTTTAATGGTGTTGGNGTTAGAAGAAGAACTGTTGACTCTGTTATAGAAGAATTAAAAATATTGAAATTTGAGCATGGAATAGATCACGTCATGTGGTTGGATGATGATTTTTTGTACAANAAAAAAGAATCATTAATGCTCTTNAATGAAATGGTAAGAAATAATTTAAATATGACTTTTGACAATACAAATGGTGTTATAGCGGCATCCTGTACGGAAGAAGTAATGAATGCAGCAGCGGCTGCAGGATGTATAGGTTTAACAGTAGGAATGGAATCTGGAAACAGAGATATTCTCAGGTCAATTAGAAAGCCCGGTACTGTCGAAAATTTTTTAAGAGCAGGTGAAGTATTAAATAAGATTGAACAAATTAACGCCCGTGTTTTTTTGATGATAGGTTTCCCAAATGAATCATTTTCTCAAATTAAAGACACAATAGATGTTAGTACTACAATGAATCTTGATTGGTACAATATAACAATCTTACAACCTCTCCCAAATACAGTAATTTTTGATCAAATGTTAAGTGAAGGTCTGATCGGGGATATATCCTTTTCAGAGATGGGATATAATTCTGGGACACATGGAAAAAAAGTAAAGAAGAGCGGTGCTAGTAGGGACCCTCTTTCAGTAGATTTTAAAAACGCCTTTAGNGATAAAAAATTGGAGGAAATTCCAGATAAGACTGATCTTGATAATATATGGGCATATATGAATTATCATTTAAATTTTAGGCGTTTATTTCAAGAAAACAGGAAAACCAAACTTAATCAACAGTACAAGTATGTTAGGAATATTGCTGATTTAGTTGCACCTAACAATGCGTTTGCGATTTACTTTTCAGCATTTCTTCATCATNGGTTATATNATGAAGTTGATTATAATCTTCTTGACCAATTTTCTAAATCATTATCAAATAACAGCTATTGGAAGAAGAGGTGCAAAGAATTTGGATTGAATGCTGATCACATAAAATCTAATAATTATCCTGTGATTGANTCATTTGTAAATTCAAATAACTGGCAATCTATTCGATAGACAAATATAATAGATGCGGTTTATGTCAGTTTATTATTTCCGTCTTTCTTCTTTTAATTTTGAATAATCAAAACATGTATGATTTGAAATTAGGAAAATTTGCACGCAAAGTGCGCTATATTTTTTGAGAAAATATATCTTCTCTTACATATAAATACTTCAATTCATATACTTTATTGTGAAAGAGAAACAGGATTACCAGTATGTTTGTTCTTGTTATAATCAGACTCAGTTGAATAAATTCCAAGCCACCATCTTCCCATATATTCATCGTTTTCTGTATTTATAATTGGTATTGGTATATCTACGCCATGATATATTGTTCCAAAGCCAAAAGATAAATCACCAACATTGACTTTATCTTCCAGTGAAAATTTTTTATTGTTTGTATCTACTAAATACACTCCTCCATCTTGAAAATGTTTTCCTTTTTTAGAGAGGTACACAGATATAAAAAATTTTTGGTAAATATATGGATCTTGGTGCAATTCTTGTGATCCAGAATTAGGTGGGTATTTAACAATTTGTATTCTGTCAATTATACCATCCTTAGGGGTATTAGTTTCCCAAACATCTTCATAATAACCACTTAGATATTTTAAAACGCGCCATCTTTTATATATTTCTTCATATAAATTTAAATAATCTTGATTCCATGGAAAAAAATATTGTGTTTTTTTTATTTGTTTAAAAGCGTATTTATTTGATAAAGAAGTATCAATGTCCCTGTAAAAATTAGGGCAACCATCATATATTTTATGAAACTCACTTTTAATATTTTTCCAATTTAAAATTGTTTGCTTTTTAATTTTATCAATATACTCATTAGTGAACGCGTTTTTTAAGATGTAAATATCACCAGATAGTAAAGAGTCTACAGTCTCATTTGCGAACCGTAAATTATTTTCATATACCTTTTCTTTGAATTCTTCAAAATCAACCTCAATAATATTATTGTAAAATTTCGGTAATAAGTCGATATTTTCTTTTTTATCCCATATTTTTTTAAATATATTGTTTTCATCTTTATACTTATCTATATCTAACATTTTATAACTCTTTAAGATTAATTCTTATAGCTAAAATTTTTTTTAGTTTTCTAAAACTTTTCCTCGCCATTCTCATAGGATACTCTGTTACTATTACATATATGATTATTACTATCTGTAAGCAACAGAATAAGTGGTATACGATCGTTTGCCTTAGAGGGTATTTAACATAAAAAATATGTTTTAAGTTGTAATTAGGCGTAGATTCTGGGTGAATTCATAGTTAATGACAAAGAATTATCGTTCAATACAGAAGTGGTAAACTCTCTGAGGACATTCCACCCCAAATCTCATATTTCTCTAGCTGCGCTTTACAAGACTCATTGATTTTAAAGATCTCTCCTTTGGTTACATATTCTAGGGATTCTTTCGCAAACCGAAGGTTTTCTTCAGCGGTAGGAAAGGCGGGGAGCCAATCCAATTTCTTAAAAATTGCTGGGGCTTGTATATGTTCTACATCGTTATTCCAGAAATGCTCAAATTTTAAAGTAGTGCCACTTTTTTTTTCTCTGAAATGGATATTCTGGACAAAATGATTTTCTCTTGCTCCGTGTACTTCAATGCGTCGTGCCTCACAACATGGAACTCCAAAATTAAGCGCTAGGCTTGCAGGGCCTGAACCACTTCCAAAATAAAATTTAGCTTTCCCACAAAGGAATAGATCAACTTCATCAGGTTTTTCTACGCGAGTTAAGTCAATAAAACCAGATCGCTCCGACATCGGTGTCATTTTGGAATGCCCAATGCGTACAACTTTTAACCCTTGGTTTAAAAAATAATCTACTGAATCCATAAATTCTTGCGGAGTGGCATTACGCAATTGGTGATGAGCACCATCAAAATAACCAACTTCTCGTAAGTGCAAAACAACAAATTCATCGCCTAATGAAAGACCATATGATTTAAGAAATTCCATAGCTTTTTCGACTGTGATGCCTTTTAGTTCAAAAGGTTGTAGGCTTATCCCTTTTGAAGATAAATCTTCTCGGCATTTGAAAAAGAAATTCCCATTGTGGCCATATTGAGTTTCAGAAAGTTTAAAAAAACCAGGTTGATATGGAGAAATTGGTCCAATGCTTTTGAAATAGTTGGCCAGGGAAGGATTAATAATTATTTCAAAACAATCCTCGAGATAGGGTAAAAATGCTTTATTTGCTAGTTTCAATGGATTAGCCGAATAAATAATTGGTTTAGATTTTAATTTTCCAAGCTTAAGATAACAATGAGTGAGGGCCGCTTGATCCACAGCTTCTCCAATTCTTTGTAGGAACCCGTTATGTTCCACGACCAAAGGAGCGTTGAATTGATTTGCTCCAATGTGAGCGAGTCGCTCTGTTGTCTCTACAAAGATTCGTATGGCTTCGTATGCGAGTTTTGAGTTTCCGACAGTTGTCATAAAATGAAAATATATTGATAGTAAATCCATTCGTTGAAATGGATAAATTGAAAAAAAATTTTCCAAATAATCCAAAAGTTCTTTTGAGTTCGCAGACGAGTTCAGCATTGAAAAAATGTTTTGAAATACAACGCCATCGTTATAATAGGCTATTCCCCCAATTTCTGATACAGCCGTTTCTGGTTTAAAAGCTTTATTCAATGACTCATCTCCAGTTTCTAGTTGTTATTCCAAATACCCTAGACTTTCAGTGTTCACCCCACCCCAAACTCTGAACTTTTCCCGTTTTGCCTTTGCGGAAACATTGGTATTAAAAACTTCGCCTTTGTTAAAATAGTCAATCGACTCTTTGGCGAATTTTAAGTTTTCTTGAGGGGTCGGAAAGTAAGGAACTAATTTTCTATCTAAAAATGGTTTTAATGAAGAATTATATTTTAAACCTTTCATTGTAATATCGGTAAAAGTACATTTTCTTTTTGTAATCACATCTCCAAAAAGTAGGTATTGTGCAAAATTATCTGCTCTTACACCAGCATAATTTATCCGATTTATCTCGCAGCAGGGAGTTCCGAAGGTTTGTGCGAGGCTTATAGGTCCCGAGCCGCTACCAAAGTAGAATTTCGCCTGGCCACATAGAAAGATATCTACTTCACTGGGCCGTTCAACCGTCGTTAAATCAATGAAACCTTTTCGTCGAAAAATAGGATGCATTTTTGCATGACCAATTCTTACAACTTTAAGACCCTGTTGAAGAAAATAATCGATTGAGTTTGCAAAATCCATTGGATTTAAGATGTTATTCCCAAAATTTGGTTCATCAAAAAACCCTTCCTCTCTAAGGAAAAAGACAACAAAATTGTCACTAGGTGAAAGATCGAATGACTTTAAGAATTTAGTTGCGATGTCGGTTGTTTTAGGTTTTAGCTGAAACGGACTTATATTAATGTTTTGAGGGATGAGTTCGTCGTAACAATCAATTGCAAAACTGGAATTATGCCCATATTTTTTGTCTGAAAATTTATAAAAAAGTGGAACATATGGTGCAAATCTAGTCACTTGGCTAATAGTTGCACAAGCCTCATGATTTTCGGACACCATTTCAAAACTATCTTCTAGATAGGGATAAAAAGCAGTAATAAAATTACTTTTCTTTCGTTTTTCCAATGGGAATGTCGGCTTCATGGTAAGTAAGCCTAACTCTAATAAGACTTTTGTATGTGCTGTTTGCTCAACTAATTCACTGTCAATTTCATATTGATAATTAAATTCGAAAATCGTGGGCAAGCCAAATTCGGACTGTCCAAGTTCTAAAAGTTGTGAACATGCCTCAGAATAGACTCGCGCACATTCGTTTGCCAAGGATGATAGGCCGAATCCAGATATTTGATTGTATGCTTGTCTAATTAAATCTCGATTGAGTGGATTCTTTTTTGCAAATGACTCAAGGAACGAAATTAAGCCTGCTACATCGCCCGATTGAAACAGAATGTTAAACTTTCTTCCGAAGGAATTTGCACTCTCCCATGGCCGTTCATAGTTGCTTTCATTTTTATGATGTATGATCGTTTGGTGTTGCATCGAAGGTTCCAAATTATGTTGCATAAAAAATAGTTATAGTTGACTCGAAAAAATTTAATTTTCACTACGCAATGCAAATTGTTTGCCAACATAGTAATGAGATTTTCCATTATTAATCTGGTTTGATCGAGCTGTTCTGATACCAACAGAGAAATTTTTATTTTGAATGAAAGATTCAATGGATCTGGCTCAACTATTGCAATACACTTGAACAGATTTTTTGTTATGCCATTTAAGTTATGCGAGGCCAAATTGGATCATACTTCTGAATTTATCAAAGAAACAATAAGTATTGCCTCCCAATTAGATACTGAAGTATTAGAGAAAATGGCTGATGAAATTTCCGAACTTAGAAAAAGATCTGGGCGAATGTTTTTTTTAGGAATTGGTGGTAGTGCCGCAAATGCCAGTCATGCTGTGAATGATTTCAGAAAATTATGTGGAATAGAGTGCTATAGCCCGTCTGATAATGTTTCAGAATTAACAGCAAGAACAAACGATGATGGGTGGGAAACCAGTTATTCTGAATGGCTTAAGGTTAGCAATTTATGTGAGAAAGATGCGTTGTTTGTTCTGTCGGTTGGAGGAGGGGATGAAAAAAGAAACGTAAGCACCAATTTAATATCGGCTATTAAACTTGGAGTTGAACGGCAAGCTAAAGTGCTTGGGATTATTGGAAGAGATGGAGGTTACGTTAAAAATGTGGCAGATCAGATTTTAATTATTCCAACTGTTAACGCTGAACAGGTGACACCACACTCGGAGGCTTTTCAGGCTGTATGCTGGCACTGTTTGGTAAGTCATCCAAAATTAAAAATAAATGAGACAAAATGGTAACCGTAGCAATGAACTTTTCTGCTGTGTTTTTGGATAGAGATGGAGTTATCAATAAACCTGTAATTATAAATAAAAAACCATATGCACCAACAAAATACAGTGAATTCAAATTTTATCCCGGTATCTACGAAAACTTACAAGCTTTGAAAAATAATGGATTCTTGAGAATTGTGGTTACTAATCAACCAGATATTGGCAATGGGAAAACTGAACTTCAAGAAGTGCAATTGATGCATGATAAATTAATGAAAACAAATTTAATTGATGGGATATATATGTGCAGCCATAATCAAAGAGAACAATGTTCTTGTAGGAAACCAGGAATTAAAATGCTTACTGATGCAAAAAGCAAATTTAATATTAATATGTCACGTAGTTGGTTGATTGGAGATCGGTGGTCGGATGTGACTGCTGCCCACAATGCTGGTCTTACTCCGATATTTGTTGACCACGGGTATGCAGAGACTAAAAGTAAATTGCAGACATGTATTAAGGTTAAAAATCTGAAGTCTGCTGTCAATAAAATCATAACTGCGTAACCTATTTATCACCAGAGTCAAAATATGAAACTTCAAAAACAGAAACTTTCAATTAGGATTTTTGCAGACGGGGCGGATCTATCTGTTATAAAACGATTAAAGGAAACTGGCGTAGTGAAAGGATTCACAACCAACCCATCCTTGATGCGAAAAGCAGGGGTTCAGGATTACAAAAGTTTTGCGAAACAAGTTCTTAAGTTAGCTCCTGAACTCCCTTTATCTTTAGAGGTTTTTTCTGATAATTTAGAGGAAATGGAATCTCAAGCTCGAATTATATCATCTTGGGGTAAAAATATATTTGTGAAAATACCAGTAATGAATACGCAGCGAAGGTTTACTGGTCCAATTTTAAAATCTTTATCTCGGGATGGAGTAAAGCTGAACGTTACAGCGGTTATGTCGGTTGACCAAATAAAAAATATTTTAGAATATCTTACTTATGAGACGCCGGTTATTTTATCAGTTTTTGCTGGTCGAATTGCTGATACTGGAAGAGATCCAGTTCCCATTATGGAGCAGTGTGTTGATTTGTTGCAGAGTTATAACAATGTTGAGTTGCTTTGGGCGAGCACTCGAGAATTATTTAATGTGATGCAAGCTTCGCAATTGGGTTGCGATATTATAACTGTTGGCGAGGATATTTTAGATAAAATGGGCTTGATTGGAAAAGATCTAGATGATTTTTCAAGAGAAACAGTCGAGATGTTTTATAAAGATGCACTTGATTCTAAGTTTAGGATTTGATGAATGGAATCTTTAGTATGAGTAATAAAATTAAATCAGTATTTGTTACTGGAGGAGCAGGTTATTGTGGAAGTCTTCTAGTCCCAAAATTGCTTCAATTAGGATTTAAAGTGACTGTTTATGATTCGCTATTTTTTGGTTGTAATCATATGCCAATTGGTCATAAAAACCTTAAACTAATCAGTGGGGACATTAGAGATAAAAAACTTTTGTTAAATGCGATGGTGGGTCATGATGCGGTACTTAATTTGGCATGCATTTCAAATGATGCTTCCTTTGAATTAGATGAGTCTGTTTCAACTTCAATAAATATGAATGCTTTTGAGCCAATGGTGAATGGGGCAAAACAAGCTGGAATTAAACGATTCATTTATGCATCGTCATCTTCTGTTTATGGAGTGAGTGATGCCAAAAATGTGACTGAAGATCATCCACTTTTACCTTTAACATTATACAATAAATATAAAGGTATGTGTGAACCAATACTGAACGGCTTTGGTTCTGATAACTTCACAGTGACAACTTTTAGGCCCGCAACTGTTTGTGGCTATGCTCCTAGGTTGCGCTTGGATTTGTCTGTAAACATTTTAACTAATCATGCCATTACTAATAATGAAATTAAAGTTTTTGGAGGAGATCAATTAAGGCCAAATTTGGATGTACGCGATTATGTCAATGTATGTATATTGCTTTTGAATGCACCACATGGATTAATTCATAAAAATGTCTTCAATGTTGGTTATCAAAATATGAAAATAAGAGATATTGCAAAACTTGTTAAAAAAGTGGTTTGCGAACAATTTTCAGATAAAAATGAAATAAAAATTGTTACTACACCAAGCGATGATTTGAGATCATACCATATAAATTCTGATAAAATTAAAAACACATTAAATTTTCAACCCAAATACTCCATTGAAGATGCAGTAAGAAGCCTATGTTTTGCGTTCAAGAATGGTAAAATTTTAAATAGTATGGAAAACGAGATATATTATAATATCAGGACTATGAAATCACTTGGAATAAAATGATGAAAAACCCTATCGCTGTTGTAACAGGAGGATCTGGATTCATTGGAAGCCACACAGTCGATCTTCTCTTAAAGAATAATTATAAAGTTAGAGTAATAGATAACTTTTCTGGTGGGCATGAAAGTAATCTTCGTGATCACATTGATAACCCAAATTTAACAATCTTTTCTGAGGATATTCGAAATCTCTCTAGTCAATCATCAATTTTTAAGGGAGCTCATTCTATTTTTCATTTTGCCGGCATTGGTGATATAATTCCATCAATAGAAAATCCGGTCGAGTATTTTGAAGTAAATGTTCTTGGTACAATCAAAGTTTTGGAGTGTGCACGTGAGTCAAATGTGCAAAAATTTTTGTATGCTGCATCGTCTTCATGTTACGGGTTAGCAAGCACCCCTACTTCTGAAACTCATTCTTGTAATCCAGAGTATCCGTATGCTCAGTCTAAATATCAAGGAGAGCAGGTAGCTATGCACTGGGCTTCAATTTATGGAATCCCGGTGATCTCTATACGCATTTTTAATGCCTATGGTCCGAGAGTTCGCACCACCGGAGCATATGGAGCCGTCTTTGGTGTTTTTTTAAAACAAAAACTGGAGAATAAAAAATTGACTGTGGTCGGGGATGGATTGCAAAAACGGGATTTTATATACGTAACTGATGTGGCAAGAGCTTTTCACTTTGCTTCAGAGTCAAAGAGAAATAAGGTTATTTATAATTTAGGAGGGGGTTCACCACAAAGTATAAACTACCTTGTGGAACTTTTAAAAGGAACGGTAGATTATTTACCCTCACGGCCAGGAGAGCCAAAAGTCACATGGGCAAATATTGACAAAATACAGACTGAGCTGAATTGGATGCCTGAAGTTTCCTTTGAGGAGGGTGTTGGTATTATGGTAGAAAATATAAAAGATTGGGCTAATGCGCCGTTGTGGAATAAAAAAACAATAGCGACCGCAACTAAATCTTGGTTTAAGTATCTTAGATAACACTAATAAATTTATGAGAAAAATTAATGAGCAGTGAGTTTTTTGAAAAATATAAGCATAAAATTAAATCTTTAGATGAAATTTTTTTGTTATTGCGGCCATCTGATGATAGAGAAAAAATAATTCTGTGTCATGGAGTATTTGACGTCGTTCATCCGGGGCATATCCGTCACCTGGCATATGCAAAAACTTTAGCTAACTACTTAGTTGTGAGTATAACAGCAGATTGTTTCATAGAGAAGGGGCACTATAGACCACATATTCCAGAGCGATTGAGAGCGCTGAATCTTGCTGCTTTCGAAATGGTGGATTATGTGATTATAAGTGACCACAGAACGCCACTAAACTTATTAACAAATTTAAAACCAGACTTTTTTGCAAAAGGTTTTGAGTATACCTCCTCAGGTTTACCACCTGCTACAATCGCGGAGGAAAAAATTGTCAAATCGTATGGTGGAGAAATGATTTTCACGCCTGGAGACGTGGTATATTCTTCTACCAAAATTATTGAAAGTGCTCTGCCAAATGTGCAAATTGCCAAACTTTCTATCTTGATGGAGACTCACGAAATTTCATTTGCGGATTTGCGTGAAGCTCTTAGATCGTTGTCTCGGGTTACTGTTCATGTATTGGGAGATACAATAGTTGATACGTATACTCGATCAACTTTAATTGGAGGACAGACTAAGACACCCACGCTGAGCGTTCGTTATGAAGACAAAGACGATTATGTTGGTGGAGCTGCCGTAGTAGCAAAACATGTTCGAGCGACTGGTGCTAAAGTGTTATTTTCTACTGTTCTGGGTGATGACCACCTCAAAACTTATACTTTAAAAGATCTGAAGAAGAGTGGGGTTACGGTTTTACCGGTTATTGAGAAATCAAGACCGACTACCAATAAGAATGTGATCATTGCCAACGATTATCGACTATTAAAAATTGATACTGTTGATAATCGTCCCATCTCTTCTGAGACACTCGAGAGGCTAGTATCACAAATACTAAACAAAAAGTCAGATATGGTTATCTGTTGTGATTTTAGGCATGGAATTTTTAATCAATCATCAATTGAAAGCTTAATAGATGCGATACCAGATGGGACCTTTACAGCTGCTGATAGTCAAGTGGCGACCCGGTGGGGCAATATAACAGAATTTAAAAACTTTGATTTGGTTACACCAAATGAACGAGAGGCTAGATTTTCACTCGCTGACCAAGATTCAACTATTCGGACCTTGGCAGAGACTATTCAAAGACAAACGCACGGAGAGAACATCATTCTTAAGCTCGGTTCTCGGGGAGTATTCTGTTTGCATAAATTGGATAAAAATAAAACCTTCAATTTTTCAGTAGACTCTTTTGCAAATAGGATCGTTGATCCAATCGGTGCAGGAGATGCCTTGTTAGCATATGCGTCTCTGACTTTGTATCGGACGGGTTCTTTGATAATCGCATCGATTTTAGGTTCTATTGCCGCGGCTTGTGAATGTGAGATAGATGGTAATGTTCCGGTAAAACCCGAAGATATAATTAACAAAATTGATATGGTGGAGAAAATGATGAGCTACAGGCTTAGATAAAACAAAATGCGTATTTTAGTGATAGGGCTTGGAGTTCAAGGAATAAAAAGAGTAAAAGTTGCGGGTTCAGATGTCTCGGCGACTGTAGATCCTCAAAACCCATCAGCTGATTTCAAGCTAATTGATGATGTACCACTAAATGCTTATGATGCTGCTATCGTATGTACGCCGGATCTAGAAAAACTTAGAATTATTAGATATTTGTTGGTCAACGATAAACATGTTCTGGTTGAGAAACCTCTTTGGGCAGGGTCAAAATTCGATTTAAAAGGCTTAGCAGCTTTATTAACTGAAAAAAGCAATCTTGTCCTAAAAACTGCTTATAATCATAGATTTGAGCCAAATTTTATAGAGATGAAAAACCTGATACAATCTGGTGAATTGGGAAAATTGTATTCGTGTAGAATGTTTTATGGGAATGGTACTGCTGAATTAGTAAGAAATAGTGAATGGAGAGATAAAGGAGCAGGTGTGCTAAGCGATCTGGGATCGCACTTACTTGATACTTGCTTTTTTTGGTTTGAAAGTAATGATTTTAATTTTAAAACTCTTGCATCGAATAATTATGAAAATTTATCACCAGATCATGTCATTATTTCTTCAGAGTCTCCTCTACCAAGGATTGAACTAGAGATGACATTGTGCATGTGGCGCAATCATTTTACTTGCGATATTATAGGATCAGAAGGTTCTGCTCACATAGAGTCTTTATGTAAGTGGGGCCCTTCTAAGTTTACGCATAGAAGGAGGATATTTCCCGCAGGAAAACCGCTAGAAACTGAAATAGTGCAATCTATGGACGATCCTACTTGGAAGCTAGAATACGAAAACTTTCGAACGTCTATAGAAGTTGGAAAAAAAGATACACTTGATAAAGATATTTGGCTTTATGATACTTTGAAAGAATTGGAGAAATTCATTGTCGTCTGAAGGACTAACTATTGGATATTCAGGGCTTTCCCATCTAGGTTTAGTTCATGCCGTTGCAAGTGCATCGAAAGGCTTAAAGATCATTGCGCGCGACAGTTCGGTACGTAAGATTAAGAACCTGCAAAATAATCATACTGACATTAATGAACCGTCATTGACGGAATTATTAATAAATAATAAGAAAAACCTTAAGTTCACCACGGAGGTAAAGGATCTTTTAAACTGTGATATTATTTTTGTTTCCTTAGATGTCGAAACTGACATATCGGGTAAAAGTGAATTGAGTTTTGTAAGAACCTGTATTGACGAAATTTTAAAAGTCATAGATGAGTCCTGTGTACTGGTCATCCTTTCTCAAATCCCGCCCGGTTTTACTCGGAAAATTAATAGCAAATATAGCAAATTTATAATCTATTGTCAGGTCGAAACATTAATATTTGGTGAGGCTATTGATAGAGCTTTATTTCCAGAAAGGTTCATAGTTGGGTGTATAGAACCAAATATGAAACTTAACGAAAAATACCATAAATTCCTTAAAATGTTTAATTGTCCTGTCCTTCCCATGCTTTATGAAAGTGCAGAATTAACGAAAATTAGTATAAATGCTTTTTTGGCAGCGTCTGTCACAATGAGTAATACTCTGGCAGAAATTAGTGAAATTATTGGTGCGAATTGGTCTGATGTAATACCTTCTTTAAAGTTGGATAAACGGATTGGGCATTACAGTTATGTAAAACCAGGTTTGGGTCTATCAGGTGGTAACATCGAAAGAGATCTACATACGATTGCACAGCTTGGTAAGAAGTGTGGAACTCATGTTAATACTGTAAATGCAATAATTGAAAATTCACAACACCGGAAAGATTGGCTTTGGAGAATATTCAAAGATACGAGTATATTTGAAATTAAAAACAGTAGGATCGCAGTTTTAGGATTGTCATATAAAGAGAATACTTCGTCTATAAAAAATGCACCATCTCTAAATTTTATAAGTAAATTATCAGAATATAGAGTCTCGGTTCACGACCCAGTTGTTAAGACCGCCTTACCAAATTTTGTTACATTTTATGAAAAAATTTATGACTGTATCAAGGATGTAGATTTATTAGTCATAGCAACTCCTTGGCAAGACTATAAAAACTTGGATCTAGATAAAGTAAAGGAGAGCATGCATGGTATAACAATAATTGATCCTTTTGAATTAATAAATTACGATTTGGCAAGAGAAATGGGCTTCTTGCATATCTGTTTGGGTAAAAAGCNCTAAAAAATAGTTATAAGTTGAAAATGTAAATGTAATGAATAAGAAAAATAAATCACGAATAGTAATCCTTGGTGCACAAGGTTTTATAGGTAATGCCATTGCAAAAAAATGCAGTGATAACAATTTTTTAGTGTTAAATTTATCTAGACAAGATATTGATTTATCTCAANCTTCTGCATCAAAAAAATTAGGTAATACTCTTCAGGATGGTGACTCTGTGGTGGTAGCGGCGGCAGTTGCTCCTGTTAAAACTGTAGAAATGCTTAATCTTAATTTGCGAATGGCAGAACAAATAGTGAAAGCATGTCAGACAAAAAAATTAAAATATTTTTTAAATATAAGCTCTGATGCTGTATATGAGGACAGTGTAGCTCCTTTGACTGAAAATTCGTTAAGAGCNCCACTTTCTCTGCATGGCGTAATGCATCTTGCNAGAGAATTATGTTTTGATACTCTTCAGGCTCCAGTGGGGACCTTATGNCCGACATTAGTCTATGGTCTTGGTGATCCGCATAACGGTTACGGTCCAAATCAATTCTCGCGATTAGTTAAAGAGTCATCAAATATTGAGTTATTTGGAAAAGGGGAAGAACTCCGTGATCACGTTTTTATTGATGATGTTGCTAAAATAAGTATGTCAATGTTAAAGAGTAATGCAGCTGAGCGCTTAAATGTTGCAAGTGGAGAAGTCGTTTCATTTGAGTCAATTGCCACTTCGTGTTTGAAAATCTCTGGTTCTNAAGAGAAGATATTGTATAAAGATAGAAATGGTNCTATGCCTCATAATGGTTATCGAGCCTTTGATATTTCAAAAATACGATTACTTTTCCCTACATTTAAACCAACTTTGTTAAGANAAGGTTTAGAAGAGCTTTTTTAGTTTTTTAAAGTAAGTCAAAGANCTTGTGTGATGGTAGTACTGTAAATAAAGTTAGAGATAGTTTTTCATCTAAAACTGATCAACATGGCTTCTCGATTATTTAAAAATGATTTATTGTTAACGTTAAAAANTTCAGATGACTCAGTCAAACTTAGTTATTCAATTTAACAAAAGTGACAGATTTTAAAGTTAAGGTTGGAGTGCAGATTATGAAAATTGAATATAATTATTTGCCTCAGGAATTCTCTGATACTGATGAAATATTTATTCAGTGGAAAAAGTTGATAACTTCAACAGAGTTTACATTGGGAACGTTTGTAAAGAATTTTGAATCAAAGTTCGCACAATTTANAAATGCTAANTATTGTATTTCAACTAATAATGGAACCGACGCTCTTATTCTTGCTTTAAAATGTCTGGGTATCGGTATTGGTGATGAAGTTATAACTGTTACAAATACTTTTTATGCAACTGTTGGGGCCATAGTCGCAGTTGGGGCTGTCCCTGTTTTAATTGATTGTGATGACNGGTTCCAAATTAATATTGAAAAAATTCAAAAGTCGATAACAAAAAAAACAAAAGCTGTGATCCCTGTTCACTGGGCGGGTTCTTCTCCAGAGATGGAGAAAATTACNAAAATGTGCTCGGAATTCAATTTATTTTTAATTGAGGACGCCTGTATGGGCATTGGTGCGAGTATTGCCGGGAGATCTGCCGGAACTTTTGGTGATATAAATGCGTTCAGTATGCACCCTCTGAAATCGTTGAATGTGATGGGCGATGGTGGAATGGTTATAACCAATAATGATGATTATGCTTCCTGGATGTTAAAATACCGAAATCATGGAATGNTTGATAGGGATAACATAGAATTTTGGGGNGTCAATATGAGATTGCAGCCTTTGCAGGCGATCGTTGCCTCTCTCGGCTTGGATAAATTAGACCATGTTTTAAATAAAAGAAGAGTAAATGCCAACCAATTGGATAGTGCACTTTCAACTCTTACTGAGGCGGGTCATTTGAAATTGCCAAAAAGAGTTGAAACCCACAATGAGACTTGTGCTTTATACATGGGCCTTTTCAAACGGCGTGATGAATTAAAGGAATACCTTCGAACGAAAGGGATTGAGACTAAAATCCATTATCCAAAACCATTACACTTACAGCATGCCGCACGAGAGAATTGTAAATTTAACCCGAGGGATATGGCTAATTCTGAACATCAAGCAAGGCATCTTTTGACTTTGCCGGTACATCAGTTCTTAGGTGAATATGAGATTAATTACATTGCCGATCAAATATTTGCGTTTTATGAGAAAAATTAAGCTGAGCAAGGTAAGAATAAAAGTATTTTTTTAACTGGTTAATATTATTTTAAATGATGGAAGAGGTAGGCTGTAACAAGCATTGTTTTTTTGTCGAAAACATTTGGAAAATCAGTATTGCTTGTTTATTTAAACAAGTAGCAATAGGTTTTTTAGAGTATACGAAAAAAATTTCAAATAAATAAAAAAAATAAATAATTGTGATTAGAGGTACCTATGTGACTAATCACAATTATTTATAAAGAAATTTTTGAATTTGTCGATAAAGGTGCTAATCTTGCATCCAAAGGTTTTATTTTTTTCCTGAATTTCTTATGGTGAAATATTATGTTTATTCAAAACGAACTTACGTCTAATGANTATATATCCTCAAATAATATTAATGATAACTTTATATCGCTTTTTAATAAGCCNGGTCCTTACTATACNAGTTATCCAGTTTTAGGTGAGTGGAACGATTTTGAAGACACGGTTTCTTATGAAAACGCCCTGTTGGATTTTTTTTCTTCATCCTCTAGCAAACCTCTCTATTTATATCTTCATATCCCCTATTGCGCAAAACTTTGTTATTATTGCGGTTGTCAAATAAGTATTTCAAATAATCGGGGTATAATAAATAATTTTGTCCAATGTTTGATTAAAGAAATTAAAATGTTGGAGAAATTTTTTTTANAAAATAAAATTACACCAAATATTAAAGAGATACATCTGGGGGGAGGTACGCCATCACATTTAACGACTGATGAGTTGGATAGCATTATAAAGGCACTAGAGAATTTTGTTAATTTTAAGGGCTTGCAAGAGTTTTCAATGGAGGTGGACCCACGTACTGTAAATTTTGAACACTTTGATTATTATGAGGCAATGGGAGTAGATAGAATCTCCTTTGGTATCCAGGATTTTAATGATGTGGTTCAAGAAAAAATAAATAGAGTGCAACCATATCAATTAATTGAGCGCTTGATGAATGAGGAAGTGAGAGACAAGTTTAGAGGGGTAAATTTTGATCTTTTATTTGGATTGCCGATGCAGACAAGAGATTCACTTCGTGAAACGATTGAGCTTACGAAGCAACTTTCGCCAGAGAGAATAACTCTGCTAAAGTATCTTCATATTCCGAACAAGGTTAAGCACATGAAAATGATTAACGAATCCTCATTACCTAATAAAAGTGATCTACCATATATGTTTGTCGATTCTACGGAAGCACTGATTGAAGCAGGGTATTCTTGGGTAGGCATAGATCATTTTGCTAAACAAACGGATTCGTTATCCATTGCAAAAGATAATGGAAAAGTATCTCGAAATTTTGGTGGGGTAAATCCAGGTTATACAAAGGATATCATTAGTTTAGGACCCTCTTCCACAAGTGCGTTTGGCAATTATTATTTTCAAGCAACATCTAATTTGTTGAAGTATAAAAATACAATAAATGAAGGACATTTTGCTATATCGAGAAAATATAAACTTAATTCTGACGATATAATTCGGCGAGAGTGTAATTTTGAGCTACAGTGCAATCAAAAGTTGGACATGACTAAAATAGAAAATGATTATAAAATTTGCTTTCAAAAATATTTCAGTAAAGAGTTAGAGTTGCTCAAAGATTTTGAAGAAAAAGGCTTAGTTTATATCAATGATAAAAATATTGTAGTCACTACTACTGGAAGATATTTTGTAAGGCATATTTGCCGGTTATTTGATACAATTTTGGATAGTACTATGCCGTATCAACCCCACGGTACATAAAAGGCAGTAGATGTTACTTAGCAACTGAATTATATATTTGGACGTGTATAAGAGAAATTATAGGTATGAAATTAAATCTTTTAATTGTTGGTGGTGGCTCAAGTCTTGGTCTTGGGCTTGCAAAAAAAATGATATTAGAAGGCCACAACCTTTGTTTGATCACCAGTAAGAAAAATATTGACTTACCACCAAGAAAAAATGTGAAAGTAATTCCCACTAAATTAGAAAATTCTGATGATGTTAGAGCTACATGTATTAATATTTTTAAAGAATTTAATAGTTTTGACGTCATTTTTTATAATATTGGGGGTGGATTGGGGATGTCTGATACAATGATTTCTTTTGATGACTTCAGTAAAGTCCTCTGGTTTAATTTCGGCGTTATTCAGGAATTTAATCGTCTGATGATACCAAAAATCAAACCAAGTGGAAAAATTATATGTATTGGCTCGATAGCCACGAGACAGTTAATTGGATCATTAGGTTATACAGTGGCTAAGACAGCATTGGAAACCTACGTAAGGTTCCTTGGTAAGGAATTAATTCCAAAAAAAATATCTATAATGGCCCTCTCAATTGGTGCGTATTGGGAAAAAGGAAACGCAATGGATCGCCTGAAGCTCAGAAAGCCAGCGATATACAATGATTTTATTGAGACGCGCTTGCCAAGAAAAAAGATGGCAACTACCGAAGAAATAATACCGTTTATTTCACATTTTTGTGTGACCGATACGAGTATTTTATCAGGTTCAGTAATACCGATGGATGGTGCTGAGAATATATCGCTTTAAAAGAAAGTAGATTACTTATCTAGTCAAGGAAGACGAATGACTCAAAAAAATTTCGGACAAAAAATATTAAAAGAAGTGGTATACCTGAGGCGTGTCGTGGACATCATCCTATGACTTTTGAAAGCTTGCGTGAAATTGTAAAAAGTAAAGCTTTAAAAGTAATTTCTGAATTGATAGAGTCTATTGTGCATAGAAAAATATTAAGTTTAAAAAATACTTTTTCTACAGAAGAAACCGGAGCAATTAAATCTAAAACAAAGACCTTTCGGACTCAGAGTCAAAGTGCTTTTTGCAAAATGATTTATGTTTGTCCCAATTTCTATCGAATAATTGATGAAGAAACCTCAAGAAAATTCAAAGTTTAGGAATGAAAATAAATGAGATTGTCAGACTTTATAATTCAATGGCTTACATCTAAGGGAATATACGATATCTTTACTGTGAGTGGTGGCGGCTCCATAGTTCTCTGTGACTCAGTTGCAAAATCTGATTTGGTGAACTATTTTTGTTGTCACCATGAGCAAGCTGTTGCTTTTTCTGCAGAGGGTTATGCTCGTGCCTCAAATCAAATTGGAGCTGCCTTAGTGACCACGGGTCCTGGGGGAACTAATGCAATAACTGGTGTTAGTAGTTGTTGGATAGACTCGATTCCAATGCTTTTCATTTCAGGACAGGTTTATTCTACACAAACAATTAAAGATACAAAATTGAGACAATTGGGAGTTCAAGAGACTAACATTATAGATTTGGTTCGTCCGAATACAAAGTATGCGGTTAGTGTTAGTGATGCGGCCGATATAAGGTATGAGCTGGAGAAAGCGTATCATCTGGCCGTCTCAGGTAGGCCGGGTCCAGTATGGATAGATGTTCCAGCAGATATTCAATTGGCTGAAATTGATCCGGAGGCTCTCAAGGTTTTTAATCCTTTGTTGCCAGAACAAAAGCAATTTGAAGAAGATTTAGATGTTATAATAAATAAAATTAATTTGGCAGTTAGACCGATTATTTTAGCTGGTCACGGTGTTAAACTTGCGCGATGTGAGGAACGGTTAATTGAGCTTGCTGAAAAACTAAATATTCCAATACTTACAACTTGGAACGCTACTGATATTATCGACTCGGATCATCCATTATTTATCGGTAGACCGGGGGCCTTCGCGGAAAGGGGAGCTAACTTTGCTATTCAGAATGCTGATGTAATAATTGCGGTAGGAACAAGATTACCATTCATGGTTACTGGCTACAATGTCTCGGACTTTGGTAGGAATGCGTACAAAATAATGGTTGATATTGACAAAGCAGAATTAGAGAAATTGGAGAATGTTGTAGATAAAACAATCAATATGGATGCGAGAGTATTCATAGATATGTTAAATTCGTCTTTAACTGGCCAATCTACAGTTGAAAAAAACTGGGTACTCAAATGTCAAGGAATCAGAAAAAAATATCCAATTCTAGAACAAAACTATAAAAAGTCTGGTACTTTTGTTAACTCTTATTTTTTTATTAAGGAATTATCCTTATTATTGAAAAAAGATGCTGTTATTGTCACAGATATGGGGCTGTCGTTCGTTGGAACTCACCAAGCATTTAAAATAAAAAAAGGTCAAAAGCTATTTACGAATTCTGGCCATGCTCCAATGGGATGGGGCTTGCCTGCAGCTTTTGGAGCCACCAGAGTCAACCATGAAAAGCCAGTAATATGTCTCACTGGAGATGGGGGGTTTATGATGAATATTCAAGAGTTAGCAACTGTAATGTGTCATAGACCAAACTTAAAAATATTTGTTTATAATAATAAGGGTTATTTGACTATTAAGCAAACTCAACAAAGGGGTTTTGAAAACAGATTAATGGGTTGCTCTGATGAATCAGATATGAAATTTCCTGATTTTGAACAAATCGCAGGAGCACATTCAATTCCATTTATTAAAATTAAAAGTGATTTAGAGATAAGTGCTCTAGAGGAATTTTTAAAATTATCAGGACCCGGCATTTGTGAGTTAATAATGGACCCAAATCAACTTCAAATTCCAATAGCAATTAACAAAAAAGATAAACAAGGGATGACAATTCCCTCAAGGTATGAGGATCTTTTTCCCTTTTTATCAGAGGAAGAACTAAACGAAAGCTTGTTCGTCAAATGAAAGAAAAAAATTTGTTATCAAAGTATCCCCAACCTAAGATGCAAAGAGTTGTATCTGAAAAGCTTAGGACTGTTGAGCATCGTATCGTAGCCTCTAAAAGAGGACAAGAATTTTTCGATGGAAATAGAAATTGTGGTTATGGGGGATTTACATATGATGGTAGATGGAAGCCTATCGCCAGTGATATAATTAGTAATTATAATTTAGAAAATAATTCAAATGTTTTACAAATTAATTCTGAAAAAGGGTTTTTACTTCATGATATAAGGTCGTTAAATCCAAAGATAAATGTTTTTGGAACAGAAACGTCTGACTATGCAATTTCGCAAACAGTAGACGATGTGAAAGATAAAATAGTTTTGTCAAACCCCACTCAACTTCCATTTAACGACAATTATTTTGATTTTGTCTTGGGGCTTGGCGTAGTCTATACTTTAAACATTGGAGAGGCCATCAAAGCTTTGAGAGAAATAATCCGAGTTAGTAAAAAAAATGCTTTTGTTACACTTGCATCGTACGAAAACCAGGATGATTATTTTCTCTTCAAGCAATGGACTCTTTTGGGTTCAACACTTCTGAAGAAATCAGAGTGGATTAAGATCCTCTCATATTGTAATTATGAGGGAGATTACTTTTTCACTAATGCCAATACACTTAATCTAGTTCGCGAATAGATTTTATAAAAATCATTGTTGAGCCCAGATGATATTAGCAAAGTATGTTTAATTCTTGGAGCAAGTTCAGTATGAAAGTTAAATTTGTTGATTTAAAGCAAAGATATGAAGAAGAGAAAGTTGAACTTTTAGAGTGTGTCGATAAAACGCTTAAAAAAGGTATGCTGATCTTAGGCGATGGGCTACGCGACTTTGAAGAAGAAGTTGAGTCTTACACTGGCACACGTCATTGCATTGGTTTAAATTCAGGAACGGATGCTTTAATGATGGCTTTATGGTCTTGTGGGATTACCAAAGATGATGAGGTAATTCATCCAGCCATTTCATTTATAGCAACTACGGGGGCTATAGTTCACGTTGGCGCAACGCCCATTTTTGCTGAAGTTGACATAGATGGATTAATTGATACGGACAAATTAGAGACCAAGATTACCCAAAAAACCAAAGCTATAATGCCGGTTCATTGGGCTGGTAGAATTTGTAATATGTCAAAAATAATAGAGATATGCGAAAAATATAAGCTGGTGCTTATCGAAGATTCTGCTCAAGCAATGGGGGCATATTATGGTGGAACGCATGGTGGTAGGTTTGGTAAGGCCTCGGCCTTTTCTTGTCATCCATTGAAAAATTTAAATGCGTTAGGTGATGGTGGATTTCTTATAACTGATGATGATGAAGTAGCAAAAAAGGTTCGATTGTATAGGAACCATGGAATAGAGAGTAGAGATAATGTTACTATGTTTGGTGTCAATAGTCGGTTAGATACTTTAAATGCTGAGGTATTGAAATTTCGGTTAAAAAGGCTTGAGTCTATTATTGAACGACGGCGGTTAAATGTAGGTTTATATAAAAAATATATTAAAGCTAGCTGTGTTTGTTTGCCTGAAGAAAATACAAAAGCTGGAACTTCAGACGCACATGTAATGTGCTTGGCTCAGGTTCCAGATCGTGATTCTCTTAAGAATTATTTGTCTAAAAACGGCATAGAAACGATGATTTATTATGGTACTCCACTACATCTTCAGAAGGCTACATTAAAATTTGGATATAAAAAAGGTGACTTTCCAGTTGCCGAAGAAATATGTGAGAAAGTTCTAGCACTTCCAATTCACCAACATTTGACTGAGGATCAAATTTATTATGTAGCGGATAAGATAAATAAATTTTACTCCTCATCACATTGATTTTTTTGAGAATTTAAATAGTTAGTAAAGAATATTATTTGCTAATCAGTACATTAGTCGGATTATCCATTTTTTTGTTATAGATAGCATAAAAATTGATTTATGTATATATTTCATATACTTAAAATAATAATTAAACAATTTTTTTTGATCGTCGTTCTCCTCTTTATCAATTATATTAGAGGATTGGGAGATCTAAAATGTCTGTTGTAATAAACACGAACTACGCTGCGGTGCTTGCACGTAAAAACTTGGCAGAGGTTCAACGCCAAATGGATAAGTCTGTTGAAAGGCTTTCTTCGGGCAAGCGAATTAATAATGCAGCAGATGATGCCGCTGGATCTGCGATCGCTGGTAGGATGGAAAGTCAGATACGTGGTCTTACGATGGGTATTCGCCATGCAAAAGACGGCCAGTCTTTGGTAAGCACGTCTGAAGGTGCGATGCAAGAAATTAACAAGATGTTACAGAGAATGCGCGAATTAGCGGTTCAGGCTTCTTCTGGTGTTGCAAATAGCGTTGACAAGGACTATCTAAATTTGGAAATGGCACAGCTTGTTTCACAGGTAAATGCCATATCTTTAAACACAAAGTTTAATGATCAAGAGCTTCTTAAGGGTGGAACGTTTACGTTTTATACAGATATTAATGTAGCAGGAACGGCAATCACCACTCAAGCCGCAGATATGCAAACTACATCTTTGGGTGTAACGATTGGAGCTGTGAGTATCGGTGGTGCAGTGGGTCAGGCTGCACTAAAGAGTGTTTTAACTAATATAGATGCTGCTCTAGCAACAGTTGACAATAGGCGGGCGGCTCTTGGTGCTGTATCAAATCGCTTTGATCACATTATCGATAATTTACAAAATGTAATAATGAATACGGTTCAATCTCAAAGTCGC
>PAHT02000037.1 GCA_002705045.2 Paracoccaceae bacterium | reverse complement strand
GACGAGAGCTGTATATTTTTTAGAAATGCTTCTCATTCAGGTTTAAACTTGGTTTACTACAGGAAAGACGGTAATATTGGCTGGATTGACCCGCGAGGAAGTAGAGAAAAAACAGTAGTTAAAAAAGCCAAGAAAGCTATAACCCAACCGTAATGTATCCCAAAACTTTCAAGTTTTTTAGCAAAAGTTTTGGCGAACATTAAAAGGCCCTTTCGTAGCTAAATATTAAGTTAGCATTCTTCGATTTGAGCTACAATTCAAAAAGTTATTAAATAGACTAATAAACAAATTCTGTTAAACCTATTTCCCAGCTTATCATAATATGAAATTCCTAACTTGAGGCTAAACGTAGCCAGTTTTTTAGACCCTTCACTTGTTCAAGTCGTCGTTTCCTTAAATCATCTGAATGTTCAACAAAACCACAAAGTTTTGCAACAACTTCAATGCCAAAATGCGTTTCTGTTTGTAAAATATTCAAACCTTGCAGAACCTCATCTGGAGACAGATTACTCATATAAGAGTTATATATTTTATTAAAATCATGATCACCATCTCTACCTGAAAAACGCTTTTTCCCATCCTCCCAATCAAAGATGTCTGAATATTTTACCGGAAAAATTAACTTGTAATCAGTAATCATAGATATCTTGAGTTGCTCCAAAAATCGTAAATATAGATTGTCTTTTGAATTATCACCAGTAATCAACATCTTGAACATGTCTAACGATATTGAGGAAAGTATTTCGTAGGTTTTATCAAAATACTTGTAAACAAAACAAATAAACGCCTGTTTGAGAAGACTCAAAGTTTTATCAGAAACATTTTCCATTGTTTCCTCAGTTCGCAGAAATAATACATCCGCCTGCCGTGGAAACCCTAATCCACCGAATCCGATAGGTGTTCTATCTGACATATAATTTACTTCGTGAACATCGAAAGAAGCGACTTCAAACCCGAGTTGCCTTAAGTATGATTCAATCTCGCCGAAGAGAGGTTGATTTTCATATATTGGCACCAACGATGCTTCCGTTTGAATAGCCACTACATTACTGTTAATTGTATTTAAGCCACCTTTGATAATTTCTAATTCACTGCCTTGCGTATCTAAAGATAAAAAATCGGGCGGCGGAAGTACATCTTTTTCTCTTTCCATTACATTATCCAACGTGACAGTTTCAATTGTTATTTTTTCAACAAGTGCACTTCCTCCCGGATCATTATCCCACTTAAATCTAGAGTCATAATCATAAACTTTTTGATACTTGGGTAATAAACGATACAAGGAACTCATATACCGATTACTGTAAATAAAAAAATCTCGGGAGCCTGCTCTACCACTCAAACAATCACCAAGAACAAGTGTTTTCGAGGGGATCTTAGAATTTGCATGCAACATTTGGTCTAGGGCAGTCTGATCGGCTTCATATAGAACACTGATTATATCATGTTCAAAAGTGTCCAAAATTGGAAATGTTCGAGTTCCGGCCCGGCCACCAATGTGATGTGACACAAGTGGAAAATTAAATTTTGTATATTTTTGTTTCATTTTCTAATCACCTCATGCTAGTTATTCTACAATGATTTCAAAATCATAACGTTATTTGAACTTTAGGTAAGTTTCATTTTTTACTTTTTTTATTTGACGCTTTTAGAGAAAGAAAATAACCTTCGCTTCGATAAATAACGCTTCCCTATGAATAGTTGCTACACTTAAAGAACGACTAACAAAAAATAAAACTTTAAAATATTTTAATCATTTCTTCTTTTTTTGTTACGCAATTGCAAAAATAAAAATGTTTTACTTTTTAAACTAAAATGTTGCACTTATGTCAGTAACTGTACAAACCTAGCAATAGAAACAATAAAAGTTGGTTTAGTTTGAGTTTTAAAACTGAAACGTCCGACCCTGAAGTAGGTCTAAAGAAAAATTCTTATTTAAGGAAATTTCACTGAGTGAAAAAAATAACATTATTTAATAATAAAATTTTTGCCTAATACGACCTACCTCGCGCTTTTTTACCAATTCAGAAGTTTGCAAATCGTTTGTTACTTCTGCTCCAACCACATCCCACCAGACACCGGAGTCTGGCGGAGATCGGTATTTTTCAGTTGGAACTACTATCATACAGGTTCCTTTCTTATCACGAGCTACACCTAGCGCTGCTTGAAACTCAGACTCAGTCTTGGCTAGGCAGGCATGGACTCCAATACTTTCAGCATTTTTCACGTAATCGATTTCAATAAACTGACCATCATCAAGTAAACCTGTTTCATTATTACGAATCTTAAATTCATTACCAAGAGAATGACCTACCANGGCTTTTTGATGCCCGTGGATGGATTGGTAACCGTAGTTTAAACTTAGTATGACAGTTATTTTGCATCGCTCCTGCATAGCGGTCACTAATTCCATCGGATGCATCTGATAATTACCATCGCCCATCAACACATAAACCTCTTTATCAGTGCCCGTCAGCCGCACACCTATAGCGGCAGGAATGTCATACCCCATGCACGAATTACCAAATTCAATATGTACATTCTTACCACCCTGACTATCAAACAGCTTTGTTAAATCCGCTGGGATTGTTCCAGCAGCAGCGACCAATGTATCGCCCTCTTTCATCTCAGCATTTATGAGGCCTATTAATTGACCCTGGCTCATCTTTTCTGATGGATATTGTACAAACACTTCATTATGCTTAATCTTTTCCCAAGATAATCTCTTGGCATTAGCCCAATTGGCCCACTTGGTACTTGGTGACACTCCTCCTTTTCGAGCCTCAGCNGCAAGCATTTTTAAAGAAAGCTTTGCATCAGCATTGATCGGCAACGCACCTAATTTAAATGCATCACGACTATTTACATTTATACTGATGAATTTAACTTTTGGATTTTGAAAAGCTGAGTTTGATCCGGTAACAAAATCATGTAAGCGCGTTCCAATGCAAATTACAAGATCAGCCTCTTCAGCCACACGACCAGCGGCTGGAGTTCCTAAATGACCCGTGCCTCCCATCAATAAGTCTGAACCATTACGAAGTGCCCCGCGACCTGCATGAGTTTCTCCAACAGGAATTTTAAATTCGTCAGAAAACAATTTTAATTCAGACCAAGCCTCTGAATAATGAACCCCACCACCCGCAATTATNAAGGGCTTTTTCGCTAATTTTAACATTGCGATAGCCTCACGAATACGTTCTTGGTTCGGAGATTGCCGCTCAATACGCCAAATTCGTCTACTGAAAAATTTGCTTGGGAAGTCATAGGCATATCCCTGCAAATCTTGAGGCAAAGCAATAGTAACAGCGCCAGTTTCAGAAGGACTGGAAAGTATCCGCATAGCCTCCGGAAGAGCAGTTAGGATTTGTTCCGGTCTCGTGATGCGGTCATAAAAACGGCTCACTACTCTAAATGTATCTGTTACTGACATATCAGCAGATGTCAGATGATCAATATCCTGTAATACATCACCTTGATATCGAGATACGTAATAATCAGATGGGAGTAAAAGCACTGGAATTCTACATATTGTCGCCGTGGCTGCACCAGTAACCATATTAGTAGCGCCTGGACCTATTGAAGTTGTACAAACCATAGTAGCTTTGCGCCTCATGGTTCTAGCAAATCCAATGGACGCATGAACCATTGATTGTTCATTTGTTGGTTGATGATAAGGCAATTCACTCCCATACTCTACTAGTGCTTGACTTAACCCTGAGACATTCCCATGACCGAATATTCCCCATATTCCCTGAAAAAATCGATGTTGCTCTCCATCAAACTCACTGAACTGCGCTTGCAAATATTTCACAATAGCCTGTGAAAGAGTTAAGCGCTGTTTTTGCTCAGATGAATAGAATTCCATAATAGCACTCCTCAAGTTTTTAAAGTTTACTTTAAATTTAGAACCCGTGTTTATTTTTGATTGCCTTATACCTTGCCTTAATGCGCACTTTAATTCAATTTGTATCCTCAATCAAAAACAAAAAACTATTATGAACCACCACGACGATGCAAACCTTTTCCTATTCGTTGATCATACTTGCTACCAAAAATTATACTAAAGTTAAAAAATTTTAATAGTATAGGAGATAAGCAGGAATTTAAAAACTAAAAGTAAATTTATGGAATCAAAAATATCTCATAAACGGATCCTTAAAATAGCCGTACCCATGGTTGTGTCAAATGCAACTATCCCAATATTAGGAGCAGTTGATATAGGTGTAATTGGTCAATTAGGGGATCAAAGTCTCTTAGCAGCCGTAGGTATGGGGGCAATTGTAATAACAACTATTTATTGGATATTTGGTTTTTTAAGAATGGGAACAACTGGTCTGGTCGCCCAGGCGGCAGGCGCAGGAGATCAAGGTGAAGTTTATTCCTGGCTGATAAGAGGTATTTTCATAGGATTCTCCGCTGGTTTACTCCTAATACTCGTTCAAGTGCCACTTTTTTGGTTAGCATTTAAGTTGTTTCAAGCCCTTCCAAACGTCGAGGTCCAAGCAGAAATGTATTTAGCCATTAGAATTTGGTCCGCCCCATTAAGCATTTCAAATTTTGCTATTTTAGGTTGGCTGATTGCCCTCGAGAAAACACCACAAGTTCTTTTTTTACAGATCTTTACAAATTTACTAAATATTTCTTTAAACATTATTTTTGTATTATATCTAAATTGGGGTATCGCAGGCGTAGCAATTGCTAGCCTCGTAGCAGAAATTTTAGGAGCATTGCTTGGGCTAACTATTGCAATCAGATTTTATCAAAGTAGCAGATACCCAAAAGTATTAAAAATCTTTTCATTTCAAGAGTGGAAAAAATTATTTGTAACAAATATAAATATTTTGTTTCGATCATTAGCTTTAGAAATCGTTATAATAAGTTACGTGTTTTTTGGCTCAACGATTGGAACCGTGGTTCTAGCTGCAAACCATATTTTGCTACAGTTTGTACATATATCGTCCTATGCGTTAGATGGTTTCGCATTCTCAGCGGAAGCCCTTGTTGGAACAGCTTATGGAAAAAAATCAAAAAAACTAATTAGGGAGGCTGCTATAAAGACAACCCTCTGGGCATTTATTTGCGCAGTATTGATAACTTTATTTTTGTTTAACTTTAGTGAAAAACTAATTCGATTAATGGTTACGGACGAAGGAATTCAAAACGTCACTATAAAATACTCATTCTGGATGGTTATCACGCCACTTTCAGGATTTCTTTCATTTATGTTAGATGGCATTTTTATAGGAGCAACAAAAACTCAATATATGAGAAAAGCTATGTTTCAATCCTGCACAGTTTATGTCATTTCAATGTGTATCTTGTTCCCAGTTTTTGAAAATTATGGCCTTTGGATCTGCATCAATGTATTTTTCCTTGCAAGAGCAGTTTCCCTTTTGAGATATTATCCAGCCCTAGAGAAATTTTAAGAAATGAAACTCAAAACCAGGCAAGCACTTTTGGCAAACCTTTTTTTCAACTGACCATGAAAGATTAAACTCGCCTCTTTTGGAATAAATAAAAGTATTTTAGCCTTTTCGCATTGCACTTCCCCTTGGATCATAAGGAGAATTACAAATAACCCTTGCGTTCCGCTCTTTCCCAACAACATGTACGATTAAATCAGAACCAGGTGTTGCAAGTTCGGTGTCGATCAAAGCCATTGCTATTGATTTCTGCAAAGTGTGAGCATATGCTCCAGATGTAACAAAACCGACCATCTTTCCGCTCTTGGACCAAACAGGCTCATAACCTGAAGCATCCGAGTCTCCGTCCTCTAGTTCGAGTGTAACTTGACTTTTTGAAGGACTATTTCCGTCACGTGCCAAAATAGCTGCATCCCGGCCAATAAAAGCTCCCTTGTCAAACGAGATCCAACGATCAAGCCCAGTCATTCTAGGCGTCCGGTCTTGAGTAAACTCGGTGGACCAAATACCAAAACTTTTCTCAATTCTTGTAGACAAGAGAGCATTAAATCCAACTTCTCGAATACACTGGACATTCCCCGCCTCTAACAAAAGTCTTCGCAACGCGATATGATCGCCCATTCGGCAGTTAATCTCAAAACCCAATTCCCCAGTAATACTCAGTCGAGCTACATGCGCACTTATTAGCCCAATATCAATCTGATCACATGCCATAAATGAAAGTCCCGAGAGATCTTGTTCTGCCACTTGGTCAACTACTAACTTAGATTTTGGACCAATAACCGCAAATCCACAGAC
>PAHT02000014.1 GCA_002705045.2 Paracoccaceae bacterium | reverse complement strand
GGCATGGATATCCGAGGAAATAGTATCAGGGAAAAACTTTTCATTGAGCATCGATCGAGTAACCTCAAAAGAAAATGAGCCCATGCCGTGTCCGACATCGAATAAAACCCCTCTCTCTCTTGCTTCAAGAACAGCTGGTAAAATTTTCTTATNAGAGCTTATTGGTGCGTTTGGAGGCGGTCTGAAGCAATGNGTGAGTATATCTAATGGTCGCATTTGATTTAGTANTTCCGAATACGAGGGTGGAGCATCATCTATATGAACCATCAAAGGAAGTCTTGTTTCCATAGCCACATNTTTTGCAAAATTAAGTGGTTTAATTCCATTTTTTCCAGATGTGTTTTTACCNAACCTTACTTTTACGCCGANAATATAATCTCTNTTTTCTTCAATNACTTCTATNGCAGTTTTTGGATCCATNAGNGAAATATTNTCGCTNTCTCCTACCATNACTCGNGGAGAAAAAGCATAGATNCCAGCGTGAGAAATATGTAAAAATGCTAAAATATTNACTTTGGATTTTTCAATTATGTGTCTTTTAAATCCAGCAAAGTTTCCGGGTCCAGTGGAACCNGTATCTATCGCTGTAGTCACGGCGCTTTTGCGACAAAATTCNTCTGCATCTATACCGAGGGATGTTCCACCCCAATAGACATGAGTGTGTAAATCGATCAATCCGGGGGTTAAAATACATTTTGATACATCAATAACTTTTTTTGCATTACTGAGGTTTAGTCCTTTTTGAATTTTAAGAATTCTTCCATTATACAGCCCGATATCTGCTGGAGAGTTGAGTTCTTGAGATGGGTCAATGATGTGTCCTCCTTTTAGAATTAAATCAAAATGATGCATTTTAAACTCCTAATTTAAGCATTTGAGATTTATTAAATTGAAGTATATGTATTATTTGGTAACANCGTTAAATTTTATTGTGCTTCTGGTGNCAATAAAAGGACTAATAATTGAAAAATGGGCAATCAAAAAAAAATTGGCAAGAAAATTTATTTTTCCAATTGAAAAAAGAAGGCATAAGGCAGGTTAGCTTTGTTCCTGATGCGGGTCATTCAAAATTGATTGATTTGGCTGTTTCTGATCCTCAAATAACCGCAGTAACCCTTACNACGGAAGAAGAAGGGGTCGCTTTGTCATGTGGTGCGTGGTTAGGTGGTGATAAATCTGTTTTGTTAATGCAGAGTAGTGGTGTCGGTAATTGCGTAAACATGTTTTCTATTCTTAAAAGCTGTGATTTTCCATTTTTAACGATTATCACTATGCGAGGGGAATNTNAGGAATTTAACTCTTGGCAGAAACCGATGGGTAATGCAANGAGGGAAATTTTACAGGCGATGGATTTTGAAATCTTTCGAGTTGAACAATCTGACCAAGTTATTCCAATAATTAAAAATGCACTTGAAAAAGTTTTTTTAAACAATTCCAAAGTTGCAATTTTATTGTCTCAGAAATTTTTAGGTAAGAAAAAATGGTAGATGNATCAAAAAAATCTTTAAATAGAAGATACGTAGTGAAGCGTCTACTAAATGAACGAGATAATTGCCTTGTTGTCTCAGGATTAGGCTCTCCCACATATGACGTTCANGCTGCAGGCGATAATAATAAAAACTTTTATTTGTGGGGTGGAATGGGTGGTGCTGCAATGGTTGGGTTNGGGTTAGCCATTGCCAGACCTGAAAAAAATATTCTGGTTATCACAGGTGATGGTGAGCAGCTGATGGGGTTGGGATCTTTGGCAACAATCAGTGTGCAGAAGCCAAAAAACTTGATGTTAATAGTTTTAGATAATGAGCATTTTGGCGAAACTGGTGGTCAGGAAAGTCATACTTTCTATAATGTTGATCTAGTTAGAATTGCAAAAGCCTCAGGATGTCNNAAATCACTTTTAATAACTGATGAAAACGATTTAATAAATCTTTTAAAAGTAAAAAGGTCATTGTTTTGTTTTACTTTTGCAGTCATTAAAGTNTCAAAAGAAATTGAGCCTAGAAGCCTCCCTCTTGTTGATGGTCTAAACATTAAGNTCCGGTTCAAANACGCATTAGATTAATTAATTTTTTTTTGTGAAAGTAGAGTTATGAAATGAAAGAGTTAGAGTTAATTTTTAANATGATTTACCGGGGAGTNAGGGAGGGTAAAGATGACTTTCATACCATGGTATTCTCAAATTTAGAGGANAACAAAGTTGAAAGTCGATGNGTTATTTTACGAGATTTTAATAAAGAAACTAAAACCTTAGTTTTTAACACTGATGTGAGAAGCCCNAAAGTTGAAGCAATCAAGCAATACCCTAATACAAACTGTCTGTTTTATCATTTTAAGGATAAAACCCAGTTAAGAATATCTACTTATTCAACGGTACACGTTAATGATAAAGTTCATGANGATTCTTGGAAGAACACAGCTNTTTCGTCTCGTAAATGNTATCTTACAAAGTATAGACCTTCTTCATTAATTGAAAGTATGGACGATGGAATTTCTAAGCATTTGTTGGCAAAAATACCAACGCTTGAAGAGAGTGAGNCTGGTAAAATAAACTTTGCAGTGATTACAAATAAAATAATTTCAATTGATTGGCTGTATTTGAGTTCAAAGGGCCATCAAAGAGCCCGATATGATTTTTCTGCTGCCTCGGTAAAAAAATCATGGCTTGCACCATGAAAATTTATTATTTTCTTGAATTGAACATTTAGGTTTAAGTTTTGGATAGAATTGATACCAAAGAGTCGTGGGTAAGACTGACTGTTATTTTTCTAATAGCTTCTTTTGGCAATGTAGGTATGTGGTCAATAGTTACCGTGATGCCATCAATAGAGCAGGAGTTTTTTTTAGATAGAAGTCAGTCATCATTGCCATACACCACCACTATGATTGGCTTTGCTATTGGAAATTGGATTTTTGGGAGACTACTAGATCGGTTTGGGTTGTATTATATACTGGTGGGTGCAACTTTTTTTATTGTAAGTGGGTTTTTTTTAGCAGCGTTGACTACAAATATTTTTGAATTTTCAATTATTCAATTTTTCTTAGGATTGGGAACAGCGGGGAGTTTTGCGCCTCTTATTTCTGAAATATCGCATTGGTTTAAAAAATATAGGGGTATTGCTGTCGCTATCATTGCATCTGCGAATTACTTTTCAGGTGCGATGTCTACTTTAATATTAGTTGAGACGTTAAACAGCCATGGATGGAGGCTTGTTTATTTCCTCTTAGGGTTGAGTTGTTTTGTTGTAATTATTCCTTTAGGTTGGTNTCTCAATAAAAACAAAATTCTTAAATACGCTGACCCTATTTCTTTAAATGTAGAATACATGTCCTCTATGAAAATTAATCACCTGACCTATTTGTTAGGATTAGCTGGAATTAGCTGTTGCGTTGCAATGTCTATGCCTCAAGTTCACATCGTATCATATTGTGTCGGTTTAGGTTTTGGAAATATTGTGGGAGGGCAAATGCTATCTTTNATGTTAATTGGGGGTGTTCTATCTCGGTTAATTTTTGGTTTGGTTGCTGATAAGTTGGGAGGGATCAAAACACTTTTAATTGGTTCTATACTTCAGTGTTTAGCATTATTTTTGTATNTACCATTCGACGGGTTAGTTTCGTTATACTTTGTTAGTTTTTTATTTGGATTNTCACAAGGCGGAATAGTNCCAAGTTATGCCATTGTTGTTCGTGAGTTTATGCCTCAGAAAGAGGCCGGAAGTAAAATTGGATTTATTATCATGACAACTATTCTGGGAATGGCCTTTGGTGGTCTTNTATCTGGTTGGATTTTTGACATTACAGGTTCCTACAGTGCCGCCTTTNNNAACGGTATTCTTTGGAATTGTCTGAATTTTNTTATTATAATATTTATATTTGTAAATTCAAAAAAAATTTTACAGGTAATTCAGTAATATAATTTTTTATCTATAACACGATGTTAGATGTTATTAAATAATTTGCTGCTCCGATAATTAGAAGGCAAATTAGAAAAAAGACAACGCCATTAAATGAATATTGATATTTTGTATTATTCATCTTCTCAATCTCCATAGGCCTGTAGTAGCGCCTCTGATTTAATAGCAATTTCATCTAAAGTGTGATGTTTTAGTTGCTCGATTGAAAAGATTATTCACACTATGTTATCCACAGGGTGAACTATGGTTGTGCATAAAACAACTGTTAAAATAAATATTTAAAAATTTCATAGTTTTATAAAAATTTATTAATTTAAAAATGTAATTTAAAATCCTTCTTAATTTCTTTTCTGTGGATAAAAGCAATGGTATTTTAGAGACAACATTTATTTATTACTTTGAGATTTTGATATCTTTTTATTATCTCTATTTGCGTAAAAAAAATCTGGATTCTGTAAAATTAAGAAAAAGAAACATTGTCAGTACCATGGATAGTAATCTTTGGTGTAACACGCACTAAATATTGGAGCGGGACAAATTATCCAAATTTATTTTTAAAATTTTTAAAAGTATTATNCTAACATCAAATCTACAATGAATTTTCAAAGTTAAAATTTTCAACAACTCACAATACTTTTGAATAAAAAAAATTAGTTNCATTTTAGTGTGACAAAATTAANACACATANTTTACATTATTATTTATGATTTATTNNAACAANGTNTTCGGTTTTTATAGTTTTCTNAAAAACTGATATATTTTTTATTACTGATTCTTTCGAACTTTTAACTTTCTTAAATCAAATATACCGGTTTCTTTGGTTGGGTCCTTAATATTTGGAAATATCTTATGTTTAAGAATTTTTTGCGTTCCAGTGGTCGGTAAATTGTCACGGAATAATATCCATCCCGGTGCTTTGAAATACGCTAATTTTGCGTAAACATGGTTAAATATAATNTCTGCGGTTTTAAGAGTATTTAACTTTTTATTGGTTAGTACAATGCAAGCCAAAATCTCTTCTTCTCGCACTTCATCTGGNATCGCAAGGCACGCTACCGATAGAACTAAATCATGCTCCAATATGCAGTTTTCTAATTCAGCAGCAGCTATGTTTTCTCCAGATCGCCTAATTATATTTTTTTTTCTATCTATGAAATATAGCATCTTGGTTTCATCCATTACAACTGTATCNCCAGTATGAAACCAGCCCCCTCGCCATGCAAATTCTGTTTCCTCCTCGTTTCCTAAATACCCTGAGAATGCTCCTTTACGNGGTAAAATATCCGAATATCTGATTATCATTTCACCCTGCGAGCCTNTTGGAACATCATTCTCAAAATCATCGACAACCCTTATTTCAAGGTCTGGCCTAGGGCGCCCCATTGCTCGAGTATGTATTAATCTAGGTTCAGACGTTACAGCAGTAATTCTACACATTTCTGTCATGCCCCAAACTTCAATNAGTGGTATTTGAAAATGGTTCTCGAATTCCTGATGAAGTGTGGGTTCAACTCCAGCACCCAGACCGGCTCGAATGAAGCTTAAATCAGNCTTAGTTTCTTTAATTTGTTTCAAAATAACTGCAATTATGACGCCTAAATAATGAAAGACAGTGGCTTTGGTTTCTTCAATATCTCTCCACCAAGTTGAAGCACTGAATCGGGTAGGTTGAATTAAGCAATTTCCGGTTAAGATTGATGCAAAAAAAGTTAATACACCTGCATTGATATGATAGCTTGGTAATGGATTAAAGATGCGATCTTTGTTTATACGAAGTTGAATTGGAGGTCCAATCGATCGGTAACTTTCTCCNCATAAAAGCTCATANTCGTGAGACAAGATACAACCTTTTGGATGACCTGTGGTCCCTGANGTATATATAAGACTNGCTTCACTATTAGGACTGACCTTTCTAGGGAATAAATTTTTTGTTTTAGTAGGGAATGATTGCGACGTTTCATCAATGTTAAAAAATTTAATCAAATTAANCGATATTTTATNTACTTTNTTTATCAAAAATAAATATNTCTCATCAGTGAATGTTATAACTGCTCTGCTATCATTTAAAATATATAAAATTTCATCTGGTGATGCTTCAGGGTTTATCGGGACAACAGATATTCCTAAATTATTNGCCGCNAGTTTTATTAGATAATGATCAACTTTATTTCCAAGCAGTAGAGCGACTCTTTCTCCAGCGGCACAGCCGGATTTACTGAGGGTTTTTTCATATCTGGTTACGAGGCCTAATGCTTCAACGTATGATATTTTAATTAATGGTGATTTGCTTGTTTGTGGAGATATAAAAAATATTTCATTTGGCCATAAATTTACTGCCTCATGAAATATTTCNCCAATAGTTTTGTTGGNTATATTTATCATTTAAAATTTTTAATCATTTAAATTTCAATNGGTTTTAAGCATAGATGATTGTTAGAAATAAACAAACGGTATAAGTTTGGAAATGAACTCTNAATCTATGGAATTTCAATGANTGATACTTTTTNNNCNACCGANTTTACAATTGCAGCTAATCAAGCTGTTTTAAAGAATCCCAATTTAAATTGGGAAGATAAGCAAGACTTTGACTTTGCTTCGAGAGGCTTGATAAGNCGCGGTAATGAAGATGCTATTTATTGTTCTTCTGGTGAAATAGCTTGGAATCATGTGTCTTTCGAAGAAATGTTAAAGGGTGACTCNCCTGAAACAGTAAACCCTAGCTTGTGGCGGCATGCCTTACTTAATAATTTTCGTGNCTTGTTTAAGGTGACGAATGGAATATATCAAGTTCGTGGTGAGTCTTTAGGAAATGTCACTTTTGTTGAAGGAAAGNCAGGGTATATAGTTATCGATCCGTTAACGACGGTGGAAACTGCTTCTTACGCTCTTAACCTTTTATATAAACATGTTGGTGTAAAGCCAATTTTGGCCGTAATATATTCTCATACTCATTCTGATCATTTTGGTGGGGTCAAGGGAATGATTTCTGATGACGATGTCTCATCAGGAAAAGTTCGTATACTTGCTCCTGATGGATTTGTGGAGTGGGTTTTAAAGGAGCAAGGGCTTGTNGCAGAAGGGATGCCACCTCGNAATGATTTTATGTATGGTGAAAATTTAGAAATTTCTCCTTTCGGTTTAGTTGATACTGGTCTTGGGCAAGCAATNGAAGCTGGNCAGGTAACTTTNATCGCTCCAACTGAAATTATTCCCAAGGCTGGAAAAATAATTCATATAGATGGTGTGGAGATACAAATGATGTTTGCACCAGGCGAAGCTCCAGTGGGAATGCATTGTTTTTTTCCTCAACAACGAACACTGCATATTGCAGATAATTGTTACATGTGCATGCACAACATTTACACTATNCGAGGCGCATTTCCACGTGATGCGATGCAATGGGAAGNATCNGTNTCAAAATCGCTCAAATTTAAACCAACAGAATTTTTGATAAGTGGCCATAATTGGCCTGTGTTCGGATCCAAAACTATAAAAATATTTTTA
>PAHT02000071.1 GCA_002705045.2 Paracoccaceae bacterium | reverse complement strand
TTAATCGAAATAGAGAATAACTTTCGTTTAGTGAATTATAAAATCGGTAGGATAGAGTTCGAGCCCACACCTTCGGCGGCTAAAAATTTAGCTTCCCGTTTGACAGGTTTCCTCAAAGAGCAAACTGGTGCTAGGTGGTTTGTTTCGGTTGTTTCAAGCGGTGGTGGTCAAACGATAAGAGAAGCAAGCGTTGAGAAGCAGACCCTCTCAGAAAAAAAGGCAATGTCGAGTCCAACCGTTCGTGCGGTTTTTGATAATTTTCCCGCCTCAAAATTTTGCAAGATAGATAATAAAAGATATGAAAATAGAAGCTCAGGTATAGGATCTGATATTAAGACTGAAGCTCTTGTTTGGGAACCAATAGAAAAGGAATAATTGATGTTCAAAGGATTAGGACAATTTGGTGATATGGCTAAATTAATGAAGCAAGCTCAAGAAATGCAAACTAAAATGGTGAATATGCAAGATCAGCTGGATAATATTGAAGTATGGGGTGAGGCTGGAGCAGGCTTGGTTAAGGTGAAGTCCAATGCGAAGGGAAAGATAACTGCTTTGAAAATTGATGAGAAAATTTTGATGCCGAGTGAAAAAGAAGTAATCGAGGATTTGATTGTTGCCGCAATCGCTGACGTTCAATCAAAGGCTGCGGCTAGAGAGAAAGAAGAAATGTCAAATATCGGTGAAAGTATGGGGCTTCCGCCTGGTATGAAACTACCGTTCTAGGATAGTTGGAAATTTTGACATGCTTAGTGACAAAAAAAATGACTCTCAAAATGAGATTGATATACTTATCTCTTTGTTAGCGAAGCTACCGGGCTTAGGTAGACGGTCGGCTCGCAGAGCAGTGCTACATATGATCAGCAGGCGAGAGGTATTGATGGCACCTATTTCAAACATGTTAATGGAGGTTTATAACACAGTTCATCAGTGTGATATCTGTGGAAATATTACGACAACCAGTAACTGCTTAATTTGTTTAGATGAAAAAAGAGATAAAACAAAACTATGTGTAGTTTCTGATGTTTCAGACTTGTGGGCAATGGAACGAGCTAATATTTTTAAGGGACGATTTTATGTTCTTGGAGGGTTGTTATCTGCGTTAGACGGTATTGGGCCGGAGACATTGAAAATACCCTTTTTGATTGAAAGAATAAAAAGTGAGGGCATTCAAGAGGTAATATTGGCGTTGAGTGCCACTATTAATGGTCAGACCACAGCACATTATATTGCTGATCAGCTCCAGACAAATAATGTCGAAATAACATCTTTAGCTCATGGTGTTCCAATTGGTGGTGACCTTGATTACCTAGATGAGGGAACTATTGAGGTCGCATTAAAAGGAAGAAAGACATTCTAATTTTTNGCAAAAACATTGTGTTGTCAGACAAAATATAGCTATGTGTTTTTAGCATAAGAGGTATGCGACTGAGTCACTATCTCAACTTATTTTTTTGTTTTAGAACTGGNCGATTGGCGATTCTAATCGACGATCNCTCGAGCTATATTATTGGAAGATAGAATTGAAAGGAAAACGTAATGTTTGATTACGTAAANACTACCGCATTAAAAAATGATCAAGGCTCAAGAGCTCAACGACTATTTGCAGCTGTGGTTCTTGCAGCGCTAGATGACGCCATTGCTGATGATAAAAAGTATGGAAATGGAGCAGAACAAATAATGAGGTGGGCTCGCNCGCGTGANGGAAGAGAGGTACTCATGTGTGCTGGNATCGATCCTAATGAACGTTGTATAAACGGTATGGTAGAATTTGTTAANAGAGGGATTAGGACATCAGTGGCTCTGTCACGAGAAGAAAGTGAACGTCAGGCTGCGGCGGCGTAAGAGTCTGTAATATCACTAGGTCAATGCTTATTTTAGTAATTGTTAATTTTAATCAGTATCGTATCCTTTACTAGCTTTTGATTCGGTAATGATGTGGGCATAGCATTTCTACTTAGTGAGATTTTAATGGATNATTATTTAAGCAAGACGTCTGCGAACTACCAACAGTTAAATCCAATATCGTTCCTCGTGAAAGCGGCAACTGTGTTNCCACAGTCAAAATCAATAATATACGATAAAATCGAATTTAGTTGGTTTGAAACTTTTACTCGCTGTAAGTTGTTTGCCTCGGCACTTCAAAAAACTGGTTTGAAACAGGGAGATGTTGTCGGATTTATGGCCGCTAATACTCCAGAATTATATGAGGCACACTTCAGCGTTCCAATGGCTGGAATGGTTTTAAATGCATTAAATTATAGGCTTGATGCACAGACAATTTCATACATAATTGACCACTCGGAAATAAAACTCCTGGTGGTTGATAAAGAATTTTCAGCGGTTATTGCCGAGGCGATAACGCGCAGTAAAATTACACCAATATTAATNGATATTGATGATCCAACTATAAATACTGGTGAATTGCTAGGAAAGTTAAATTATGAGGATTTCCTCAATACGGGTTCCAGTGATTTTAGTATTGTTCAACCACGTGATGAATGGGACACAATATCGATTAATTATACTTCAGGAACAACAGGTAGTCCAAAAGGCGTGGTCTACCATTTTCGAGGAGCGTACTTAAATGCTATGGGGAACGCTATAGAGTGGGATATGGCGATCCATCCGGTTTATTTATGGACGTTGCCGATGTTTCATTGCAATGGCTGGTGTTTTCCATGGACAATTGCAGCTAAGGTAGGAACAAATGTTTGCATNCGTAAAGTCTCAGCTGTTTCTATTTTTGATGCATTAAGCGAACATGGTGTGACCCATCTGTGCGGGGCACCAATAGTTTTAGCAATGATGGTCGATGCATCTATTTCAGATAAAAAGGATTTCAGGCAAAACTGTAAAGTAATGACTGCAGCTGCACCACCACCAGCAAAAATTTTGCAATCAATGCAGGAGGCCGGTTTTGATGTGACTCATGTTTATGGTTTAACTGAAGTTTATGGACCTTGCGTAGTCTCAAATTGGAAAAAGGACTGGTCTCAATTAGAAATAGGTAAGCAAGCTAATTTAAAAGCGAGGCAAGGAAATCCTTATCTAGTTCAAGATGGTTTGAGAGTTGTTCAAGTGGGGACTATGAATGATGTGCCTCGAGATGGCGAAACAATTGGAGAAGTTTTATTAAGAGGTAACATTACAATGAAAGGTTACCTTAAAAATTCGGAGGCTACTAAGGAGGCTCTTAAAAATGGTTGGTTTCATACGGGGGATTTAGGTGTGCTCCATCCCGATGGCTATTTACAATTAAAAGATAGGGCAAAGGATATCATCATTTCTGGCGGTGAAAATATTTCTTCAATTGAAATTGAAGATTGCTTATACTTGCATGAAGCAATTGCATTTTGTGGAGTTGTTTCTAAGCCAGATGAGAAATGGGGTGAAGTGCCCTGCGCTTTTATTGAGTTGAAACCAAATATGACCATAGACGAATCGGATCTAATAGATCATTGCAAACAAAACTTGGCTGGTTACAAAGTTCCAAAAGAATTTATCTTTCAAACAATTCCAAAAACCTCTACAGGTAAAATTCAAAAGGCTGAATTGCGAAAATTAATTAACGTTCAAAGTTTAAGTTAAGGTATTAAATCAAAATTGTTTTCCAGTTTTTTTGTTGGATTTAAAAAAGTAAGATGATCTAAATGACAAATGGTAAAGGGCCTTCTGTCCCAATTTGGTTAAAAAATAATCAAAGTGTTGAAAGTGTAAGGCTTGCTGTGTGTGATTTGAATGGAATTTTAAGAGGAAAAAGATTCCCGTCTAAAAGCATAAATAAGCTTCTTAAACAAGGAAGCCGAATGCCACTCTCGACCTCTTGTATCGATATATGGGGTTCAGATTTATTAAATAGTCCCTTTTTGTTTAATACGGGCGATGCAGATGGTATTGTCACCCCGACTGGTGCAGAATTGATTCCAATTAATTGGCTTGATCGCCCAACTGCGGTTTTGCCGTGCTGGATGAGTGATGAGAGAAATCAACCTTCACCAATTGACCCCAGGCAAATACTTCATAGTGTGATAGAAAAATATGTAGCTATTGGATTAAAGCCAATAGTTGCGTTTGAGCTTGAGTTTTATCTTTTGGACCCAAATTCTAATAAACCTTTAGTTTCAAAAAACCCTATGAAAAAAACCCGGTTGTTAAATACTTCAGTTCTTTCTATCGATGAACTTGATGACTTTGAAAATTTTTTTTCAGATGTGTCTATTGCTTGTAAAAATCATAATATTCCTTCAGACAGCGCAATATCCGAAAATGGCGTTGGACAGTTTGAGATCAATTTGACCCATACTTCAAACCCATTGATTTCAGCTGATAACGCTCTGTTTTTTAGAAGGATAGTACGTGGTGTTGCGCAGAGCCACGGTTTTAAAGCAACTTTTATGGCAAAGCCATTTTTGGATATTGCAGGCAATGGTATGCATTTACATTTGAGCATTCTCAATAACTTAGGCGACAATATTTTCAACTCTAAATCTGAATCCTGCAATACTATTTTAAAGAATGCTGTGGGTGGTTTAATAAATACCATGAAAGAGTCGACACTTATCTTTGCTCCCCATCTGAATTCTTATAGGCGATTAAAACCGGGTACTCATGCGCCTACTTCTATTTCTTGGGGTTACGAAAACCGTACTGCGTCTGTTCGCATACCTGGAGGATTGCCGGAGAATACACGAATTGAACATAGAGTTGCAGGTGCAGATGCTAACCCTTACCTAGTCGCAGCTGCAATTCTAAGTGGTGTATTAGATGGTATTGAAAAAAAAACTATAGTATCTGACCCCATCGATGGCGATAGTTATGCAAAAAATTTAGAACAAATACCATCAAGTTGGAAATCAGCGGTAAGCATTTTCAGAAGTGGAGCTTTTAACAAGACTTTTTATTCCGATACATTCATAGAAGTGTTTTCGAGCTTAAAGTTACAAGAATTTAATACATTTGCGGATAGAATGGAAGATTTTGAGGTTGCGACCTATTTAGATGCTATTTAAGTAAATAGGCTTTGATTATCAAAAATTAGCTATTATTTCGGTAGCTGCTCTAATACCTGAAAAGTATGCTCCATGGGCTGTACCGTAGTGATTAGTATCGGTGGCTTCTCCGGTGATATAAATTCGTTTGTCCAAAGCATTAGACAGTATTTTTCTTGAACCGCTTTTACCTGGAACTGCATAAGAGTAAGAACCCTTTGTGAGTGGTTCTGACGACCACGCTGTAGTGATGGAACTTTGTAAATTTTTAGTATATGCCGTCCCAAAAACATCTTCTATCCTTGAAATAGCATAATCACGCATAACTTTTGACCCACGTTCCTCTAACCACTTTCCATATCTTCCACCGGCAAAAACAACTGCATTTTGGGGGCCGGTCGTGCTAACCTGAAAACTCCCAATTTCGTGTTCTTGGATATTTGCAGTATTGGGCCAACTTACATACCAGCCTTGTTCATTTGAAGAAAATAATTGTTTTTTAAAACAAACTCCAATCTTATTTAATGTTCCCATGGGTAGATCGTCAATTGCAGTTAATGTTTCCTTCGGAAAACTTGGTATCATTTCAATATCGCCTCCAGATAAAATTCCAGTAGAAACAGTCAAAATTAATTTTTTAGCAAACACGGTACCTTTTGAACTTTTAAGTTTTATCACAGGGTTTTCCCAATTTATCTGTGTTATTTTGGTATTTAAATTTACATTAATATTCTGAGCCCAATCTTTAATTAAGTTCCCAAAACCTTTTGGTACTGGATAATCAGGACCTTTATAAAGTGAAGCTTTATAATCTTTTGATGAAATAAGATCAGGATCTGCGGCGTTTAAATTAGCGCAGAGATGACAATGTACTGGAAAATATGGGTCCTTAATGTCCATAGTTTCAGCCAGAGCATAATCCGTTTGTAGATTTTGTATTGTTTTTAGAAAATTATCGTGCGCTTCATCAAACGGATTGGATGATCCGAAGTCTATTTTTCTACCATTTGAAAAGTAATGGGTTTTATTTGAATCAAAGAGATTTCCATTGTTGATATCGATTGGAAATTTCATATTATTTGCGATTGAAACAAACGGATTAATAGTTCCGTTATGAAGATACGAACAACCTAGATCAAACCAACTATTATTTGAAAGCTTTTCACTATAAGCTCTTCCACCTATTCGGTGAGAGGCTTCTAAAAGTTGGAATGATATCCCATTTTGTTCAAGGATTTTTGCCGCTGCTAATCCAGCAATCCCTGCACCTATGATTACAACTTCATTGCATTGCTCAATTAATCCCATAATTTTTAGCCTTTAGTCTATAATTTTTACATATAACTTTAAAGAAAAGCTATTTATTTTTTTGTATCTTGTTACCATAAAAATTGGTAGTAATGGAGCCGTGAATTAGTAATTTTTACTTATAAAATTTATTAAGTAGTTGGGGAAGCTATTCAAAATGACACAAACTAATTGTAATGAGCAAGTTGTTCCTTCCTGTTGGGATCGGTCAGGCTTGCCAGGCTGGACATACTTTTCTGAAGACCTATTTAGACTTGAACAGGAAGTTTTATTTAGACAGCACTGGCAGTTGGTCGGCCACATAAATGCCATAATAGATCCTGGAACCTACATAACTCTAGATATTGCAGACGAAAGAGGTTTTGTTATTAGAGGATCCGATGGTAAAGTACGAGCTTTCCATAATCTTTGTCGGCATAGAGGATCCAGAGTAGTCCCAGAAAAAAAAGGTAAGTGTAATAAATCAATTGTCTGTCCTTACCATGGCTGGACCTATGGTTTGGATGGTGCGACACGTGGTATCGCGCGNAAAGAGTCTTTTCCGGAGATGGATCGAAATAAATTGGGATTAATTCCATTAAATATGGAAATTTGGCATGGATTTATTTTTGTAAAGTTCAAAGATAGCTANCAACCAAGTGTCAAAGAAATCATGGCCAGGTTTGAACACGAAATAACGGAATTTGGTTTAGACAAAATGATTCCCGTTCCGGAGAGCGAGTGGTNCGATATTATTGATGTAAATTGGAAGTCAGTTCGAGATGTGGATAATGAAGGTTATCATGTAAAACAAGCTCATCCNGGCTTGGACGATTTGTATGGACAGAATTATAATGATGAACCGTTTCACAACGGGACATCACGATCAGTGGGAGTTTTTAACAAAAAACCGAGTAAAAGATGGAGTGTGAGGAATTACCTTAAATTTCTTCCGANGGTTGCAAAACTTTCTTCAAAAAGTCAGACTAGGTGGCTTTACGCTGGAATGTTTCCTAACCTTGTATTTGGTTTTTATCCTGACAGTGTGATNTATTATATGGAAATACCAATATCGGCTACGCAAACTATTCAACGTGGTGGCACATTACGATATGAGGATGAAACACGGAATCTTAGAATAGCCCGGTATCTAAGTGGCCGGATAGATCGTGATACAGCCAAAGAGGATCAAATGCTTACAGCTTGGTCTTGTGAGGCAACTAAATCGTCTGCTTATTCAGGTATAATTTTATCAGATTTGGAGTATGGTGTGAAGACGTACCATGATCATCTTAGAAAAATAATGCCNGTGCTAAANTTACCTGACGCGCCTGNTGAGGGCNAATTAGTCTCAATAAATACCAACATGATTAATTCGATTTAATTTAGAAGAGTNGTTCAANAAAATGAGTGCTNCGGNNAAAAACAATATNANAGGTTGGCGTNTGTTAGGTNCGCCATTTATTTTTGCGTTGTTGCTTCTGCTTGCTCCTCTATTACTGATGCTAACTTTGAGTTTTTGGACACAGGATTATTTGACCTTAGACAAGACTTTAACAATCAATAATTACATAGAAGCTTGGACTCACCCTGTTTATCAGATGCTCTTTCAGCGGTCACTTTTTATCTCCCTCTCGGTTACAGTCTTAACTATTCTTATCGCGTTTCCTGTTGCCTATTACATTTCATTTTATGGAGGTTCCAAAAAAACACTTTGGATATTCCTTGTAACTATACCGTTCTGGACAAGTTATTTGCTTCGGATGTTTTTATGGAAGGTCATATTAGGTTATAACGGTGTTTTGAATTCTTTTTTACTATGGCTAGAACTTATAACTGAACCTTTAACGGTGATACTTTATAATGCTAATGCGGTAATTTTGGCATTGACCCATGGATGGGCACCTTTTGCCATTCTTCCAATATTTGTTTCGNTGGAGAAAATTGATCGATCACTATTAGAAGCTTCAAGAGATTTGGGAGATGGTGCTGCCAAACAATTTTTTCGCATTGTTTTACCCTTATCAATGCCTGGTGTCGTTGCCGCTGGTTTAATTGTTTTTATTCCTACAATTGGTGAATATATAACGCCTAAGCTGGTGGGTGGTACAGACGGACTAATGATAGCCAATATGATACAAGTTCAATTTTCAAAAGCNAATAATGCACCGCTGGGTGCAGCTTTATCAGTATCGTCATTAATAATTGTGACATCTATTTCGTTAATTTTTGTTCTTTATAATCGTAATCTTTTGAGGAAATATTAAGATGTCAAAAAATGGAAAATATCTAAGGTTATTAGTTATNATTGCTTTAATTTTCTTCTACGCCCCGGCGCTTTTATTACCAATATTTGCATTTAATCAAAGTCAGGTTATTGCTTTTCCTATAGAGGGCTTTTCTTTACGGTGGTTCGAAGCGTTATTATCAGANCANACGCTGCATGCTGCTTTAAAAAATTCGCTCTTTGTNGCTATTACAGCGTCAATTCTTGGGACTCTACTCGGTGTTTTGACAGCAAGAGCAAATTCTCGATACGAGTTTTTTGGAAAGAAACNTTCACTTTCGTTTATTTTAGTTCCGTTAGTTATACCAGAGCTTATAATTGGGGTTGCACTGTTAATTGTCCTCATGCAACTAGGACTTTCGTTGAATCTTTGGACGGTTATTCTAGGCCACACATTATTGATAATGCCATTTTCGACCTTGGTGATGTTGTCAGCTTTTAATAATCTTGACCAAAGTATTGAGGAGGCTTCAATGGATTTGGGTGAGACTGCTTTTGGTACATTCAGAAGAATAATCTTGCCAATGGTAGCTCCAGGATTGATGGCAAGTTTTATAATAGGTTTTACCATATCGCTTGACGAATTTATGATTGCGTTCTTTTTGACAGGAACTGAGCCCACACTGCCAGTTTATATCTGGGCTCAATTTCGGTTTCCAGTTAAGTTACCAAGCGTAATGGCTCTTGGAACAATTCTGTTATTATTTTCGTTACTGCTTCTATCTCTGAGTGAATTTTTTAGGCGGAGAATTTCGAAAAGNGAAGCGTTGGAGATTCTGTGATGGTTCAGAGTAAAANCCGTTCAATAGTTATGTTAACGGACGTCGAAAAGTCTTTTGGTAGTGTTAGAGCTGTGAATGGGGTATCTCTTAATATTGGTAAGGGTGAGTTTTTCTCACTTCTNGGACCGTCTGGNTGTGGTAAAACGACTCTTTTNCGTNTGATNGCTGGTTTNGAGAAGCCTGAGAATGGAAAAATTATTATTGATGAAAAAGAAATGGTGGCTGTCGAACCAAATCTTAGACCAACGAATATGGTTTTTCAGAACTATGCAATATTTCCTCATTTAAATGTTGAAGAAAATGTTGGATACGGTCTGAAAAACCGTAAGATTGCCAAAGAGAAAATAGGTGGTATGGTTGACGAAATGTTAAATCTAGTTGGTTTAACTGGACTAAATAAGCGATCGGCCAGCGCATTATCAGGCGGTCAGAGACAACGGGTTGCATTGGCAAGGGCACTTATTTTAAGACCGAAAGTATTATTATTAGATGAGCCTCTTTCCGCGTTAGACAAAAAATTAAGGGAGCAAATGCAGATTGAATTGCGAGCGCTTCAAAGAGCGATTGGGATTACCTTTATTTTGGTGACACATGATCAGGAGGAAGCTCTGACAATGAGTGACAATATTGCCGTTATGTTTGATGGAAAAGTTGAACAAAAAGCTTCGCCGCGAGAACTTTATTTAAAACCTGCTTCAAAACGTGTTGCATCATTTATTGGTAATATGAATTTTTTTAAGGGTAAAATAGAGACTGTTTCAAATGAAAAAGTTGATATAAAATCCGAAACTTTGGGAAAAATTTCATTAAATAGAAGTCAATTTTCTAATGAGCCAAGTATTGGATTTATTGAATTAGGAATTAGGCCAGAATCATTACAAATTAATAGAACTGAGAGAAAAAAAACGGTCAATAGTAAAGAAGCCCAAATAGAGGAAATATCATTCTTTGGTGACTTCATCCAATATAAGGTATTAATAAATAGCGAGTTCGAGCTGCTTATCTCAGAAATGCATTCCAATGAAANCGCCGAGTTGAAGACAGGCGACCNTGTGTCTGTAAGTTGGAATTCAGANTCCTTTGTTATTTTTTTATAGTTTGAGGGCGGGTNATCCCGCCTCCCAGTTTATATTCCTTNCATCAAAATCCAGCTTTAATAAGCTCAAATTCTTTGATCATCTTCTCTCTCATTTGAGGGGAAGCTGGAGCTTGCCACAATGTGTTTTGTTGATAACTTTCTAGAGTACCAAAATTATTTTCTTCTCCAATCGCGTCCATAACTTTACCATTGGAGTGACCATATCCCCATTCAGTTACCATATATTCGGCCGACGAGTCCTCTAGCCAAGCATCGAGAAAGTCATATACCTGATCATCTGAACCNGGACCATCCTTCATTTTGGTATAGCCACAAACCCAGGTAGAGGATCCTTCTTTAGTATTTCGGTTCATTGCGATAGGCAATTCTTCCCAAAANCCAAGCGTGTGTGATACCTCATTCCAAGTCCATTCAAGAACAATTTCACCGCTTTTCATCAACGCTGCACCCTCTGCACCATCGGCATGATATTTTCTNACATTNGGGTGTACTTTACGAAGAAATGCNGACGCTTTTTTNAAATCCTCATCAGTGGCCTTTGTCCAATCCATGNTTCCGGTAGCAAGAAAGCCCAAGGCATAAGCATCATCTACATTGTCTACAAGAGATACCTTTCCTTTAAACTTTGGGTTAGTAAATGACATTAATGTTGANGCTTCCTCTTCAGTTAGTGCGTCTGTGTGATAAGTAAGAGCGGTAGCGCCCCAATCGATTGGTATCGCCCATTGTTCGCCATCAACTTGGAACCCCTCCATCTCTGCAAAGTTTTTCATAACTTTGNTCCAATTCTTAAGTCTNGATGTATCGATTGGCTCAATTATCCCTGCGTTTCTCCACTTTACTATTGATTGTGAACATGGATGTCCGAGATCGGCTTTAAAACCGGCTCTAACTTTTTGAAAAGCTTCCTCTTCGTCTGAGAAAAAGCTATATTCTGGACTTGTTCCGTATTTATCCACATATGCAGTAAAAAAGGCTGGATCTTCGTACCCACCCCAGTCAAATACAATAATTTGATCGTTTGCCGAGACAGCTGTCCCACTTAAAAAAAGTGAAGTGATCAAGGCGGTTACTTTTAATTTCTTGAATACTCTCATAATTAGATCTCCACTATTATGTNTATTTTTTNTATTAAAAAGTATTTTTGNAATTAAATATACTAAAANTTTAAGTTTTTTCGTTTTTTAACTTATTTTGNACTTCATTTAANGAGTCATCAAGAATGTCAAACATCTCATCGACTTGGNTTTTTGTTATNATTAATGGAGGAGAAAATACACACATATTGATAATTGGTCGAACAAGNAATCCACGTTTTTCGGTAGCTGCATCAATAAGTTCCCCAAACTTNTAGTCACCGGAGAGTGTTTCGGATGCCGTCAAACCCAAACTAGTATTGCCTTCCAAACAACCTAGNAACCCAATTCCTCTTGCATTCCCAATAATTTCGTATTTTTCTCCTAACTTTCTTAGTCGGTTTTGAAAATGCGGCGTGATCTGACGCACATGTTCTAATATTTTTTCCTCTTCAATTAAGTCCATCGTTTTNAAGGCTGCCACAGCAGCAGCAGGATGACCAGAATAGGTAAAACCATGGCTGAAAAGGGTAGACTCTTTACACTCGTTAGCTAAACTTTTCATTAGTTTGTCTGAGATAATTGTAGCTCCCATTGGTACATAACCTGACGTTAAACCCTTCGCGCAGGTTATTATATCTGGCTGTAATCCGAACACGTCCTTCGATGCAAACCAATGACCAAGGCGACCAAATCCTGTNACCACNTCATCCGAAATGTAAAGCACANCGTATTTTTGACATATTTCTAATGATCNTTGGTGGTAACCTTCAGGTGGAATAATCACTCCTCCCGAGGCAAGAATTGGTTCAGCTATGAAGGCCGCGACATTTTCTGGTCCAGCGTCATTAATGCAGTTCTCCAAATCGGAGATTTTTTCGTCACACCATTTTTCAACACTAATATTTGGTGGACGGATGTACGGATTAACATCTGGAATAAACCTAACGAGATTTTCGTTAGTGTCTAAATCGCGTTTATCACGTTCTTTTCCAGANACNCTTGCTGACAANTAAGTTGAACCATGATAACTTTTTTCTCGNCTAATAATGATTTTTTTATTTTTTTTTCCAAATACGTTATTAAAAAAATGTACAAACCTTATCGCAGTGTCGATGGCGGTAGATCCGCAGGTGGAGAAGAAAATAGTGTTTAGCCCCTCAGGAGTTTTCTCCGCAATTCGTTTGGCAAGAATAGAAGCTGGTTCAGTTGTTGAAGTCCANGGGCTGGTGTATGGGAGTTTCAGGAGCTGATCCGAAACAGCTGAGGCTATTTCGTGGCGCCCGTAGCCTAGGTTGACACACCACATTCCACCCGGTCCATCAATATATTTTTTTCCAGTCTCATCATACAAGTGAATTCCCTTACCTTCAGCAATAATACCAAAATTAGGCTTTGCTTTCGAGACCTCTGCCCAAGGATGCATAAAATGCTTCTGATCCCATTCTTGTAATTGTGAAGAATCAATACCATTATCAGTTAAATCGAACTGCTTCTCNAAGATCTCAGTCATTATGTTATCTTTCAATTATTAAGTTTGTATTTGACATTATTTTTATGTAAAACACAACCTTACGGGAGACNGATTAATGGAAAAAAAAGGCGATCAAGCGTTCAGAGTTGACAACAATTTTCAAATGTGGCCAGAGATGACTTATGGTGGGGTTTTGAGTTTTTTGCGGCGTAGGTATTCTAGAGATCTCTCTGGCGTCGATGTGGTGGTATCGGGAATACCATTTGACTCAGCTGTTACAAATAGACCGGGTTGTCGATTTGGACCNCGGTCGATCAGAGAAGCCTCGACACAACTTGCCGAATTAAAATCCTTTCCGTTTGGGTTTGATTTGGCGGCTAGTCTTAATATAATTGACTGGGGCGATTGTGTCATAGACCCTCATGACCAGAGCACTATAATTGACACTATTTATTTCCATGCCAAGAATATTATTAAAAATGAATGTAAAATGTTAACTCTTGGTGGAGATCATTTTATTTCATATCCGTTATTGAAGGCTCACGCTGAAAAGTATGGACCAGTAGCTTTGCTTCAGGTTGACGCTCATTGCGATACTTGGCCTGATGACGGTTTGAGAATAGACCATGGGACAATGTTTGCTCGAGCGGCCAGGGATGGTTTAATTGATGTTGAAAAATCAGTTCAGGTTGGTTTAAGAACGTTTAACGATTCTGATTTGGGCTTTGAGGTACTTACAGCTCCTTGGGTGCACCGTAATGGTATAAATGCGACAATAGATGTAATACTTGATCGAGTTAAGGACTCACCATTATATATTTCATTTGACATAGATGGCTTAGATCCTGCTTTTGCTCCTGGAACNGGTACTCCCGTAGTGGGTGGTCTGGCTACATGGCAAGGACTTGAAATAGTTCGAAGTTTGGAAAATAAAAAATTAATAGGAATGGATATTGTTGAGGTTTCTCCTCCATATGATAAGGCAGAAATTTCTGCTTTAGCCGCGGCTACTGTTGCGCATGATTGGTTATGCTTACTCGGAAAAAAAGCTGGAGCACAGACCAAAAAAGTTGGGAGAATTTAAGATGCAAGACGAATATTTAAAGTTTCTTCCTGATCAGTTTCAGAGNTGGCTAAACGGTCGTCGAATAGAGGAAGTTGAATGTATTCTGTCTGATCTTGCAGGAGTGTCGCGTGGAAAGGCCATGCCTTCAAANAAGTTTTCAAGGCAAGAACAAATGTTCATGCCATTATCGATATTTTATCAGACGATCTCTGGNGACTATGTTGATATGCAAATACGNGATCAGTGGACGGAGCACGACATGGTTCTGATTCCAGATTTNTCTACTGCCGTCTGNTCTCCATGGTCNGGAGATATTACAGTCCAAGTTATTCACGATGCTCAGGATTTAGCTGGAAAGCCAATTGATCTAGTNCCGCGTAATGTTCTCAAGAAAGTCGTAAGCTTATATAATGATAAAGGATGGGAACCACTTGTTGCCCCAGAAATTGAGTTTTATTTAACAAAGCCAAATTTAGATCCTAACTTGCCAATTGAACCAACGATGGGCCGAACTGGACGTAGAGTTGCCTCTCGTCAAGCATACAGTATGATGGCTGTAGACGAATATGGTCCAGTTATAGACGATATTTATGATTTCGCTGAAGCTCAAGGTTTTGATATTGATACAATTATGCAGGAGGGTGGCGCTGGACAGATTGAAATTAATTTAGTTCATGGAGATCCTGTTAAGTTAGCTGATCAAGTATTCTACTTTAAACGGTTGATAAGGGAGGCGGCATTAAGACAGAATTGTTTTGCGACATTTATGGCAAAACCAATGCAAGATGAACCTGGAAGTGCGATGCATATTCATCAATCTGTGCGAGATATTAAATCACGGAAAAATATTTTTTCTGGAGAAGATGGTCAACCGACCTCATATTTTTACAATTTTTTGGGCGGGCAACAACATTTTCTTCCTAAGGCGATAAGTCTGATGGCCCCGTACGTNAACTCTTATCGTAGGTACATGGCAATTGGGTCTGCTCCAATAAATTTGGAGTGGGGTCGGGATAACCGCACGACTGGTCTTAGGGTTCCGTTATCAAGTCCAGATGCAATTAGGATTGAGAATCGAGTAGTTGGTATGGATAGCAATCCTTATTTGGCTATCGCTGCCTCACTTGCATGTGGGTTTTTGGGAATGAAGCAACAATTGGAACCACGGGCGGAGGTTAAAGGCGAAGCTTATTCTCTACCAAGGGCGCTTCCGAGAGGGTTGCTGGAGGGTTTGGAATTGTTTGATGATGCTCCAGAATTAGAGCGTGTATTAGGTAAAAATTTCTGTAANGTATACAAATCGGTNAAAATGTATGAGGCAGAGGCTTTCTTGGAAGTAATAAGTCCGTGGGAGAGAGAACATTTGTTGCTNAACGTCTGATGGATATCCTTACTCAAAATGATAGGTTTGGAGAGTATCCAAAAAGCTATTATGCNGAAACAGCAAAATTTTTGACTAAATTTCCCCCGCTTCAAGAGAATATAAACTGTGATGTCTGTGTTATAGGAGGNGGCTATACCGGACTTTCAGCGGCACTTTCATTAGCTGAAAAAGGTTATGAAGTGATTTTGTTAGAAGCACAACGAGTAGCATTNGGTGCTTCGGGTCGAAATGGTGGNCAGGTTTGTAGNGGNCAANGGTGGAGCGTTCTCGAATTAAAGGAAAGTTTTGGCATAGAGAAAGCAAAAATTCTCTGGGATATCGGGGAATCCGCAAAAAATGAGGTTAGAGAGCGAATTGGGAAATATAAAATTAACTGTGATTATTATCCGGGAATAATCCATGCGGAACTTAGAAAGAAATCTCTAGATAAATGCAAAGAGGAGGTGGAGCAATTAAATAAACTTCATAATTACGAAGAGATTTCGTTTCTTGATGAAATTGGTATAAGATCCTTGCTTGGAACTGAAAAGTATGTTGGAGGTTCGCTTGATATGGGNGCTGGGCATTTAAATCCACTTAAATTTGGATTGGGCCTAGCGAACGCAGCTAAAGAAAGCGGCGTAAAAATCTNTGAAGAGAGTAGAGTTAGAAAAATTACAAAAGGTTCCGTTATTCAGATTGAAACCTTAGATAAAATGGTAAAGGCGCGTTTCTTAATTCTTGCTTGTAATGGTTATATTGGAAATTTAGAGCCAGAGGTTGCATCACATGTCATGCCAATAAACAATTTCATTAATGTCACTGAACCATTAGGGAAACAAAAAGCTGAGGATTTAATTAAGAATAAATTAGCTGTAGCTGATAGTAAATTTGTTGTTAATTATTATAGGNTAACTCCAGATTATCGACTTCTNTTTGGTGGTGGGGAGAATTATAGATATACTTTTCCTAAAAATATTAGCCAGANNGTTNAAGCTGCAATGGTTGATATTTTTCCACAATTAATTAACATAAAAATAGATTATAGCTGGGGCGGTACACTCGCGGTAACAATGAATCGTNTGCCTGATTTNAGAAGAGTAAGTTCCAATATTTTTTCTGCCTCAGGTTATTCCGGGCAGGGAGTGGCCATGGCAACTTTGGCTGGTAGACTTATGTCTGANGCAGTTCAAGGATANTCGGAGCGTTTTGATATATTATCTGAGTTGCCGATTAAAAAGTTTCCTGGAGGTGAATTATTTAGATGGCCGTTGATGGCTCTGGCAATGTTGTGGTATTCTATGCGCGATAAGTTACCGTGATCAGATTAAATTTAAAGATAAAAAAGAGGTAAGAGTATGGTGGTAAAAGTTGGGATAAATGGTTTTGGACGGATTGGAAGAAACATTTTGAGAGGAATAATTGAGAGTGGGCGTAAAGATATAGCGGTAATNGCTATAAATGATTTAGGATCCGTTGATAGTAATGCCCATCTGTTGCAATTTGATAGTGTTCATGGAAGATTTCCTTTTCCCGTTAAGGTTTGTGATAAAGGAATAGACGCAGGGCGAGGTATGATGAGGGTTAGCTCGGAACGAGATCCCAGTCAGCTTGAATGGTCTGATGTCGACATAGCTCTAGAATGTACTGGATTTTTTACCGATGGTGTTAAAGCCGCTATGCATTTAAAAAATGGTTCGAAACGGGTTCTTGTGTCCGCTCCATCATCTGGTTCCGATAAAACCATAGTTTATGGAGTGAATCACGAAAGTCTAAGCGCCGAGGATTTAATTGTTTCAAATGCTTCATGCACAACTAATTGCTTAGCACCAGTTGCAAAGGTCTTACATGATTCGTTTGGAATAAAATCAGGCTATATGACTACGATTCATAGTTATACTGGAGATCAACCTTCGCTAGATACGATGCATACGGATCTTTATAGAGGCCGAGCTTCAGCAATAAGTATGATACCGACTTCAACTGGAGCTGCAAAGGCAGTTTCACTTGTTTTGCCAGAGCTTGAGGGCAAATTGGATGGTTCAGCAATTCGGGTTCCTACACCTAATGTTTCATGCATTGATTTTAAATTTGTAGCCGAAGAGAAGGTTAGTGTAGGAAAAATTAATGAATCAATTAAAAGGGCGTCTGATGGAGATTTAAAGGGTATTTTGGGTTTTGAAACTAGATCGTTGGTCTCAATTGATTTTAATCATTGGTCTGCTTCTTCAACGTTGGCTGCACAAGAAACTAAAGTTTTATCGAATGGACTGGTTCGTGTTCTTTCATGGTATGATAATGAATGGGGTTTTTCCAATAGAATGGCTGATACGGCGGTAAAAATGGGTACTTTGATTTGATAAATTTTTTTAATTTTTTGAAAAGGAATCTTTCTAAGATTTTTATTGGAAAACTTATTTTTATATGTTCGGCAGTTTCAGCTTACGCGGACGTCGAGAATATAGATAATCAAAAACTCAAAGCATTACTGCTAGAGGGTATTTCGATAGTTGATATTAGGGAAGAATTTGAATGGAGGGAAACAGGAATTATTCCAAATAGCCATCTAATTACTTTTTTTGACTCAGCCGGAAAATATAATTTAGAAAAATGGTTAATAGAGCTTAAAACGAATGTTAAGAGATATGACCCGCTTATCATTATTTGTCGGAGTGGAAGACGGTCCTTGATTTTGGCCGACTATTTATCTAGCAAGGAACTATTTTTTAAGGTTTATAATGTTGAAGCTGGAATTAACGGTTGGAAGAGTGAAAGCATGGGAGTCCAGTCGGTTCAGTAAAACATTTTTATTTTAAGTGTGAGAACAATCAAAGGATTTGGTGTATACCTTATTACTTTAATTTTTTTTATTTATTTAAGTCGAACAGACAAATATTATTTGCATTAAAATAAATACTAATGATCTGAAGCTCTTCTTAAGAAAGAAAATTTTAGCTAAAGCCAAAGTATGGAATTTGTTTACAATACTGTCATCGATCCAAAAATCGAACCGTTAGTTAATATTGTTTGTGGACACTGAATGACGAGCGATGTTTCAAGTAAAATGGTACGCCCTAGTCCAAAAGTTATTGAGTTAAAACAAACACTTACGCCGATTCACTCGTCTCATTTGTGACAAAACGTGACAGAACGTGACAACT